>JANXTU010000545.1 GCA_025352235.1 Fimbriiglobus sp.
GCCGTCAGCTTCTCGGTGCGCTTCGTTTCCACCGCGAGGTCGATCAACCCTTCCAGATTCACCGACGCCTCGAAGGCTTCGGTGATCACGCTCCCCGATTGTTTCGGCTTCACGACCGCCGGGCCGAAGGTCGCCGTCGAAATCTTCCCGAGTTGCACGATGAACGGCTGCAGCGCAGTAAATTCCGCCGCCACTTCGGCGCTGCACTTCACCGTGAGGTCGAGCATCGTTTTGTCTTCGACCTGATAGCGGTTACGGATCTCGCGGATGCCGCGGATCAACTCCTGCATCCGCGCGATGCTGACTTCGGTCGAATCGTCGATGAGCGCATCCAACTCCGGCCACTTCGCGATGCAGACGCTCTCCTCGGCTTCCGTCGGCGTCGGGAAGCCGCGCACGGGGGCCGCTTCGCGCAGGTACTCCCACAGACTCTCGGCCAAGAACGGCATGATCGGATGCACCAGCCGGAGGATGCCGTCGAGCACGCCGACGAGCACGCGCTGGCAGGTCGGATCGCTCCGGCGGGCCTTGCTCATCTCGATGTACCAGTCGCAGAACTCCGTCCAGGTGAACTCGTAGATGAGCCGCGCGGCCTCGGCGAAGCGGAAGCCTTCGAGCGCCGCCGTCATCGCTTGCGCCGTCGTCGCCAGCCGCGACACGATCCAGCGATCCTCAATCGGGAGTTCGGCGACCACGAGCGGGGCGGGGGTGTAGCCTTCGAGGTTCATGAGGATGAACCGCGTGGCGTTCCACATTTTGTTCGCGAAGTTCCGACCGACTTCGAAGCGGTCGCTGGCCTGCTTCGCGGTCTTCAGTTCCGGGTCGTCGCTCGGCCAGGGGCCGCCGGGGCGGAAGGGCTGCTTGCACTGCGGGCAGGCGAGCTTCTTCGTCCGCATGTACATGTGCTCCTGCTTCACCGGGATCTGGGTGCCGCAGTGCGGGCAGACGTTCACCACCGGCAGGCGGCTGTCCTGCGTCTCGGTGGCGATTGCGGCCATACCGTATCGCATGGCATCGGTGCCGTAGAGATCGATGATGTCGAGCGGATCGAGGCCGTTGCCCTTGGTCTTCGACATGCGCTCGCCGAACCCATCCTGCAGCGCCGGGTGGATGTAGACTTGGCGGAACGGCACTTCGCCGACGTTGTACAGCCCCGTGAGCACCATGCGGGCGACCCACAGGCTGATGATGTCCCGCGAGGTGCAGAGCGTGGAGGTCGGGTAGTACTTCTCCAGTTCGGGGGTTTGCTCCGGCCAACCGAGCGTGGAGTGCGGCCAGAGCGCGGAGGAGAACCAAGTGTCGAGGACGTCGGGGTCATGCGTGAAGCTGGGTGGAATGTGCTTGTTAGCCCACTCATCAGACATGCAGCAAACGTACACGTCATATGAAACGGGTTCCGGCAGCATCAAATCGGCGGTGTCTTGGTCTTCATGCTCACGCACGAGTTTGTCAACGCGTTCAGCTTCAGCCACGAAGTCACGTATCAGCTCACCATCCGAACTTCGGATCACATTGCAGGCTGCTGCGTCTTTGAAAATGCCGAGGTCGATATCTTCGATCAGACCATCTTGGAAGAACGATGCGACAACCTCGTGCGGCGTTTTGCAAGTGATCCGTGCATGCCACACCGGGATGCGATGGCCCCACCACAGTTGGCGGCTTATGCACCAGTCGCGTTTCTCGCCGAGCCAGTCGAGGTAGGTCTTCGCGTAGCGCTCGGGGTGGAACTTCACCTTGCCGCTCGTCACGGCATCGATGGCCAACTGAGCGAGTTCGGGATTTGCTTTTTCTTCACTCCGCACTCCGCACTCCGCACTCCCCATTCGAATGAACCACTGATCGCTCAGGAACGGCTCGATCGGCGTCTTGCTGCGGTCGCTGTAGGGGAGGGGGATGTCGCGGTCCTGCTTATCGATGAACTGGCCGAGTTCCTCCATCCTCGCCACGACGGCGGCGCGGGCCTTGGCGCGGTCGAGGCCGCTGTACTCGCCGAACCCGGCGGCGATGGTGCCATCCGGATTGAGGATGTTGATGATGCCGATCTCGGGGTTCCGCTGCCAGCAGGCGTAGTCGTTCGGGTCGTGGGCGGGGGTCACTTTCACGCAGCCGGTGCCGAGTTCCGGGTCGGCGAGCAGCCCATCGGCGATGATCGGGATTTCCCGACCGGTATGCGGCTGCAACACCTTATTGCCGATGAGGTGCCTGTAACGCCAGTCGTGCGGATGCACGCAGAGGGCCGTGTCGCCGAGCATCGTCTCGGGCCGCGTTGTGCTGAATTGGATGAATCGATCTTCTTCCTCTTGCTGCCTCTCCAGATCGCCCGGTTCCAATAACGAATCGCCCATAATGATCGTGCCGTCGGGCAACGTCGTCCGG
>JANXTU010000580.1 GCA_025352235.1 Fimbriiglobus sp.
TTCTTCGAGGGGGAGTCCAGCCGTGGCCCGGAGGCACTGCACGTACAGGGTGAGGAACCATTCGACCGTCGGTTTCTCGGCGGTCTCGACCTTTGCAAAGATCTTTTCGAGGAGCAACAGCGCCACCGCCTCCTTCGACAGCCCCTGTGCGGATGCGGGCGATTCGACCTTCATCTTCGTCTTGCCGGCCATACTGTCTCCCTCGGATCGTCTCGCTTCGGCGTCCGCGCGATCCCACGGATCTGTTGCGGCGATCCAGTCGGAGCCGGTTTTCGCCGTGGCCTCTCCAATCGCATCCTCGCAGCGGACTGAATAGCGGACGCTTTGGCCAGCGTGGAACTCGCCATGATACCGATCCCGCCCGTCGGATCCTTACTATTCCCGTCGTCCGGTCGGATTGCGGTGTGGCAAATCTTTCTGGCAACTATTGTCGTGTCGGAACTTCCAACGGAGACCTCACCCCCGGCCCCCTCTCCAACGCTTCGGAGTGGCCAAACACCATCGTCCGGCCATCGCGAACGTCGATTCGTCCAACTGGGATTCTTCCAACACGGACGCCTTTTCCATCGATTTTTACTCGATGTGGAATCGCCGCAAGTCCTTGTCAGGATTGGTCCGTCGGCCGAGGTTCTCAACGGACTTCCGATTCTTCCAATTCTTTTAAATGCTTCCAGCGGGGGGTGTCACCCCTTCCGTTGGAAGAATCGGCGCAGTTGGCTTCCGTCAAGCCGGGTCAAGGGGTTGCCGTGACAAGACCCCCGAATGGGACCACGACTCCCGTGCGCCCGAAAGATTTGCCAGACCCTCGGATTCTGTCGCGAGAGCGTTCCTATCCCGTCGGATCCCGGCCCTTTGTTACCCGGTCCGAGCGAGTGCCAGGATGCGATCCTCCGGTAGCTGCTCGGTCGGCACGAGGTTGAGCGTGACCCGGATCGGATTCACCCCCGACTCGCGGACGAGGTAGAACTCCCCCGCCGTCTGCCCCGCGAGTTTCTCCGCGGCGTCCGGCTTCCGGTCGAGCATCGGTTTCAATTTGGCGATCGCCACAGGTTCCTTCACCCGACCGATGAGCCACGTCAGCACCTGATCGCGGCACTTGTAGTCGAGATCACCCGGGCTCTGCGTGGCCAGGAAGATACCGACCCCGGCGGAGCGCGCCCGCTTCAACAGCCCCTCCATCGGCGATTTTGTGGCCGGCTTGCCGACGGCGGGCAGGTATTTGTCGGCTTCGTCGAAGAAGAATACGGCCTGGAGCGCGGTGGAGGGCGACTTGGCCCGCCAGCGGTCGACGCAGAGCAGGAACTGCGCGACCCAGAAATCGATCGTCGCATCGTCGCCGAGGAACTGCGTGTTGACGACCGTCAGCCGGGTCCGTCCCGTCGCGGCATTCGATCCGCGCCCGAGCAGAGAATCGACATCGAGCGGCTCGCCCCCTTCGAGCAGGCGGCGGTGCATGTGAGCGAGCGTCAGGAGATCCTGGCCGAGCTTTTTGAAGTGCTTCTCTTCGTAGCCGTCGGTCTCGTTCGTCAGGGACTCGTCCATGTCCGAGACGAGTTGATGGAGCGCCTTCACGGTGACGGGCCCGGTGCCTGATCGCCCCAGCACCTCGATGGCCTTCTGCAAAATCACCGTCTTAGGATCGGGCGATTTCTGGTTGTAACCCATCATCTGCGTCAGCCCCGCGGCGGCGGCTTGCGCCATCTGTTCGACGTCGGCCGTCGTGAGGCCCGCTAGGTCCGGGACGACGGGGATCCGCAGCGGGCGGCCCTTGTCGGAGCCGGGCGTGTAAACGACCGCATCGACCGATTTTCGGAAGAGCGTCCGGCGCGCGGCCCGGTCGGCATCCGGTTCGATTTCGCCCCACGCTTCGGGATCCGCGTATCGGCAGAGGTCCCCCTTCCGATCGAGCAGGACCGCCGGAACGCCCTGCATCAGCAGCTGTTCGATGACGGTGAGCGCGGCCGTCGTCTTACCGCTCCCCGACCCGCCGAGGAATGCGGCGTGGCGGCAAAAATCGCCCGGAGTCATTTCCACGTCGACCGGCGTGTTGGCCCGAGTGCGACCCAAGTGGATGACGTCCTCGCGCCCGGGGGAAGACGCCGGCCGTTCGGTGGGGGCGGAGAGCGAGGAAATCGGATCCGATTCGATGACCGGCGGCGGTTTCGGAGCTGCGGTCGCGGCGACGGGCGCTTCGAGCTTGCGGGTGTCGAGACTCAGGATGGCCCGGAGGGCCGTGAGTCCCGACAGCGGGCGGTCGGCTCGCTGCCATTCGACGAAGCCGTCGGCGCTTCCGTGCCGCGTGTGGAATTCGCGGAATGCGGAGAACGCGCGCCAGTCGGCGTCGGCGACCACGACTCGTTTTCCCTTCCCGACCGGCGCCACGAGCTTCGCGATTTCCTTGGCGACGACCTGCTTTGCATCCTTCGGAAAGTCGGTCGAGCGGATGAGGATCGCGGGGAGGTCTCCGGTCCTGGCGGCGACCTGCTTGATTTGGTTCCCGAGTCCGCCCCCGCGCGTGCTCTTGTTGCAGACGGCCAGAAAGAGCCGATCGGCGGCGGTACCGGAGCCCGGCAGCCGCACGTCGACAAAGCGATCGTCGCGGTCTGCGGAGAAGGCCCCGCCGGGCGGATATTCTTCCGAAACCGTTTTCACGGCGAAGCTCAACAACTCGGCGAGTTGCGGCTCCTCGTCCAGAGGGGGCGCTTTGAAATCCGCGAGGTAATCGTTCCACCGCTGCGGCCACGCGGTGGAAGCCGGGAGCGGTAGCGTTGCGGCGGAACTCCATCGCGGAGTGACCCAAGCGCCGGCCAGCATGCACGACTCGCGGTGCTTCCGCAGATTGTCCAAGATGTCCCGTACCCGGAACCCGGCCAGACCGTCCAGGTCGGCTTTCGAGAACGGGGCGATTCGATTGGCGGTATCGGGCTCGACTCCCGCGGCGCGGAAAATCGCTTCCAGCCGGAGCGCGAGCAGGGCTTCGATTTCGTTCGGCGCCGGGAACATCCCCAAGAGGATCGGCTCCGGGTCGCGGAGGAGCCGATCGAGCTTCGTGTGGGGGAGTCGCTGCTTGATATCGTTGAAGATCGTGTGGATGCAGCCGAGGACGATGATCGCGTTCGGCACCGAATCCGCGATTTCGACCAAGGTGTTCACGGCGGATCGCAGGGAGGCACCGGGCTCGCCTTTGTCGGTGTCCCGGTCGTAGGTCGATTCCATCTCATCCACCAAGAGGACGAATGCGGCGCCTCCGACCGAATGCATCAGCCGGCCCAGAGTGTGGATCGTCTGCGCCGGCATCTCCGGCTGGGGTCGGGGAACCAGATCGCCAAGGAGTTCGCGGTCCCGCCGCGACAGGTCTTCGCAGCGGAGCCACTGGATCACCGCCGCGTGGATCCGGGCGTCGTTCGCGAGCGTGAACAGCAGCGCGCGGATCACGTTGATGTCGACGCCCTGAAATCCCGGAACTTGGACGGCCAAATACGCGAGCCGGTGGACGAGTTCTTCCACTTCGGCCGGTTCGAGCAAATCTTCGCAGAGCTTCTGGCGCGCCTCGGCGGGAATGACATCGATGGCGTCCAGCACGCCCCGCGCGAGCCGCTTCAATCCGGTTTCGGGGAGGCCGACTTTGTAGGGGCGTTCGAGGGAATCGAGCAATTTCGAGAGGACGTAGCGGGCGTAGTGATCCGTTTCCGTCGCCAGTTGCAGATTGATCTTCCCCACGGAAAGTGGACAGGGTTTTAGCGAGTATCGGGGTGATGCGATCGTTCGTACTCGTCTGGGCTGAGGTAGCCGAGCGTGGAGTGGCGACGTTCGCGGTTCCAGAATCCTTCGACGTACTCAAACAGGCTGGACTTGGCCTCCTCGGGGTCGGCATAGCGACACTGGTGTGTCAGTTCCACCTTCAGTCGGCCGAAGGTGCTCTCGGCCACAGCGTTGTCCCAGCAATTGGCCCGACGGCTCATGCTCGGCACCAGTCCATGCCGGGCCAATTCGCGTTGGTATAGTGCTCGCTGCAATACTGGCTGCCCCGATCCGAATGCACGATCAGGCCCGGCGTCACGTCCCGTCGGCCGAGCGCCAGGGTCAACGCATCCACCACCAATCGACTCGTCATCGTGATGTCCATCGACCACCCGACGATCCGCCGAGAAAACAAATCCGCCACGAGGGCCAGATCGAGCCAGCCCGTCCCCGTTGGGATGTCCGTGATATCCGTGACCCAGGCGGCGTTGGGCTTGGTGGCGGTGACGTGGCGATCGAGCACGTTCTCGGCCACCGGCCAGCGATGATTCGAATCGGTGGTGCGGATCCAGCGTTTCGCCGATTTCGCACGAATCTCTGCGTGTTTCATCACCTTCGCCACCCAGTTCTCGGAGCAATCCACCCCTCGCGTCTGGAGTTCCTTGGTCATGCGGGGACTGC
>JANXTU010000183.1 GCA_025352235.1 Fimbriiglobus sp.
GACCCCGACGGCCAACCTCGCCGATCAAATGAAGGCCCTCACCGACGTGGAGTTCCAGCAACTCCGCTCGGAAGGCCTCCAAGCCGAATCGCAAGCGATCGACGCGTTCAAGAAAGGCGAGACCGACGTCGCCATCACGACGCTCACCGACTTCGTGAACAAGGTCAAAACCTCGAAGCTCTCGAGCGCCCGCCAGACGCTGCTCGCCGGACCCGCCGAGCGTCGGCTCGACACGTTCCGGATCATGAAGCGGCAGATGGACTTCTACACGAAGGAAGCCAAGGACAAACGCGACCAGCGCGACCGCGTCGTCACGAAGTCGGCCGCCGAGCAGCAGAAGCAAGACGAGATCGCCAAACGCGTCCAGCAGGTCAACGGTCTGTTGAAGTCGCAGAAGTACCGCGAAGCGGAGTCGCTCGCCCTGCAAACCAAGCAGCTCGACCCGGAAAACCCGACCATCGCGCTGATCTACGAACTGGCCAAGAACAACCGCCGCGTCGCCGACGCCAAGCAGTTGAAGTCGGACAAAGAGCAGTTCAACGTCGACTCGTTCCGCGACGGGGAAACGCAAGGGCCGTATGTCGATGCGACGAATCCCGTCGCCCTGGCACTCAAAACGTCCCGCAACAACCTTAACCGCGGCACGGGCGACGAACTGTACATCAAGAGCCGCACGCCGATCGAACGGCAGATCGAACTGAAGCTCGAAAAGCCGATGACGATCACGTTCGAGAACGTCTCGCTGCGGGACGCGATCCGCGAGTTCGCCAAGACCGCGACGATGAACATCGTCGTGGACGATCCGGCCCTCGTCGATCTGAACATCGACCTCGACAAAGTCCTCGTCAGCGAAGCGATCGTCCAGCCGATCTCGCTGCGGAACATCCTGCAAGTGATCTTGGAGAAGTCGGGCCTGCAATTCGTGGTGGAGCACGACGTCGTCCGCGTCACCTCGATGAAGAAGGCCAAGGGTCGGTTGCAGACCAAAGTCTTCTCGGTCATGGATCTGGTCATCCCGATCCCCGACTTCGCCCTGCCCGAACACGCCTCGCTCAGCAAGGCCCTCGAACGGCAGCAGACGCCCTCGATGCCTTGGATGGCCGACGTCAAAGGCACGAGCAGCCTCAGCACACCGAAGAACGGCCTCGGGGCCGGGCAACTGGTCAGCGACGGCGCCGCGGGTGCGTGGAGCAACACCAAAGGCTTCGGCCAACCGGCCGGCACCCTCGACAACCAACCGGGCGGCGTCCAACCGAGTTCGCTCTCGCCGGGCGCGTTCCTCGCCCCGAACAAGGCGAACCACTCCGAGCAGCTCAAGCGGCTGATCACCGGGATGGTCCGGCCGTACACGTGGGAAGACCTCGGCGGCACCGGCCGTATCGCTTACTACGACATCGGCGGGGCGCTTGTCGTCAACCAGACGGCCGATGTCATCAAAGAAGTCCAAGACTTGCTCGAATCGCTCCGCCGGTTGCAAGACCTGTCGGTGGCCGTCGAAATCCGCGTCATCTCGCTCACGGAAAGCTTCTACGAGCGGATCGGCGTCGACTTCCAGATGAACGTCAAGACCCACAACAGCGCCAGCTTTGAGTCCGGGCTGACGACCGGGGCCTTCCGCCCGGAGCCGTTCATCAACAACAACGTCGGCAAAGGGACCGTCGGGTACAACCCCGCGGCCGGGGGCTTCACCTCCGATCTCAACGTCCCGGTTCGCCCGAACACCTACGGGTTCTCGGTGCCTCCGTTCGGCGGCTACCCGGGTAACGGCAACGGCGGCTTGAACCTCGGCCTGGCGTTCCTCAACGACATCCAAGTGTTCCTGTTCCTCGAAGCGTCCGCCGGGGATCGCCGGGTCAACGTCATGCAAGCTCCGAAGATCACGCTGTTCAACGGCCAGACGTCGACGGTGTCGGTGAGCGACTTGGCGTACTTCACGCTCGGCCTGCAGATCATCAACGTCGGCGGGCAGTTCGTGTACATCCCGCAGAACACGCCGCTGCCGATCGGGCAAGGGGCCGGTCTCGGGGGCGGCCAAGGGGTCAGCGTCACGGTGCAAGCCGTCGTCTCCGCCGACCGCCGTTACGTGCGGTTGAACTTGGCTCCGCAGCTTTCGGCCCTCGCCAGCGCTACGGTGCCGCTCTTCCCGGTCACGGCGTTCATCACGCCGGTGTTCGAAGGCGGCTCGCAGGGCCAGCCGATCCCGTTCACGCAGTTCTTCCAACAGCCGTCGTTCACCAGCATCACCGTGCAAACCACGGTGGCGGTGCCGGACGGCGGGACGGTCCTGCTCGGCGGATTGAAGACCCTCGAAGAAGGCCGCAACGAATTCGGGCCGCCCGTGGTCAGCCAAATCCCGTACCTGAATCGGTTGTTCCGGAACACCGGCATCGGTCGGGAGACCCGGCACATCATGATCATGGTCACGCCGCGGATCATCATCACGAGCGAAGAAGAGCAGATCCAAACCCAAGAGGGCGGCATCTCCGGCCGCAGCGGGAACTAGGATCGAGCTGAAAGAAACAATCGCCGCGGCCCGTGGGACAACCCCACGGGCCGTTCGGCATTTCGGGGACGGATTCCCGATCAGGGGCGGCCACGATTCTTGGAGTCGTCATTCCGGCGTCAACCCACCCACCCAATCGTGGAATGACGTCCGACTTTCGGAACGACCTAGCGCCGCATGGAGTTCCGTCCGATTTCGGGTGCCACAGTCTCTTGGAGTTTTTGGAGTTGGGAGTCGGCCCCATCGGGCGGGTGAATTTCAAAACTGGCGATTGGATCTGGATTGGCCTCGGCGGTCGCGTTCGCGTCCGTTCGGTATAGCAACGATTCTTGGAGGCGGTCTTCGGAGCGGGGCGACGTGAGCCCCCAGTGTCAGCGAGCGAAACTCACTCCAGTTCAATCCCACGGGCGACACACGTCCCTCGGGTGTAGCAACGATTCTTGGAGTTTGTTGGAATCGGACAGATCCCGTAGGGCGGGTGGAGTCTTCGGAACCCGCCGCCGGAAAGAAGGCAGCTCCCTAACACCGATGAATCCTCACATTCTGCGGCGGGTTCCGAAG
>JANXTU010000597.1 GCA_025352235.1 Fimbriiglobus sp.
CTCGCGCCGGCCCTCTTACTGGGCGCAC
Organism: Fimbriiglobus sp.; assembly: GCA_025352235.1. Classification (GTDB taxonomy): domain Bacteria; phylum Planctomycetota; class Planctomycetia; order Gemmatales; family Gemmataceae; genus JALHQU01. The sequence continues at coordinate 29 of JANXTU010000597.1, forward strand.
TCGCCATTTCCGTCTCCGCCTGCGGCAAGTCCGACGGCAAACTCAGGCCGCCCGGTGGCGATGCCGTGGCCAAAGTCGAGATCGGTCCCGACTTGTTCGCGAAGTTGCCGATGCCCCAAGCGGCGGCGCGCGACACGGCCGCGGAACCGATCATCGCCCCGCAAGGGGTTATCCAATTCGATCAGAAGATCCAAGTGCCCGCGGAAGTCGACGGCCGCATCGAGATCATCGGCACGCCGTTGCCCATGGGCATCGCCTTCGATCCGGCCGACCCGACCATCATCCGGCACCCGCGCGACCAGACGATGCTCTTCCGCAAGTTGCAAGACACCTCGCCGATCGCCGTGGGGCAATTGCTCGTCCGCATCGACGAAAGCCAGATTTTGATCCAGCGCGAAGCAAACGTGACCTCACTCACGGCGTTCGATAAGGCGATTGAGTATTCAAAAGTGGTTGTGGAAAAAGCACAGCAAGTCGTCACTCTGCAAGAACCGCTCACGAAGACCAATTCGGTCTCTCCCGTCGAGTTCGCCAACACCGTCGCCGCGCTGGCCCGGGCCCAAGAGAGCATGGCCACCTCGCTCAAAGAGCGGGCCAAGATCGCGGGGGAAGTCGACATCGCCACCAGCCGGCTCCAACAATACGGCGTGAAAAGCCCCATCGACGGTCGCATTTTGAAGTTGTTGAAGAACGCCGGCGAATTCGTGAAAGCGGGCGAACCGATCATGGAGGTGCAAGCCACCTCGCGATTCCGCGTCGAAGCCAAAATCGACCGCGAAGTCGCCGACCGCCTCCGCGCCGGCATGAAAGCCGTCGTCGAACCGATCCGCCCCTACGGCCCGGAACCGTACACCGCTCGCCACCGCCAAGAGGTGACCGGCGTCGCCTTCACCGCGCACAAAGGCCGGCCGATGATCGTCTCGAGTTCGCTCGATTCGACCGTGCTCGTCTGGGATGCCACCGGCAAAGCCAAGCAAAAGCAAGTGCTGCAACACCCGTCGGGCGTCGGCGTCAAATGCGTCGCGGCCACCGGCGCCCTCGCCGCGTCGACGCACCTCGTCGCTACCGGCAGTACCGATGGCAAAGTCCGACTTTGGGATCTCGCCAAGCCGGACGCGATCCCCAAAACGCCCCTCGCCGAATTTGAAGAGAGCCACGGCTCCGGCGTGAGCGCGGTCGCCTTCAGCCCGGACGCGAAGTACCTCGCCACCGCCGCCGGCCGCGACGTCTTCATCTGGGACGTCCCAACGCGGAAAAAGAAATACGCCCTCCCCGTCGAGCACCTCGACGACATTACGTCGCTGCGTTTCACCCCGCAGTGCACGCTGATTACGGTCGCCCGGGATAAAACCGCCCGCATCTATCAAGTCGGTGCCGACGCGGCCGCGCTCGCCCCGAATGGCCTGCTCGACCACCGCTCCGGATCCGTCGACGTCCTCGGCTTGTCGACCGACGGCAGCAAGATGCTCTTCGATCAAGACGCCGGTCGCATGGACATCATCGGCTTGGCCGACAAAAGCACGATCGGCACGCTGCAAAACGGCGGCGGCCTCCGCTTCTCGGGCTTGGCCCTGTTTTCGCCGGACGACAAATACGCACTGACCGCCGCCGGCGATTCGGACACCAAAGGCGAATTGCAACTCTGGGAACTGCCGAAGTCCGGCTCCTCCGGGCGCGGTTCGGAACGCCGTCGCCTCGTGACGCCGAGCCGGGCCGGGGTGACCTGCGCCGCGTTCTCGCCGGACGCCACCTTCGATTGGATCGCCGTCGGCACCCAAGCCGGGGGCGTGCATTTCTGGTCGCTGGCGACGGTCGCCAAAGCCATCGAATGGCAGGGGACGATCGTGGCGATCACGGAAGTCGACTCCCGCTCGTCGCAAATTCGCGTCGAGGTGAACAACCCCGGCGGCATTGTCGCCGATCAACTTCAGGACCGCGGCACGGCGACGATCATCATCGATCCGACGGCCGCGATCCCCGCCAAGCCGGCGCCCGTGCCCGTCCCGCCGAAGTTGAACGTCCCCGGCATCGGGGCGAAGCCGCCGGAAGGGGATGTTGTCCAAGTCGGCGCGAACGCCCCCGCGCCGGACGCGGCGACATTCGTCGTTCCCGCCCTGCGGACGCTACCGAACACAATCGTGCCGCCGTTCAAGCCGAAGTAGACCGAGCCGATTCTCTTCGTTGGAGTTCAACCTTGAGGTTGTCCTGTTGTGCCTGGAAGGTCGGGCCAAGTCTGCGAAGCCCGACAGCGATTCGCAGACTAGCCCCGCAGACTCGGCCCGACGAAGACAACCTCAAGGTTGAACTCCAACGAAAACAGGCCGTCGCGACGCCATCATTCCGCACCACAATCCGAAATTGAGCGATGGACGATAAGCACTCTAACAAGCCGGCGGAACGGCGCAAGCTCGTCCGGCTGAAGGTCCGCCCCGATCTTCAGCATGTGGAGCAGCGCTATGAAGGCAAGCGTTTCCACGTAGTCAAGGATCCCGTCTGCCTACGCTATTATCGCTTCAACCAGCAAGAGTATTTCGTCTTCAGCCTGTTCGACGGCGGGCACGCGATGGAGGATGTCCGCAAGAAGTTCGAGGACGAATACCGCCCGCACCGGCTGGAATTCCAAGACTTGGAAGCGTTCGCCCGGCAGTTGGTCACGGCCGGCCTCGTGCAACACGAGCACGCCGGGACGGGCTCGCACCTCTTCCAACGCCGCGCCAAGCAACGGAACATGAAGCGGCTGGCAACCTTCACGAACATCCTGTATGTCAAGATCCCCGTCTTCGATCCCGATCGCTTGCTGACGTGGATGTTCCGCTTCCTGTGGTGGATTTTCACGCCGACGTTCCTGACGTTGAGCTTGATGCTCATGTTCGCGGCGCTCTTGCAAGTCGGCCTGCACTTCCAGGCCTTCTACGACAAGATGCCGCAGTACCAAGAGTTCTTCGCGTACCAGACGGTCTTGTACATGTGGATCTCGCTGGGCATCGTGAAGGTCATCCACGAGTTCGGCCACGGTCTGAGTTGCAAGGCCTTCAAGGGCGAGTGCCACGAGATGGGCATCCTGCTCATGTGCCTGTCGCCGGCGCTCTACGCCAACGTGACCGACGCGTGGACCGTCGCGGACAAATGGAAGCGGATCGTCATCAGCTTCGCCGGCATTTACGTCGAACTCGTGATCGCCTCGTTGAGCACGTTCGTCTGGTGGTACACGCCTCACCTGCCGGTGGTGAACAACATTGCCATGTGCCTCATGGTGCTTTGCAGCGTCAGCACGGTGCTGTTCAACGCGAACCCGCTCATGCGTTTCGACGGCTACTACATGCTGGCGGACTGGCTCGAAATCCCGAACCTCCGGGACCGCGCCAACCGCTACATCAACGGCCTGTTCCTCAAGGTCTGCTTGGGGGTCGATGGGCCGCCCGAACCGTACATGGCCCGCGGCCGCAAGGTGCTGTTCTTTTCGTACGCCGTCGGCAGTTGGATCTACCGCTGGGTCGTGACCTTCGGCGTGATCTGGTTTCTCTCGGACTTCTTGAACCCCAAGCTCAAGGTGCTCAGCCGGATGCTCGCGGTCTTGTCGCTGGCGTCGATGTTCGTGATGCCGGCGTACAAAATGATCAAAAGCGTCCGCCAACGAGGAAGGCTCCCCGACATGAAATCCAAACGCTACAAGACCACGCTGGCCGTGTTCGCCGCGCTGCTCGTCGCATTCGTGTTCTTACCGCTGCCGATCAGCCGGGTGCGCGAAACCGGCCTGATCGCCGTCGACCCGGACTTTTCCAAACCCGTCGGCCTCAGCGAGCAAGCGACCCTCACCGCCGTACTCGTCAAGGAGGGGGAGTTCGTGAAGCAGGGGGCCGTATTGGCCAAGTTCGAGAGTAAAGAATTGAACGATCAACTGGCAAAACTCCGGGCTGAACTCGCCGGGGTGCGGTCGGAAGAAAAACTCTATCGCGAAGAGGCGAGCCGGCAGACGGGTCGAAATAAGGAAGATCTCGAAAAATCGGCGACGGCCTCCGGCCTCCGAATTCACGACGGCGAGACCGCCGTGAAGGAACTGTTCGAACGAATCGCCCGCATCAGCGAGTTGCGGGCCCCGGCCGACGGGAACGTTATGGGCGTTCCGAAGACCAGCGACATCGGCCGGCTGTATTCCGCGAACTTCACCGACGCCCCACCGCTGATGACGGTGTCCGACCCGAGCCGGCTCATCGTCAAACTGCCGGTGACGCCGATGCAGTACCGGCTGATCAAAGAAGACTTACTCAAGAGGGGGACGCTCGATGTGGCCGTCCACGTGCCGGGGCGGACCGACCGCGTGTACGACGGCAAGGTGCTCCGGGTGCCGGATTTGGACGAGAAGAAAATACCGCCTCAATTGACCCAGCGAGGCGGCGGACCGCTGTCGGTGAAACCGGCCGGGGAAAACGGCCAAGAGGCGGTGCCGGTGTCGCAGGTGTTCCTAGTGCAGATCCCGCTGTCCGACACGGACACGAGCGCCCGCCCCGGCACCCTGGCGCAAACGAAGGTCTACTGCCAATGGCGCAGCGGGGCGTGGTGGTGCCGTTGGAAGCTGGCCGAGGCGCTCGATCTGGGGCTTTATCAATAAAAACAGAGCCGGAAGCGTGAGCGACGTTCGAAGACACGTCGCTCACGCTTCCGGCTCTGATCAATCGCAATCTGTTCACGCCGCTTCGACGATGTCGAATCCTTTGCGGTACTCGCGGAAGAGCATCGCGTTCTCTTTGGTCACGTCGCCGCCGACGAATTTCTCCGTCTTCGGGTCGATGGTCAGCGTGCGGCCGAGGAGGCACTTGGCTTCCTTTGCATCGACCTTGTTGTCGGCCAGGTGCTCCTTCATCCGACCGAACGCCTCGGCGAGCGATGGTTTCCGGGCTCGGAAGGTGATGTCGCCCAGCGGCACCGACTGCCCGAGCCGGTAGCTGATGTTGCCGAGGTGGCAGAGCGCGGCGCTCAGGTGCCCCTCTTCCACGTCGCAGTTCAGGTCGCTGCTCTTCCCGCTGCGCACGGCTTTCACGAAGTTGTCGAAGTGCTGCTGATCGCTGCCGCCCTTGAATTCGAGCACTTTCTTCCCGTCTCCATCATAAGCGATACCGCTGCTGTAGCTCGGGCACACCACGTAGCCTTTGTCGCCGAACCAGATGTTGCCGACCTTTGCGCCCTTGTAGTCTTTGGTGTCGAGGCCGCGGACTTCGAACAGCATCTGGGCGGTGCCGTAGTCGTAGAGGCTCAATAGGGTGTTCGGCGTCTCGCCGTCGTCGACGTAACCGAATCGGCCTCCGACACTCAGCACGCTCGTCGGCAGGCCCGGCAGGTTCAGGCCCCAGCGGGCTTTGTCCGCTTCGTGGACCCCTTGATTACCGTAGTCGCCGTTGCCATATTCCCACGTCCAATGCCAGTCGTAGTGGAGGCCTTTCCGCTTCACGGGGAGTTTCGCCGCCGGCCCGCACCAGAGGTCGTAGTCCATCGACTTCGGTGGTTCGGTCGGGGCGTCGACCTTGCCGATGCTCTTGCGCGGTTTGTAGCAGGTGCCGTAGGCCAAGCTCACTTTGCCGATCTTGCCGTCGTGGATGTACTGGATCGCTTCGCGCATGCCGGTGGTGCTGCGGCTCTGCGTGCCGACTTGGCAGACCATCTTGTACTTGCGGGACGCTTGCACCATCAACCGGCCTTCGTGGACGTTGTGCGTGGCTGGTTTTTCGCAGTAGACGTGCTTGCCGGCGCGCATGGCCCAGACCGCCGCGAGGGCGTGCCAGTGGTTCGGCGTGGCGATACTGACGATGTCGATCGACTTGTCTTCCATGACTTTGCGAATGTCTTGTTCGAACTTCGGTGTCGTCTTCTGCGCTTTCTCCACGGCCGCGAGCGCCGGTTTGATCACCGCTTCGTCGCAATCGCAGATCGTGACGACTTCGCAGTTGTTCTTCGCGGCGAACCCGTTGACGTGGCTCATCCCACGACCGCGCACGCCGATCACGGCGACGCGAAGTTTATCGTTCGCCCCACCCTTCTTCACAGATTGCGGCTCCTCGGAAGCGGACACCGTTCGGGTGCCGGCGGCCAGAGCGGCGGTGAGGATCGCCGAGCGGTCGAGGAATTCGCGGCGGGAGAAGAAATCCATGGAGAGGCTCCGGGTCGGTGGGGGTAGTGGAGTCTACCGGGGGAGTTCCCCCGGTGCAATCAATTCGCAGCCGGAATGCGGCCGGCCCACCACAGGCCGAGGATGACCGCCCCGAGGATCAACCGATAAGCGACGAAGACGACCATGCTATACCGCTTCAGGAAGCCAAGCAAAAACGCGATCGACAGGTAGCCCACGACGGCCGACACCAGCGTCGCGACGAGCAACGGTACCGCCTGCTCTTTCGAACTCAGCAGTTCCTGCCGTTCGTCGTAGAGTTCCTTCAAGCCCGCGCCGAGCACGGCGGGGAGGGAGAGCAAGAAACTGAACCGCGCCGCGGCCGACCGGCTCAGTCCCGCGAACAACCCCGCCGTGATGGTCGTCCCGGAGCGACTCGCGCCGGGCATCAGGGCTAGGCATTGCCAGAGGCCGACCCAGAGCGCCTCCCGGAGGGTGATGTCGCGCTCCCCGAGATCGACCTTCCCCAGATCGAGCTTCCGACGCGCCGTCCAAACCTCCGCGGCGAGCATGAGCAGCGCGAACAAAATCGCCACGGCCCCCATCGTCGGGATGTCGTAGAAATGCTGTTTGATCGGCTTCTTCAACGCGAATCCGACGGCCACCACCGGGATTGTGCCGAGGACAATCAGCCACGCGAGCTTACTGTCGGGGCTGGAACAGGGCCTCCCCCGCGGTAGATCGCGCAGTACGGCGAGGCTCAGACGACCAATGTCTTTGGCGAAATAGATCAACACGGCGATCAGTGTGCCGAGTTGGATGACGGTCGTGAAAGCGTCGTTCGGGTTCGGGTGCGCCATCCACGTGCGGGCCGCGAGGAGATGCGCCGTGCTGCTGATCGGCAGGAATTCCGTGAGGCCTTGGATGACCCCGAGCAGGATCGCTTCCTCCAACGGCATGGACGCTGTGGGCTCGGGCATCGTCGATCCTTAAGATTCCGGCAGAACGCCGCACGTACGCAGGATCGTCCCATGACCCCGCGCTCCGCATTCGTTGTAGCAGTCGCCGCGGTCGCCGTCGCACTCGGCGCCGCTCCCGCCTGGGCGCACGCCCTGCGGATGACGGTGGCACGGTCCGATGGGACGATTGTCGTGGCCGTGCGCTACGACGGCGCAGACCACGACGGCGGTGCGGTGACCGTGACGATCGCGAACGCGGACAAAGAGGTCGTGGCGACGGGGACGCTCGGCCCCGATGGGACTTGGACGGCGCCGACGCCGAAAGCCGGGGAGTATACCGTCGTCGCCGAGGACGACTTCGGCCACCGCGACGAACGCCGAATCGAAATCCCCGCGGACCCCGACGCCGCGCCCGAACGATGGAACGGGAACAGGCCGTTGTTATCGAGGCCCGTCGGCATCGGCGTCGGCATCGGGGCGATCGCCGCAGTCACCGCAACGGGCTGGTGGCTCGCCTCGCGGAAGAATCGCCGGTGAGCCGCGGAGTCACTTCGACTTCGCGTCGAGGACAAGGGCCGCCGCGGTGTCGTTGCCGAAAGTCTTGTGATTCTTCATCGTCCAGACGACTTTCTTCTCCTTCGTCACTTCGATCAACTGCGGGTTCTCCGGACCGGCGTGGCAGTTGCCGATAACGATGTTCCCGTTCGGCAGGACTTGCAGCGTCGTCACCCAAGCGAGCGTGATGCCGGGGAGATCTTTTTGATCGACCTGCCAGACGATCTTCCCCTTCGGATCGACTTCGAGCACGCGGTTGTTGTTGCCGCCGGCGATCAGCGTGTTGCCGCTTTGCAAACGGATGGCCCCGAACACTTCGACGCCGTGCCCTTCCGGCCCGTGGCCGTCGGATCGCTTGCGGTCGCCGAGGTCGAGCTTGTACGTCCAGACGATCTTGCCGTCGCCGTCGTATTCGACCACGGCCCCTTCCCCTTCGTGGCAGACCAAATAATTCCCGCTCGCCAGTTTCCGGACCATGCGGGTATCACGGTGGGCGTTGGGTCGCTTCACCGTCAACGGAATCACTTTGACGATCTTGCCCGCCTTGTCCACTTCAACGATGCGGGTGTTCCCCGATTCGGCGACCATCGTGTTGCCGTCGTCGAGCCGCTGGAACGCGTGGATTTCGATGCGGCCCTTGTAGCCTTCCTTCGGCTTCGCCTCGTACTTCCAAACGATCTCTTTCGTCTTCGGATCGATCTCGACGACGTTCGTACTCGATGTGTGCGTGAGAATGTTGCCATTGGGCAGCATCTGCAGGTCGTGGACGTCGTGTTTGTTTTCCATCTCCCACTCGACTGTGCCGTCGATGCCGAGGATGGCGAGGTGGCCCCGGCCCCGATCCGCCGCGAGGACGCGGTGGGCGACGGGCTCGGCGGCGGCGGTGAAGCCGGACGCGGCGAGCAGAATGGTGAACAGGAAGAAATAGCGAGTCATCGAAACCTTTCGCGGGGGGAGAGTGGAACGGGAATATCGTACGCGATGGAACCGCGGCGGGGGAGGCCGAGCTGGAAGTTGGACCCGGCTTGGTTCTGCAATCTTCGCGGCGCTAACATGGATGTGTGGGCGTTCGGAATTTACGATGATTCGGTTCAACGGACGGGGCGGACGCCATGACGGACGACGCGGAGTTTCTCGACGTGTTCGATGGGAACGTCAGACTGTTCCCGCTGCCCAATCTTGTGCTTTTTCCGCACGTCGATCAAGTCTTGCACATTTTTGAACATCGCTACCGGCAGATGATCACCGATGCGCTCGCCACCGACGGGTTGATCGCGGTGGTATTGCTGAGGCCCGATTGGCACGACGACTACGACGGCCGACCGGCCATCGAACACATCGGCTGCTTATGCCGCATCGTCGAGCACGAACGGATGATCGACGGGCGGTACAACCTCGTGATCCGGGGGTTGGCGCGCTTCGCCATCGACGCGGAACGGCCGGACGACGACAAACTCTACCGGTTGGCCACGGGGAGGATTTTGTACCGCCCCGCGCCCGCCGATTCCAAACGGCGCGCCGAACTCCGCGGGAACTTGCGGGCAGCGGTCCTGGCGCGGTTCGATCCGCAAGGCCCGGCATTCGAGCATCTCGCGGAGCTGTTTGCGAGCGATTCTCCCCTCGAACGCATCTGCGATCAACTCGGGTACGCCTTGCCATTGACGATTTCTGTGAAGCAAAATCTGCTCGTGGAATTGGACGTCGACGCACGTGTGGGCGCGTTGGTCGCGGCGTTGCGTCCGCCGCCGAGCGGCCGGGAATTTCCTCCCAAATTCAGCGCGAACTGAAGCGGACCTCCATCGCTCGTACCGGATATTGTGGACAGAGGAGTACCGCTCACCCGACTTTGCCGAAGCGTGTTGAGTCCAGCGAGAAGTCGCACACCCCCGCGTAGACTCAACGCCAAAACGCTGGACTCAACGCCAAATCGCTGGACTCAACGCCAAATCGCTGGACTCAACGCACGAAGGTTACGTAAATTTAGAGCGGACATCACGTTTTCGTAGCGGTCCAGTTTTCTCTTCGCCCCAACGGGGCCGACTTTTACAGCCCAGGGCGGGAGCCCCGACGCTTTAAACATCTTCGGAGGCAGTGGACAGGTGGATACAAGCAAGAAATCTCCTAAGAAATCCTGTGTTCGACACCGCATTGTCTCAGTGTCAAGCGATGTCACTGAAGGATTTTCTAAAGATCGAAAACTC
>JANXTU010000051.1 GCA_025352235.1 Fimbriiglobus sp.
CGGGCGATCTGCGAAGCGACCATCGCGCAGGAAAAAGGCAAGTCGGAGAAACTGCGGCGGGCGACGATCCTGCTCAAGGCCGACGCCGACGGCCCGGCGTGGAATGACGCCAAGATCAGCGAGGCCGTCGGCTGCCGGACGCAGACGGTCGAGACCGTGCGGCGAGCGTTCGTCCTCGAAGGCTTTGACGGGGCGCTCGTGCGCAAGAAACGAGCGACGTCGCCGACGCCGAAATTGCTCGACGGCGCGGCCGAGGCGAAAGTGATCGCGATGCGGTTGGGGCAACCGCCCGCCGGGTTCGGCCATTGGACGCTGCGGCTACTGGCCGATCGAATCGTGGAATTGGAGATCGTCGAATCGATCAGCCCGGAGACGGTCCGTCAGACGCTAAAAAAAATGGCATGACCAAGCGGAAGATCGAGTACGGGGTGATCCCTCCCGACGCCGACGGGGAGTTCGTCGCCAACATGGAGGAGGTGCTGGAAACGTACGAAAAAGCCTACGATCCCGCGTGTCCGGTCGTGTGTATGGACGAGCAACCGGTGCAACTGATCGGCGAGACGCGGGTGCCGATCCCGGCGACCAAAGAGCACCCCAAGCGGGTCGACTACGAATACGAGCGGAAGGGGACGGCGAGCATTTTTATGTTCGCCGAACCGCGGTCGGGCTTCCGGGAAGCGACGGCGCGGCCGCGTCGGACCAAGTTGGACTGGGCGCTCGAAGTGGCCCGGATGTTGGACACGCGTTACGCGGGCGTCGCTCGGATCACGTTGGTCTGCGACAATTTGAACACGCATACGAAGGGGACGTTTTACGAAGCGTTCCCGGCCGACAAGGCCCGCGAGTCCGTGCGTCGGATCCAATTCGTGTACACTCCGAAGCACGGCAGTTGGCTCAACGTGGCGGAGTGCGAGTTGAGCGGCCTGACCAGCCAATGCTTGAAGGACCGACGGATCGGCGACCTCGCGACGCTGCAAAGCGAAATCGCCGCGTGGTCTACGCGCGTCAACGAGAAACAACGGGCCGTCGATTGGCAATTCACCATCGACAACGCGAGGGTCAAATTGAAACGGCTCTACCCGAAAGTTTAGTCTGGACAAGGCACTAGGCGCCTGTTTGGTGTTCCCTTATCTCGACGCGACGGGACAAACGATGGGCTAACATCGGCTAAACCGAGTACGCCTCGGTCGAGCAAGAAGAAGGAAGACAAAGGCAAGGCGATCAAATACGAAGCGCCAAAAGGTCAACCTAACCGCCTCTATATCCCTCCGGGCACAAGGGTGTCACTGGCGGATCCGACTGTGGCTATCTTGGTCACTGAAGGGGAGAAGAAAGCTCTGAGCGCTGACACTGCCGGATTCCCCTGCGTGTCCGTCCCCGGAGTTTGGGCCTGGCAGAAGAAAAGAACGAGAGGCGAGGACGGCATCGTCTCAGGCCCGCGCGTGATGATCGACGACTTGGCTGCAGTGACCTGGGCCGGGCGGCGAACGTTCGTGGTGTTCGACTCGGATAGTGCCTCGAAGAAGTCGGTGAAGGCGGCAGAGCGGGCACTCGCCTCCGCCCTCACTTCCGCTGGGGCGGACGTGGTCGTGATCCGACTACCGGCCGGCGCTAACGGCGAGAAGCAGGGATTGGACGATTATCTGGTGCGTAACGGCCCCGACGCGCTTCGCGCCCTGTTGAATGCAGCCATCGTGCCCGAATCGCCCGCGAGTGCTGGAGCAGAAGCCAAGAATGAGGCGAAGAAGCCATCCGCAGCCGACCAGCTCGCCTGCATCGCAATCGAAGAGGCCGACCTCTGGCACGACCAGACTCAAACGGGTTTTGCCACCGTTGGTGGTCGCTCGATGCCAGTGAGATCCCGGCTTTTCCGCCAGTGGCTCACCCGACGATTCCATGCGATGAATTCCAGCCGGGTGCCGAACTCGGAATCGCTGGCAAACGCGGTGAACGGGATTGAAGCGGTGGCTGTCTTCGACGGCCCACTCGCCGAGGCCCACGTCCGCGTCGCTCAATGGGAAGACCGAGTGTACCTGCATCTCGCAGACGACGCGGACACGGTGATAGAGGTTGACGCGAGTGGTTGGCGGGAGTGCCCGAACCCGCGGGTACGGTTCCGCCGGGTTCCCGGCGCGCACGCTTTACCCTTGCCGGAGCGTGGCGGGTCGCTCGACGCCCTCCGGGTCCTCTTCAATCTCGATGACCGCGACCAGTTCGCCCTCATCGTGGCATTCATGTGCAATGCCTTATTCCCCGGGGGTCCGCAGCCGGTGCTGGTGGCGAACGGCGAGCAGGGGTGTGGAAAGACGACTGTGGCGCGGGCGATCAAGGCGCTGCTCGATCCGTGTGCGGCCCCTGTCCGTTGCGAACCGAAGGACGCTCGCGACCTGATGATCGCCGCCCGCAACAACCACGTCCTTGCGCTCGACAACCTCAGCCACCTGCCGGCGTGGTTGAGCGACGCGCTATGTCGGCTGTCCACTGGCGGTGGGTTTGCCACTCGGGAGTTGTACAGCAACGACGACGAGACGATCTTCGACGCCAAGCGGCCGGTCATACTGACCGGCATCGAGGAGTTTGTCACCCGCGGCGACCTATTGGAGCGTGCGATCTTGCTCCGCTTGCTCTCGATTCCGGACACCCGGCGGATCCCAGAAGCGGAGTTCTGGGCGCGTTTCCACGCCCTTCGTCCGAAGCTACTTGGCGCGATGCTCGACCGTGTGGTCGGAGGGATGAAGGAACTGCCGGGGCTCAAGTTGGCGGGACTGCCGCGGATGGCCGACTTCGCTAAATGGGGGGTGGCGTGCGAGAGGGGCGCGGGCGAACCGCCGCGGTTCCTGGCGGCCTACTCTGCAAATCCGAGTAGCGCCCACGAACAGTCGCTCGAAGGTTCGAGCCTATCGGCGGCCGTGGTGGCGCTCATGACCGACCAAGACTTCTTGGAGGGAACGCCGACTGAGCTTTTCAAGACGCTCGCTCCGCACGCCCCTGTACCAGCGCCGAAGGACTGGCCGAAGGCACCGAACTGCTTGACCGGACGGTTGCGGCGGCTGGCCCCAAACCTCCGTCGGATCCACCGGATCGACTTCGAGTATGATCGGGCGAGCGACTCCTCGCGCCGACGGTGCGTCCGCTTGCGCCGCCTACCCGATGAGGCCGGGGATGGATTGTCCGAACCGCCCTTCAATCCAGACTCGTCTGTCGTCACGACGGACGAGTCTGCGGACGCACCCGGACGAGCCGCCGCCGCTGGATCGTCCATCGCGATCCGGACTGAATTCAGGGGATCGGACGGTCCGGACGATCCGGACGGTCTCGACTCTTCTACCGGAGAAGTGACTGACACGGACTACGACCGATTTCTCGCCGACCACTGAATCGACCGCTACTGACATTCACATTCGCAAGGCATCGGGTACACTCAAAAATCAAACTGAGGAACCAGCATCATGGGCATGATCTTCCGCAAGCAAACGACCCGGCCGGTTCCGGCTAATGCCGAGATCGTCGTGAAGGCCGGGAAGCTCGTCGCCCGATGGCGAAGCCGGGGGAAGCTCTTCACCGAACTCGTGACTGGCCCGGAAGCCGCCCCGCGACTCACCACAACCTCGAAGTTCTATTCGGCCCGCTATCGCGATCACTCCGGCCGTGTCGTCGAGCGTTCGACCGAATGCCGTGACCGCCAAGCTGCCGAACAAATGCTCGGCAAGTGGGAACGAGAACAAGAACAGATTCGAGCCGGTATTCTCGACGCCACAGCACTCGAAACCGCCCGCGCTTCTGTGGGTTCGCTGGCCGAACACCTCGGCGCTTACGAACAATCGCTCATCGCCAACGAAGTATCGGACACCTACCGGGCCAACGCTCGGCGCGGTGTTCAACGGTTGATCGACGAACTTGACTTGAAGACGCTCTCCGACTTTCGCCGCGACAAGATCGAACCTTGGCTCTCCAAAGCGATCAGTGACGAAATGTCGGCCCGAACCAGGAACTACTACCGGGATGCCGGCGCCCGCTTCCTCAATTGGTGCATGGATAACAGCCGAGTGCTTGGGCACGACCTGAACAAACTCCCCAAAGCCGACGAGCGTGCCGACCCCAAGCGGAAGCGACGCGCCCTCACCGAAGCAGAGTTGAACCGACTTCTCGTCGTGGCCCAAACCCGGCCGTTGAAGGAAGCCCGAACGATCCGCCGGGGGAAGAACAAAGGCTTACTCGAAGCGGAACTCAGCACGGAAGCCGTCGCCCACCTCGAAGCCGTCGGCCGGGAACGTGTCCTCATCTACCGGACTCTGGTTCTCACCGGACTCCGCTTGGACGAACTCCGAACCTTGACCGTGGCCCAAGTCGACTTCACCCCCGGCGCCGAGTTGATCCAACTCGAAGCCATGAACGAGAAGAACCGCTCTGGCTCGGAAATCCCGCTCCGCTCCGATTTGGCCGATGAATTCCGAAGCTGGATCGACTCGAAAGAGCTGGCCCCATCTTCGCATCTCTTGAACGTACCAAAGGGGTTCCTTCGGATTTTCGACCGTGATCTAAAAGCCGCTGGCATCCCCAAGAGAGACGAACGCAAAAGGACGGTCGACCTTCATGCGCTCCGCACGACTTTCGCGACGATGCTCTCAACGACCGGCACGGCCCCAAGAACCGCACAAGCCGCGATGAGGCACGCGAACCTTCAACTCACAATGGGCACCTACACGGACGCGAAGCACCTCGACGTTCGGGAAGCGATGGAGAAATTACCAAAGCTCAATTCTGCCGCTCCGGCCGATTCTCAAGTTGCACTCCACGTTGCACTACCTACAGGCACAACGGGTCAAAAGGGGTCATTTGGTGACAATTTGGCGACTTCGGCCACGGACGGAATCACGTCGGCAACTTCCTCGAAAAAGCCAAGAAATGTCAACGAAAAAGCCCTGCCGACAACGTGTGTCATCGGCAGGGCATTAGTCGGGGTGGCCGGAGTTGAACCGACGACTTCTTGCTCCCAAGGCAAGTGGTGAAACATCGGATGCACTAGAAATGCTAGGGGATTCCCAAGTCGAAGCTCAAACCCGCAACGAAACCGCCACCTCGAAAATGGAACCCGCTCCACTTTCGCCCCCGAACTTGGCCGCGCTCTTGGCCCAACTCGCTGCGCTTCCGGCGGAACAACGTGCGGCACTGGCCGCTATCTTGGCCCCATTTCCAGCGACGGGCGCGGACGGGGGTAAGGTTGGCCGACCGCGTGGACCGACGCGGCCCAACCGTCGCTCATCCACTGCTGCCGCTTGCCCGTGTCACTGCAGCGACAGGGTCTCACCACCTTGGGAGGTGCCGACCGACCGCCACGTCGCGAGATCGACGGAGTTGGTCACGAACCGCACACTCCCGTCGCACAGGCCTGCGTTCACTCCGCCGGTGTGTCGACTGCGGGCCAATTGCATCCGGGTCAGGCTGGCCGTGGACGTCGTGGTGCACGGCATCTTCGGGGCGCTGGGGTACCCGGTCAGCGTAGCTCCGCCGCACCCGGCTCCGGTCATGATGTCCGGAGCGCCGTCGTTGTTGGGGGTCTGGAAAGTGGTGAATCCGGCCCCCCCACCCCACCACGAGAACCCGCGGTAGTCGCCGTTCGAGGGCCCCACGATCACCTCGCTGACACATAGGGTGTTGCTCGTCCCATCGGTGATGGCGGCGATGTTTCTGGGCTTCCCGCACTTGCCGTTTGCCGCCACCCCGGAGCCGAAGACCACCGGGGAGGAGTCGCCGCCCGCCGCCAGTGTCGCCGGGTCCTCGTACCATCCGAACGGCGCCCCGCCGAACCTGACCCCCGCCATATCCGCTTGGTAAAAGCTCGTGTTCCCGGCGTTCAGCACGTAGTTGTGCATGGTGATCGAGCCCTGCTGCCGGACGGTGTCGCTCGGGCAGAGGAACGTCGAGAGCTGCCTGCTGGACACGTTCGTGAGGTTCGACCCGCCGGCGTACCGCAAATTTGAACTGGCGGGAAATCCGCCGCCGTTATCCAGCCCGCCGAAGTTGCTGTACCCGTTGAACATATTCTGCTGTTCCATGTACGGCAGGATGGCGACCATCCAGGTGCCCCAGCAGCACCCGGTGCGGCTGACCCCCGGCAGGAAGGTGCCGTTGGAGCTTTCGTAGTTCATGTTCGCCAGCCCGATCTGCTTCAAGTTGTTCGAGCACTTCATGCGCGCGGCGGCTTCGCGGACCTTCTGGACGGCCGGCAACAGCAGCCCGATGAGGATCGCGATGATCGCGATCACCACCAACAGTTCGATCAGAGTAAATCCCTTGCGGGGGAACGGACGCATCGGAAGCTCCTTTGAATTTGGGTGTATGACGCGGAAAAACGCAGAGGCGCCGGGATACCACTGGACGGGAACGATCACGGGATTTCAAAGTCGAACTTATTCGGCCCTTCTTTGGTCACCGTAACAAACTGCTTGGATTTCGTGTTCCAATCCGCGGGCACGAGTTCCTTGGAAATGATGTTCGTCCCACCACCCGGACCCGGAGGGGCATCGGGATCGACCGGGTTGACCGCCGTCTTACCGTCGCCGACACTCACGGACACCTTGTACTTTCCGGGTTTCAGTCCATTCTTTTTGGGGAGGGTGAATGCTCCCCCCTTAGTCCCCACGAGTCCTTCCGTACTCTGACCGTCCGACGGCGAAAACTGGACCATCGCCTCGTCCTTGATCGGCTGCCCCTTCATCTTAATGGTGCCGGTGATTTCCAGACGGCCGTCGTCCGAATCACCGCAGCCCGCCGTGGTGCAGACGAATACCGCCAGGATGAACGCCCACAAAACACGCATCAGATCGACCCTCCAAAGGGAAAGGAAATGGTGAAGACTCGCGCGAAGACTTTATGAAGAGAAATGCAAGATATCCCACCAGCAAGTTGGCTGTCAATTGAATTCTTCAGCTTTTTTGCAGCATTGCGACTGCACGTTGGTCCGGGAGCTTGGTCCTCCGCCGGCGCGTTAAAAAAGTTTAACGACGCACCCCGAGGAACCGGCGGACCAAAGTTTGGGCCGCCCGCCGGGCGGTCTGTTCGAGTGGCGCGAGTTGGACTGCAGGCAGCACTGGACGCGGGATCGTTCCCCGGCTGATTGGGGAACTGGATTTGCCCCGCCAACCGAGTCAGCGCGTCAATCCCCAGTTCGTCATCGCCAAGGTTAGGCTTTTCTCCTAATCCGAGGTTGAAGGGCCTCGGCAAAAGGCGTTCTGGAATTTGGAGCTCATCGGTGCTTTCGTCGAAACATGTTAGACAATAGCCGGGCTTGTTTGGCCCCGAACCCCATGCTTGCACACGCCCGCTCGAACTGATGCGATTCTCGGGTACTGCGGTAGGTCAGATCCAGGCAATATCGGCAGCCGAAGTACCGCAGGCCGGGGTAGAGGTAGAGTTTCCCACATCGACGCTCGCACGGCACACCGTTGCGTCGCAGGGGGCAGGTGAACCAGTTTCGTGTACCCCCAAAGTACACCCGCGTCGTTTGGAGTTGGATCGACGTCTGGACATACTCGCCCTCGGGCACTGTGTAACTCAGGTACAGGCTCGGCTTTCCAGTATCCGTCCAGATAAAGTAGTCGCTCGACCACTTCTCATCGTCCCGAAAGGTCCACT
>JANXTU010000053.1 GCA_025352235.1 Fimbriiglobus sp.
ACCTCTAACTGACGCTCGCTGATCGCGAACTTGGCCATCCTTGGCATGCCATCCCCTCCAGTACAGTGCGGCTCGCACCGAATTGAAAGCTATGACGAAGATCGATGCCGGACGGAAGGCCGAATCAGCCTTGGTGATCTACTCTGTTGGAAGCAATTTCCTGAGGTGTTTTCGATGCGCAGCGACGTCGCGCCAAGAGTCCCCTCCGAACCCCGCCGGCGAGGACAACCTCCAAGAATCGTTGCCTCACTCCTCTGGACATGTGGGTGTGGCAACCATTTTTGGAGGTGGTCTTCCGAGCGGGGTGGCGTCAGCTACTCGTGTCTGCGAAACTCACTTTGGTTCAATTCCACGGGGGACTGACGTCCCCCGCTCAGGTAAAAAAACTCCAAGAATCCTTGTGACCCCACTCCCAATAGTCTCTTGCATTCGGCCGACATCTACGGTACAGCCCCGCTACTCGATCCAAAAAATCGACGTTCGTGGGTGAGTGCGCCGTCTTCGGGGGAAGCGCGGGGCACCGCCGGGGGGACGAGCCGAGGCTCGTGCCCGGACTCGGGTCGGCGACACCGACCCAGAGCCGAGGGCCGAACTATGCGATCATGGAAGCGTTTCGTCCGGCTGGCCGCCTGCGCGGCGGCGTGGGCGTCGGCCCCGGACACCTTCGGGCAGAGCGATCCGCTGCCGCCGCCTTCGTTCAACGGTTTGCCGACGCCCGCCGCGGTCGAAACGCCGCCGGCGCTCCGCCTCGCCACTCCGGCGCCGGCCGACGGCGGCCTCGTGCCGTTGGCGTCGTCGACATCGCCGTATCCGTTGCCGGCGCTGCCCGCGCCGACCGTATCCAACGGCGGTTCCAGTACGGGGTCCGTCGCCGTGATCCCCGTGACGGGCCAACCGTCGCTGAGCGTCAAACAAATCCTCCCTGAAAGCATCGGGCCCGGCCAAGCGGTCCCCGCCGAAATCAGCGTGACGAACACCGGCGGTAAGATCGCCGAGAACGTCGTGCTATTGGGTTGGTGGACCGACGGGTACGACCTCGGCGAGACGTCCGTGGTGAGCTATACCATGAACGGCAAGCGTGCCTGGGGCCTGGGCGCCATCGCCGCCGGCGAGACGCGCTCGTTGAAAGTGAAGCTCGTCTCGGGCTCGAACGCCCGGCCGACCGAATTCCGCAGCGGCTTCGACGCCACGTTCAGTTCGTCGTCGTCCGATACGCGCAGCGTCAAAGTGTTGAAGGCCGAACTCGGCCTGCACATCGCGGCGCCGGACACCGCGCTGCTCGGCCAGCCGATCACGGTGACCGTCAAAATCAAGAACCCCGGCTCCGGTGTGGTGGGCAAAATCACCGTCCAAGCGCTCTTGCCCGACAGCCTCAAGCACCCGAAAGCGCAAAACCTCACCACCGATGTCGCTGCGCTGGCGGGCGGGGCGAGCGAGTCGATGCCGCTGGAACTCACGGCCAATCTCGTGGGCGAATCGATGGGCAAAATCCGCGTCGAAGCCGAGGGGTGCGAAGCGGTCGAACAGGAATTCCGCGTCAACGTGATCGAGGCGAAACTCGCGGTGACGCTGAGCGGCCCGAAGGCGATCTACCAGAACTGGCCGGCGACGTTCGAAGCCGTCATCGAGAACCAAGGCGCCTACCCCGTGAAGGGGGCGAGCCTCGAAGTGAAGTTGCCGACGGGCCTGACCGACCTCCGCGCCAGCGACAAACCGGGGCACAACGCCGGCCGAAATCTGATCGTCTGGACGCTCGACACGCTCCAGCCGGGCGAGAAGAAGACGGTGATCTGGTTCGGCTTCGCCAAGCAGGCCGAAGACCTCTTCTCGGCCGGGACACTGTCCGTCGGCGGGGCGCCGGTCCGCCGGGCCGAGTGGACCACCAAGAATTTGGGAACCGAAGCGAAGTGATCGGGCGTAAATTGTGGCGAGCGGCACACTGATTTTGTTCGAGGGTTCCGCGTGGACGCGATCATCTTGGCGGCGGGTAAGGGCACCCGGTTGCGGCCCTACACCGAAAGTCTGCCGAAGCCGTTGCTGCCGGTGCAGGGCCGGCCGATTCTCGATTGGATCCTCGGGGCGCTGCCACCCGTGGACCGCGTCATCGTCGTCGTGAATTATCTGGCCGAAGTGATCGAAGGCTATTTGGCGACGCAGTCGCACGTTCGAGATTGGACGACGGTCCGACAAGATGTGCCGCGCGGCACCGGCGATGCTTTGATGAGCTGCCGGGAGGCGGTGCGGTCCGACCGGGTGCTGGTGCTCAACGGCGACGACCTCATCGGCCGGGAAGATCTCGCCCGCTTGGCGGCCGAGCCGATGGGCATCCTCGTGAGCGCCGTGCGAGAACCGGAGGCGTACGGGATCGTCTTCCCCAATCCCGATGGCACGCTGAAGCAAATCCTCGAGAAACCGACGGGTTTGGCACCCCCTCAGCTGGCCAACATCGGCGGTTACGTCTTCCCGAAGTCGGTCTTCGATCTGACGCTGCCGCTGTCGCCGCGCGGCGAGTACGAGATCACCGACGCCGTCGGCCAACTCGCCGCGACCGGGGCTTTTCGCGTCATCGAATCGAAGGCGTGGCTCCCCATCGGTACCATCGAGCAATGGTGCTGGAGCCAACTCGCGGATGTCGGGGCGTACCGTTAATTTGAATCGGCAGTCCCGAAATACTGGGATAGGCGCAATTTCCCCCGCGCGGCATCATTCCTCTATCGAATTTGTGGCGGTCGTTCTCGCCGGAGGGTGGTACCATGCGGAATTTCCTCGCGTTTGTCGGGTTGGTGGTCGTCGCGTTCGTCGGCGTAGGCTGGTACCTCGGCTGGTACAAACTCGCGTTCTCGGCGGGCAAAGATGGCAAACAGAATATCAGCGTCGAAGTCGACCTCAAAAAGGCGGAAACGGACATCGAGAAGAAGGTCGGACAAGGTGGCCAGCTCATCAAGGACAACTTGAAAAAAGAAGACGCGACCCCGCCGGAGGAATTCGTCGGCCCTCTGGAACCGAAGGCCAAAGTGAACACCCCCGCCCCGCGCTGAAGTGCCGCGATGCGCTCGCTCTTCGGGATATTGGCACTTTGCGCCGCAGCAACCTCGGCGATTGGTGGCCGGTGCCCATCGCCACCCTCGTCTTCGCGGTGCAGTTTTGAACCATTTCCATCAACGCGGTCATTCCGGCAGCAAGTGGCCGAGCTTCGCTTTCTTCGTGTTCAAATAGCCGCGGTTGTGTTCGCCCGGCACCATGGCGATCGGCACGCGTTCCACAATTTTCAGCCCGTAGCCGTCGAGCCCGATGACTTTCCGCGGGTTGTTCGTCAGCAGGCGGATGTGCCGGACGCCCAAGTCGTGCAAGATTTGGGCGCCGATGCCGAAATGGCGGAGGTCCGGGGCGAAGCCGAGTCGCTGATTCGCTTCGACGGTGTCGAGCCCTTCTTCCTGTTGCAATTTGTAGGCCCGGAGCTTGTTCAACAGCCCGATGCCCCGCCCTTCCTGCCGCATGTAGACGATGACGCCGCGGCCCGCCGCGGCGACCTGTTTCATAGCGTAGGCCAACTGCGGCCCACAATCGCACTTGGCACTGTGCAGGGCGTCGCCAGTCAGGCATTCGCTGTGCATTCGCACGAGGATCGGGGCCTCGCAGCAGGGCACGGCGCCCGCGCCGTCGGCCACGCCGACGCCGCCGAGCGTGAGGGCGAGGTGCGGTTCTTGATCGACGATGGACGTGTAGGCGATGAGGTCGAACTCCCCGTACTCGGTCGGGAGTTTGAGCGAAATTTCGCGCTGCACGAGCTTCTCGGTGCGGCGCCGGTATTCGATGAGGTCGGCGATGGAGCAAAGCTTCAAATTGTGCGTCCGGCAGTAGTCGCGCAAATCGGGGAGACGGGCCATGGTGCCGTCTTCGTTGAGGATCTCGCAGATGACGCCGACTTCGCGGAGGCCGGCCAAGCGGCAGAGGTCGACGCTGCCTTCGGTGTGCCCGGCCCGGACGAGTACGCCGCCGGTGCGGGCGATCAACCCGTCGACGTGGCCTTTGTCTTTCACCAGTTGATCGGCCCCGGCGGCGGGGTCGGCGCAGATTTGGATCGTCCGGGCGCGGTCGAACGCCGAGATGCCGGTGGTGATGCCGGTGCGAGCGTCGAAGTTGTGGGTGAACGGCGTGGCGGAAGGATCGAGGTGGACACCCGGCAGGAGTTCCAAGCCGAGGCGGCGGGCGACCGCCGGGGCGAAGGCGACGCAGAGCCGGCCGCAGGCCTTCCGCACCATGAAGTTGATGGCTTCGGGGGTCGCGGCTTCGGCCGCCATCACGAGGTCGCCTTCGTTTTCGCGATGTTCGTCGTCGACCATCACGACCATGCGCCCGGCACGGATTTCGGCCAACGCTTCGTCGATGGTGCAAAACGGGGAACGGCTTTCGGTCGTCATCGCGGTGGCTCGATAAAGAATGACCCCTGGGGAAGTCCCCCGGGGTTATTCTAGGCGCGAGGCTTTGGGCGGAGCGATCACATGCCGCCGGGGCCGCCCGGCCCACTGCCGGCCGGCGGGCGGATGACCTTCAAATTGGATTCGATCCGCGTCACCTTCCAAGGGCAATTCGCCGGCAAGTCCGCCGGGGTCGCCGCCCAATTCTCGCCCTTCGCGCCTTCGGCCCGGGCGGCATTGAGTTTGGCGAGCACGTCTTTGTCGTCGAGAGTCAACACCATCCGGCCGAGCGCGGCCGAGTTTTTCGGGTCGGATTTCAGAACCTTCAATTCGATCGCCACGTGGACTTCCACGCGGTCGTCCAGGAACCGGATGTAGCTGTTCTTATCGGTCGAATTGGTCAGGGTGCGGCCCGCGGGCGTGATCTTTTCGAAGGCAACGTTATTCCAGCAAAAGTAGAAGTCCTCCCGGCTCGTGTCGTGGGCCATCTTGCCGTCGGGCAGCGGCGTCTGGACGAAAAAGCCACTCTGGAGACCTTTGGTGTATTCGGGGCTGGTGGGCCAGAAGAAGCCCAAGGCCCCGGTCACCTTCATCCGCTCGTGAGCGCCGAATGCGATGCGCTCGCCGAGCCCCTTCGGGAGCTTCCCGGTGACGTAGGTCTCGTAGGCGAGCGGTTGGGAAAGAATCCCCTCGGGGATCGGCCGGGGGAAACCTTCCATATTCATCGGCGCCCCGGCCGATTGGAGGAATTGCTCCGCGGTGCCCCTCGCGGTGGCGTCGAGCCATTCGACCATCCAGCCGAAGTTCGTGCGCTTGGCCACGGAGCCATCTTGCACGAAGCCGTCGAACGCCTTGATTTGCCACTCCCGTTTGCCGTCTTTCACGATGGCTTCCATCGGGATCAACATGGGGAACTCCCCCTCGGGGCACCTCAGGGTCGCGGCCATGGCGCACTCGATTTTGCCCGGCGTCTGCTGCCACTGCTTCAGGCCTTGCGGCTCGAGTTCGCACTGCCCGGAGTTCCGCAACAGGATCATCAGCAACTTGTTTTGGCGGAACGTGGTGAAGTCGAGGCCGAATCGATCTTGCATCGCCGTCGTGCTGGTCGGCGTGAACGCGTTGCGCTGTTCGGGCGGGAGTGTTTGGTAGAAGGCCGCGGCCAAGGCGGGGTCGTTGGCCGTGGCCGGTTCGATCTTTTGCAGGTTGTCGGCCCACGCCACGAATTGCTTCTTCGAATCGGAGCGGATGGTGTATTCGGTGGCGCCGAGGTAGGCCGCATAGCAGAGGCCACCGACGACGCAAATCCACCACGACACCGTGGCCAATTGCAGACCCGTGCGCGTGCCTTCGGAGTTCTGAATGTGCCGGCGAGCGGCGATGGCGAGCACGATTCCCGCAATCGGGAAGACGAAAAGCCAGATTTCGACGAGCGGCTTGCTTTGGCTGAAGGCGATGAACGACAGACTCACCAGGAGGAAGGCGAACAGGCCGGCGAACGCCAGCGACGCCGCGGCCATCCACGACAGCGGAGCGTATTCGGCGGCGGCATCGACCGGATTGCTGTTCAAGCGAGGCGTCGTATCGGCCATGAGCCACCGGGTTGCAGGGCGCGGAAATCCAGACGGGACGATCCCACTACCAGCGGTACGCCCGCCCGGCCCCTCCGGTTCGCCCATGGCAGCAGGCGCGGGGCGTCGACATCCACGACAGATTCTGCGGCCATTTTCACATTCGCGAAGAAAACCACTCGACACGCGTCCGAAACTCAATTACAAGGGAGGGGCTGATCGCCTTTTTCGATTCGCGGTTCGAATCAACTTTCTCTTCTCGCCGTGTGAGGTCCGCCATGTTTCTCTCTCGACGTCGGCGCCGGTACTCGGATCGGGGTGCATTCACCCTGATCGAACTCTTGGTCGTGATCGCGATCATCGCGATTTTGATCGGCCTGCTTTTGCCGGCCGTGCAAAAGGTCCGCGAAGCGGCCGCCCGCATGCAGTGTAGCAACAACTTGAAGCAGCTCGCGCTCGCCGCCCACAACCACCACGACTCGCAGGGCTCGTTGCCCAACGGGGGCGAAGGCTGGTGGCAAGCCCCGGTGTACAACTCCGTCGGGTCCCCGGCCGTGGGTCGGCAGCAACTCGCGGGCTGGGGGTTCCAAGTCCTCCCGTACATCGAACAAGACAACTTGTTCAAAGGGAGCAACACGGGCAGCATCGCCGCCGCGCAGATCCAAGTCATCAGCGCCGCGCCGAAAACGTTCTTCTGCCCGAGCCGGCGCGGGCCGACCGTCCTCCCCGCGACCGGGGCGTGGTACGGGCCCGGCGGCAGCTACGGCCACGGGGCTTGCGATTACGCCGCGAGCCAAGGCACGAACAACAACGGGGCCATCGCCTACAACCCGAGCTGGTCGCCGAACGTCTTCACGCTGCTCGCCATCACCGACGGCACGTCGAACACCATCCTGTTCGGCGATAAGATGATGGACACCCGCTACCTGACGCAGTACCAAGGCGACGACAACGAAGGCTACACCTCCGGTTGGGATCACGATGTGATCCGCCGCACCGACCGCGCCCCGATGCCGGACACCCGGACCCTCGGCTGGGGGCAAGAACGCTTCGGTTCGTCGCACACCGGCGGCTTCATGGCCGGCCTCTGCGATGGCTCGGTCAAGTTCATCCGCTACTCGGTCGACCTGACGACGTTCGCCCGCCTCGGCCAAAAAGACGACGGCCTGGTTCTCGGCGACTATTGAACCGCCCCGATTCTCTCTTCGGAAGACCGAGTCGGCCCCGCGCCGCTCGGTCTTTTCCCGTTCCCTTTCCGCAGGAGTTCCATTCCATGATTCGCACCCTGGGTACAGTGGCCGCGCTCGCCGGCCTCCTGGCCGCTATCGGTTGTGCCCCCAAAGATGACGGCCCGCGCGTCGTCGCCAAAGGCAAGCTCCTCGACAACGGCAAGCCGTACGCTTACGAAGCGCCCAAGGGCAAAGGCGGCGCGGCGATCCCACCGCCGAGTGCTGGCAGCAGCGGCACCGGCTTGCAGATCCAATTTACCCCCGTCGAAGGGGGCGACACCTACTACGCCGCGTTCAACGGCGAATCGAGCACGTTCGAAGTGAAGGGGAACGACGGCAAAGGGATCAAGCCGGGGAAATACAAAGTCTTCTTGACGGTCGTCGGCGGTCCGCCGGGCACGCCCGAAATCTTCAACGGCAAATTCAACCGCGACAAATCGAAGATCGAACGGGACATCGCGGTCGACGGCCCGGAAATCATCATCGACGTGAGCAAACCGGCTGGTTGACGCGTCGAGAACAAAAAAACCGCCGGGGGCAATGCCCCCGGCGGTTTGCGATGGTTCGCTACGGTTTAGTTGCAGGGGGCGGCGACCGGGGCGCAGGGATCGCAGGCGAGGCGACCGCGGAAGATCTTGCTGAGCATGTCGCGGAGCGGTTGCGGATGGCTCCCGTCGCACAGCACGTTGGCCAAGCCGCAGGCGGCGGAGCCGCTGTGGGCCGTGGCGCCCGAGCAGGGGTCGCAACCCTTCGAGCAGGCGTCGGCGCACGCCGACTTGGTTTTCACGACCACCGGCACTTGCACGGCGACTCTCTTGGTGACACAGACCGGGACCATTTCCGTCACGCACGTGGCGACTTTCATCGTCTTGGTGCAAGGCACTTGCTTCGTCACGCAGACCGGGACCTTCTTGGTGATGACGGTCGGGACCATCGTCGTCACCTTCTCGGAGACCTTCTTGGTGCAGGTCTCTTGAACGATGCGGGTCGTGGTGACGGGCACTTGCTTCGTCACTTGGGTTGGCACCATGCGGGTCACTTTCGTCGGCACGATTTTCTTCACGACTTCGCAGACCTGACGCTGGGTCGTGTAGGGCACCCGGCGGATTTGGGTTTCATTCACGGTCTGCATCTTGTTGACCGTGACCGTGCGGCTGCACGAGTGGCCTTCGACAAACACCCGGCCGCGGCCGTGGTCGCCGTAGGTGGCGCTGCCGGACTTGAGCAGGGCGGCGGCGCGGGCGCCCAAGTGGCAACCGCAGCCGTCGGCCATCGCGGTCGGCGTCCCGCCGCAGCTACCGGCGTCGACGTAGCAGCCTTTGGCGACGCGCTGGACGGTCTTGGCGACGCGTTGGGTTTCGGTCGTCGAGACGTTCCGCGTCACCTGCGTCGCCACTTTTTCCACGACGGTCCGCTTGACCATCCGCGTCGTCGTGACGGGGACGGTTTGCACGACCGTTTCGCTGACCTTGCGGCAGACGGTCGTCGGCACTTTTTCGCAGACGGTCTTTTTGACGTAGGTCGTCACGGACACTTGTTCGTTCACGGTTTCGTATTTCGTGACGCAGCGCGTCTTCATTTCGGACGGCGAGCGCACGAGGCTGAGCCGGGTACCGCATTGCTTCTGGACGCTGCTGCACGAGCAAGGGTCGTAGCTCGTTTCGTACTTCGGCACGCGGACCAATTGCAGGCGGCCGGGGACGCAATACGATTCACTGCTCGTCGTCGGCACTTTCTTCGAGACGCACTTCATCACGGTGACCGGTTCGCAAACGGTCTTGGTCACGTCCCGCATCACGGTCTCGGTGACATCGCGGGTGACGGTCTTGCAGACTTGCTTGTTCACGGTCTCGGTGACCGGTTCGCATACGGTCTTGCAGACGTCCCGCATCACGGTTTCGCAGACGGGCTTGCAGACCTGCACTTGCACGTCGGTGTAGATCGTCTCGCAGACCGGGCGCGAAACTTGGAAGCACTCGTTGCGCGTCTCGGGGACGCAGATTTTCTTGGTCACGCACGTCGGCACATCGCGGTAGTGCGTTTCGCAGACGGTCCGGTTGACCGTGTACGAGCAATCTTTGTTGACGATTTCGCAGACCGGCTTGCACACCGTCTCGGTGACGCAGGTCATGCGGGTTTCGGTGACCGGCTTGCAGACGGTGTAGGTCACGTCTTTGCAAACGGTCGTCGTGACGGGGCGGTTCACCGTCTCTTGCACGCACTGCATCTGCGTCTCGGTGACGGTGCGCATCGTCGTCTGGACTTCGTCGCGGTAGACGGTCCGCGTGACCGGTTTCATCACCGTCTCACGGACGGTTTCGTAGCGGGTTTGCATCCGGGTTTCGGCCGCGTCGCAACCGTTCGCCGGATAGCTGGTACAG
Source organism: Fimbriiglobus sp. (assembly GCA_025352235.1). GTDB lineage: Bacteria > Planctomycetota > Planctomycetia > Gemmatales > Gemmataceae > JALHQU01. The sequence continues at coordinate 9,597 of JANXTU010000053.1, forward strand.
CCGCAGTGCGCGGCGCGGGCTTCCGCCCCACTCCATCCGAGTACCGCGACCATCGCCGCGGCCAAGGGAACGCCCAATCGCATCCTCATGATGGTCTCCTCGTCGGGTCGGTCCACCGGCGCCGGTTTGCGGCGCCCCGCCGCCTCCGTGGCGTGCGGGGATGTCGGTGGTCCGTCCCTGTTCCTGAAAATCGATCGCTGCCGAGGTTCCGCTGAGCCTGCGGTATGCGTCCGGATGGTATCGTCGCGGGGGGGCGGGGCCGCGTACCGCCGGGACCGCGCTTCGGCGAAATCGGCCGGCCGAAAGGGCCGGGCGATGCGCGATTAGCGGACGTGCGAGGTGGGCCGATTGTGCGGGCGGGAACACGGGGGCGATGGCCCTCGTCCACGGTCGAAACGGCGCAAGTCGGAAACGTGAACGCAATCCGGGAATCGGCGGGCCTCATCCCAGACGCAGTCCGCGCATTCGGAACCGCGCAGCGACGAGCGGAATTCCGCTTGACAGTGTGTGTGGAAATCGTGAATTCTAATGGGATACGGATCGCGGCGCCGTTGATTTCCGATTCGCGCCGCCGCGCTCCTTGGCCCCGATTGGATAATCCCATGCAGCATTTTTCTTGCGACTCGTGCGGGAAGGAACTCGGCCCGACCGGCACGGTGCGCTACACGCTCCGTCTGGAAGCCCGCCTGGCATTGGAATCGATCGACTCGACCGACGAATCCCCGGACCCGGTCGACGATATGGAAGATTGGCTCGCGGGATCGTCGGACGAAACCCTCGACGACACCGACCCGACGCTGTTACCGCTCACCCCGCTCGACAAGACCTACGACCTCTGCGCCGGCTGCTGCGCCCGCGTCCACGCCGACCCCCTCGGGGTGAACCGGACCCGCCGCTTCCAATTCGGCAATAACTGAGCGAGAGGGCTCGCCCGGAAATCTCTCGCAAAGCCTCAAGTGCACAAATAAAGATCGGGAACGATTAAACATGGAACTGCGGACGCGGTGATCGACAGCTGTGGCAAAACTTTCTGGCAGTATTTGAACCGCTTGAAATTCCAACGGAGACCTCGCCCCCCGGCCCCCTCTCCGAAGCGGAGAGGGGGTGACTCTTGCTACCCGAAACTCAATCGAGTTTCGCTGGTATTCGACAACCGAGGCCCGCCAACAGAGATTTCTTGGAGGGGTCGGTTGACATCGAATGCACCCTCATCCGGATGACCGCCCCTTGCGGGTAGAC
>JANXTU010000065.1 GCA_025352235.1 Fimbriiglobus sp.
AGTCTTCGGAACCCGCCGCGAGAGGGGGAACCTGTCGGGATATTGCGGCCACTTCCGTCCCGCGGCGGGTTCCGAAGACTCCACCCGCCCTATGGGGAACGATTCTGTGTCAAAAACCTTTGAGAATCGCGCGCCCCTCAGAGGCAGCCGCCGAAGAGGGAGTCGCCGTCGCGGAAGAAGCCGCCGCCGGCGAGGACGGGGAGTTCCGTGAGTTGGTACGGGAAGATCAGTTCCACCTCGGCCCACGCCCCGAGCGAATCGACGCGGGTTTCGACGCGGCCGCCGATGTTCCACACGAGCGAAGCCGCTTCGCCGGCCGGGTGGCCGTCGTCGTCTTCCAAGGTGTTGTCTTTGCGGACGCGGTAGTTCGGGGACCAGATGCGGGCCAGTTCGTTCGCGTCGGCATCCCGGCACGGCACTCGCAGCGTCAGGTGCAGATTTTCGTGCGTTTCATCGGGACGCAAACTGAAGCGCGCCGGCCCGGCTTCGCGGCCCATCGGTTTGCGGGCGAACGCGATCAACTCCATGGCGATGAGGGCGAAACTCTCGAAGGGGATCACGAGGCCGCGGTCGGGCATCGGCCCGTGGACGACGACGGTGCTGCCCGCGGGGCCCGCCTGTTCGACCCACGTTTGCAGCACGGGGATCGTTTCGTCGTGCTTGGCCCCGCGGCCCGATTCCGCCGTCTGGCAGCGCTGCTGGGACCTCGACACCGAGACGCGGATCTTGTGTTTCTGCGTCGTACGGAACGACCAGAGCGATTGCCGCATCCGGCGCTCTTCGGTGATATCGTGGAGGCGGATGACGGAATCGGCGGAGGTGTCGCCGGGGACGGTGAACTGCTCGAGGAAGAACCAGACGCCGGTGCCGTTGGGGGTCTCGGGCCGGACCATGTAGATCGGCGTCGACGGCAGCGCGGCTTTCAACTCGCGACCGACGACGACGTGGTCGGACGATGCGGTGATCCAGAAATCGCGGCGCGGGGCGTTCGTCGGCAGGTGCAGTACCCGACGGGCCGCGGCGTTCGCGTACGTCATCTTCCCGTTGCGGTCGAGCGTCAGGTAGCCGTCGTCGGCGTGCTCGACGACCCAGTCGAACTTCACCCGTTCTTGGTGCAGCCGGCGGTAGCGGTTCAATCGCAGCAGTGTCCGGATGCGGGTGCGGAGTTCGATGCGGTCGTACGGCTTGACGACGAAATCGTCGGCGCCATTTTCGATGCCGCGGGTGCGCGAGCCGCGGTCGTCGAGTGCCGTCACGAGGATGATCGGTACTTCGGCCAACACGGGGTCGTCCCGCAGTTTCGCGCAGACTTCGAAGCCGTCCATCACGGGCATCATCACGTCGAGCAGCACCAAATCCGGCGGTTCCGCGCGGGCCATGTCGATCGCGTCCCGGCCGTTCGCGGCGAAGAGCAGGCGCATCCCTTGGTTCGTCAGCAGGGCTTCGAGGGTGTCACGGCACGGAGATTCGTCATCGACGATCAACACGATAGGCAGAACGGACATCGGCGATCACTCCGGGAGGTCGGTCGGTTGGGCGCGCAGCAACTGGGCGACTTTCGCCGCGAGCGCCCGCAGCGTGAACGGTTTGCTGAGGTAGTCGGTCGCCCCGGCTTTCAGCATCTTCTCGCGGTCCCCGGCCATGGCCTGCGCGGTCACGGCGAGGATCGGCACCGCCGCCGTGATCGGGTGTTCCCGCAGCAGTTTGATCGCGTCGATGCCGTTCATGCCCGGCATGCGGCCGTCCATCAAGATGATGTCGGGCCGCGTCTCGAACGCGTATTCCAAGGCCATGCGGCCGTTGCGGGCGAGGGTCACGTCGTAGCCGCGGACCCGCAAATAATCGGTGACCATGCGGATCACGGCCTCGGAATCTTCGACCAGCAAGACCCGCAGCCCGCTGCCGTCGCGGGTGGGCGGCGGCGTGACGATCGTCGTCGGCGTATCGTTTTTGCGGGCGGCGACCGGTTGCCACGGGAGTTCCACGGTGAACCGCGCGCCCGAACCGGGTTGGCTTTCCACCGTCACGGTGCCGCCGTGCAGCTCCGTCATTTTCTTGACGAGCGACAGCCCCAAGCCGGTCCCGACGAACTGCTTCGACAAGCCCGCGTAGACCTGAACGAACGGCTGGAACAGCCGCTGTTGATCTTCCGGGCTGATGCCGATGCCGGTGTCCCAAATGCTGAAGCGGATCGTGCCCGCCGCGGCGTCCGATGAAACTTCGAGGCCCACGGAACCACTATCGGGGGTAAACTTCACCGCGTTGCCCAACAAATTCACCAATATTTGTTTCAACCGCCGCGGATCGGCCGTGACGAACTGCGCTTCGGGCTCGGCCGTAAAATTCACGCGGAGCCGCTTCTTGAACGCCGTCGGTTTGAAGAACAGCAGCGCCATCTCGCACATCGGGGCCACCGGCACCGACTCGGTCTGCAATTCGAGCATCCCGGCTTCGACCTTGGACAGGTCGAGGATGTCGTTGATCAGTTCGAGCAAATGCCGGGCGCTGCTCGTGATCGTTTTCAAACTGCGCAGTTGCATCTCTTGGAGGTCGCCATAAACGCCTTCGCTCAGCGCTTCCGTGAGGCCGAGGATCGACGTCAGCGGCGTCCGGAGTTCGTGGCTCATGCTGGCCAGGAATTCGTCCTTCAACTTGGCCGCGCGGGCGAGGGCCTCGTTCTCGGCCTTCAATTCCGCGGTGCGCCGTCGATCGGTGTGATCGACCGAGACGCCGTGGAGCATTACGCCGCCGGCGGCGGTATTGTCTTTGATGATGGTCGATTCGATCCACCGGGTTTCGCCGTCGGGCCGCGCGAGGCGGTATTCCAGCGTGAGGCGCGTTTGCGCGCCCTCGACGAATGCTCCGAACTGCCGGCGCCACTCGTCGACATCGCCCGGGTGGATGCGTTGCCATGCGAGCGCGGCGTCGGCGTAGAGTTGCTCCGGGGTCACGCCCCAGATCGTCGAGCACGACGGGCTGACGTAGGCGAAGCGGTCGTGGCCGCCCGCCCCGATTTCGTACTGGTAAACGACACCGGGGACGGAATCGAGCAATTTGCGTAGGTTGCCGTTGATCAACTCCGGCGACGAGTGCGGGTGCGTTCGGGTGTCGTGCTCGCTCATCCAGTAAACTCGGTTCATCGTCGCCGGGCCCGCTAGGTTCACATTCCGTTATCGAAGGAAATAGCACAGGATTTGAGGCCCTCGCCGAGTTCGCGCCGGCGTGCGGATTTTGGGAACCGGTCCCCGATTCGCATAGAACGGCCCAACGGACATGACATCCGGCCGCACGGGGCGTTACATTAACCCAGAAATTACCGTCAACCGAGGTGGTCATGCGTCGCATTCTCCCCGCGCTCCTTTTGCTGATTCCAACCTTCGCCCAGGCTCAACCCAAGCCCGCGCCGAAACCGGTGCTGGCGACGCCCGGCGATCAACTGAAAGTCGCCAAGGGCTTCAAAGTCGAATTGCTCTACTCGGTACCCAAGGAGCAAGAAGGCTCGTGGGTCGCCCTCACGAACTTGCCCAACGGGCAATTGATCGCTTGCGACCAATACGACAAAGGCTTTTTCGTCGTGACGCCGGCGAACGGGATCGATCCGAAGTTGACCTCCGTGCGACCGCTGCCCCTCAAATTCAACGGCAAGCCCTTCGGCATGGCCCAAGGGTTGTGCTGGGCGTTCGACGCGTTGTACGTCGTCGTCAACGGCAACGGCTCCGGGTTGTACAAGGTCACGGCCTCCAAGAAGGGTGGCGACCTCGATACCGTCGAATTGCTCCGCGAGTTCGAAGCGGGGGCGGGGGAACACGGGCCGCACGGGATCATCAAGCACCCGGATGGCAAACGGCTGACCGTCGTCTGCGGCAACCAAACGAAGATGGTGAAGTACGACACGACGAAGGTGCCGCCGCACTGGGGTGAAGATCACCTGCTGCCGCGGTTGCCGGACGGCAAAGGTTTCATGGCCGGCGTGATGGGGCCGGGCGGGTGCGTGTACAACGTGACCCCGGACGGCAAGAAATGGGAGTTGTTCAGCGTCGGCTTCCGCAACCAATACGACGCGGCCTATGACACGCAAGGCAACTTGTTCACCTACGACGCCGACATGGAGTACGACTTCAACACGCCGTGGTACCGGCCGACGCGCATCGGCCAAGTGACCAGCGGCAGCGAGTTCGGCTGGCGCAACGGCGCCGGCAAGTACCCCGCGTTTTACGCCGATAGTTTGCCCGGCATCTGCGACATCGGGCCGGGATCGCCGACGGGCGTGACCTTCGGCACCGGGGCGAAGTTCCCGGCGAAGTACCAGAAAGCGATGTTCATCTGCGATTGGAGCTACGGCAAAATGTACGCCGTGCACATGGAGGCCAACGGCAGCGTGAAGAAGGGCACCGCCGAGGAATTCATCTCGGGGACGCCGCTGCCGCTGACGGACATCGTGGTGAACGCGAAGGATGGGGCGATGTACTTCGCGACCGGCGGTCGCAAGACGCAGAGCGGGCTGTACAGGGTGACGTATACGGGTTCGGAATCGACCGTGACCGATGCCGGATTCAATTTCGAAACGACGGATACTTCAGCATCGCGGAAGTCTGTGGAAGGCTTGCAAGACTCCAAACAGCTACTCGAGTATTGTGGTCATGCGGATCGTTTTATCCGCTTCGCCGCTAGAGTGGGATTGGAACAACAAGACCAAAAACAATGGGCCGACATGGCGCTCGCGGAAGACAATCCGACCGCGAAGATCACGGCCCTGCTCGCCCTCACCCGCGTCAGCGCCGATTGCCCGAATCACCAGAAACCGAACAGCCCGAAGGCCGACCCCGCGCTGCGCGGTAAAATCCTCGCCTCGCTCGGCAAGCTCGACTTTGCGAAGCTCGCCGTCGAACAGCGGCTCGAACTCACCCGCGTCTACCACATCCTGTTCAACCGGTTCGGTGCCCCGACGGCCGACGAGCGCACGGCGTGGCTCGCGAAATACGAACCGGCCTTCCCGACGGGCAACCGCTTGGTCGATGGCGAACTCCTCCAAGTCTTCGTCTACCTCCAAGGGGAGAAGGCTGCGGTCAAGGGCGTGAAACTCCTCCAAGAAGGGGCCACGCAAGAAGAACAACTCGAGTACGCCCGCGCCCTGCGGATGCTCAAAGCCGGGTGGACGCCGGAATCGCGCAAAGGTTACTTCGAGTGGTTCGTGAAGGCTCAGACCTACAAGGGCGGGGCCAGCTTCGGCCGGTTCGTCGAGATGATGAAAGAAGACGCCGTGCGAACCCTGAGCGCCGCGGAGAAGGTCGCGTTGAAACCGATCCTCGACGCCAAAGCGGAGGGGCCGGGAGCCATCGTG
>JANXTU010000098.1 GCA_025352235.1 Fimbriiglobus sp.
TGGTCTTCGTGGATCCGCCGGATGGCGTTGGCCAACAGCGGGGCCACGGAAATCACCTTGACGTTCGGCAGGCGGTCGAGTTTTTCTTTCGTCATCGGTACGCTATCGGTGAAGGCGATGGATTCAATCATCGGGTCCTTCAGATGCTCGAGCGCTTTGCCGACGAGCAACCCGTGCGTGGCGCAGACGAACACCCGCTTCGCGCCGTGCGCCTTGGCGACCTTGATCGCCCCGGCCATGCTCGACCCGGTCGAGATCATATCGTCGAAAATCACGACCGTCTTCCCCTCCACCGACGCGCCGATCAAATGCTCGGCGCGGGTTTCTTCCGCGTTGGCTCTTCGCTTGTCGACGACGGCGATTTGACCGCCGAGCCGCTGCTGGTATTTCAGGGCTTTCTTCACGTTGCCTTCGTCGGTGCTCAGCACCACCAATTCGCCGACGGGGATGTTCAGCGAGCGCACGTGCGCCGTGATCTCTTTGAGGGCGTACAGGTGATCGACGGGGATGTTGAAAAAGCCTTGGATCTGCGCGGCGTGGAGATCGAGGCACAGCACGCGGTCGGTGCCGGCGGCGGCGAGCAAGTCGGCGACCAACTTCGCGCTGATCGGCACGCGCCCGGCGTCTTTGCGATCCTGCCGGGCGTAGCCGAAGTAGGGCATCACCACCGTGACGCGAGCCGGGCTGGCCCGCTTGAACGCATCGAGGATGATCAACAATTCCATCAGATTTTCGTTCACCGGCGGGCAGGTCGGTTGAACGAGGAAGACATCGCGGCCGCGGACGTCCTCGTCGATGCGGACCGACATTTCCCCGTCGGGGAAGTTGCCGAGGTTGATATTCCCGAGGGGGACACCCAAGTGCTTGGCGATGTTCTCGGCCAACGGCTTGTTGGCCCGGCCGCTGAAAATCTTCAGCTTGCCGGAGACGGGGGGCGTGATCTGCAACGGTAGCTCCGCAGGGTGTACCGGGCGACCGAAGGACTCGGATTGAGCACCTCGGGCGGCGGAACTGGGTCGAAGACTCCCGAATGCGGAGTGCGGAATTCGGGGTGCGGAATGGAAGAGTGGCGATTCTCTTCATCGATTCCGAACTCCGAATTCCGCACTCCGCATTCGGGAGGCCCAACGGCGGTATTATGCGAGGGGGTAGCGCCGGGGTCAATCGGCGAAGTGCGAATCACTTTCACGGGGTGTGGCAAAACTTTCTGGCAGCATTTCAGCTGCTTGCAATTCCAACGGAGACCTCACCCCCCGGCCCCCCCTCCGAAGCGGAGAGGGGGTGAATCTCCCAAGCCGCTTTTTTGCCCTCCGACTCCCGACTCCTGAATGCACAAAAACACTGGAAATCATGGGCCTTTGCAGAGCCCGGTGATCCGGACATCGAACCACCACGCCGTCATTCTACACACCGCTGTGCACCAAGTGTGCACCAATTGTGCACAGGGTAAAACGCGGAGAAGGGTTGCCGGTGACGTGTTGGGTTCAGCGGTCGATCAAGACTTGGCGACGAAATGGACTTCGATCACTGGAGCCGCTTCTCATCGAGCTCGATTTGTGTCCGGGGGCGACCTGAGATCGGCCTGCAAGTGACTTGCCTTCGATGCGGACAGAGCCAAGCACGTACGACTTGAACGGCGTCCCACATGTCGGGCCGCACTCCTTTGCAGCCAGACATGTGGGACGCGAATCTACTACCCGGCCGTGATCCCCAATTCGCGACACCGAACTGCGACCGCGTCCAGCAGCGGTGCGATGAAGTCGAAGTACTTGATCATCTCGCCGTGGATGTCGAGGCTCGTGTACCGATTCAAAATGTCGCCCGTCGAGTGCGAAGTCAGGTAGGTCAACTCCAGGTGCGCCAGCTTCGCCCCTGTGCTCATCGTCGTGGTCACCGAGGAGCGGAGCGTGTAGAGCGTGGCCCCCGCGGCAAGTCCGGCCGCGGCGAGCAACTTCTTGAACTCGCGGTTGAGGACATCGCCGCTGACACCTCCGAGTTCCCCGAGCATCCGGCGGAAGAGACGCTTCCGGTCGTGGGCCGTCTGCACCGCGCCGGGTTTCGCACTCAGCAGCTTCGCAGCGAACCGTGCTTTCAAGTCCTCCGAGGTTGTGGGGAATAGATCCGGGCCCGCAGAAAAGATCCTCCGGTTCCTCAGCAGCGGCCCTTCGGTGCGGCCTCCGACGCAAGCCCTCAACACCGGCTTCAGTTCCTCCGGGAAGGGCAGCCGGAACGCGACCTTCTTCTTCGTGAAGTTGACGTCGGGCCAGTTCGTGCCGAAGAGCAACTCGCCCCGCCCGAAGTCCGCGTCTTCGACGAGCAGTCCGATCGCTTCGTCGGGTCGCATGGGCAACAGGACGGATGGCAACAGAGCGCACATCTGCCAGACGTTCATGGCTCGCACGAGCCGGATTCGGTCGCCGACCGGCAGCGGGTCGCTCCGGTGGGGGTCTTTGGACGGAACCGTCCCGACGGTCCCGCGCCCGACCGGATTCACCCAGCCGGCCGGCAGGCGGCCGTTGGCGGGGGATGCCGCCCAGCCCAGCATCGTCCGGAGTGCTTGGAGGACGTTGACGATCTGCCGCGTCGACAGCGGCCGCGTCGTCGCACCGGGTCGCCCGTTGGCGGTCGTCCGGTGCGCGAAGAGGAAGGCTTTCGCTTCGAGGGCGAAGTCCGAGTCGATGCTCGCTGCGAGCGGCCAGCGCCGCTTGCTGTCCGGCAGTTCGGCGAAGGCCAGGAGCGGGAGGAGCCGGCTCCGGTAATCGCCCGCCGTCTGAGAGCCCATCTGCTTCCGCTTGGACGCGAGGAATTCGCCGGCCAGCTGTCGGAAGGTGTAACGGGGCGTCGGGCCCCGCGCGAGTAACCGTTGACCCTTGGCCGCATCGCTGGGCGAAAGGTAGGTCCCGTCGTCCATCTCCGCCA
>JANXTU010000117.1 GCA_025352235.1 Fimbriiglobus sp.
GTTTTCACTCGGAATCCTCTTCGGCGTACGGATCTGCGGGATGCGTCTCCATCCACAGACCCCGGAAACCGTCGAGGATTTCAAGCTTTTTGGCATTCCCAGAAAAATAGCGGGTCGAGATCACGCTTGGTTGAGGACTAAGTCACAAATCGTCACGAGGCGACCCAAACGGGTCGCCTCGGCTCTGGATTGCCATTCCTAAATTACCGCACCGTCGGCGCGAACGGCTGGCTCATCACTTCGGCCATTTCGGCCGCGCTCATCCCGTCCGGGAGATAACCGGCCGCCCCCGCGAACAAGGCGAAGCGCTCGTGTTCTTCTTCCGCCGGCCCCACGAGCCACACCCGCGTCTTCGGCATCGCCGCGACCAACTTGACGCACGTCAGGAACCCGCTCTCGCCGAATTGGCCCACGGGGAGAACCACCACGGCCGCACGGCAGCGTTCGGCCACGATCCGCGTTTCGTCCGCACCGTGAGCGGCGCTGACGCGCCATCCCATCTGCCGGAAGACGTGCTCGAGCTTGAGTGCGTTGGTCCCGATCAACCCGACGATGATCTTCGGCGACTTCTTGCGATCCTTCTCCAACATCATTCCGTTCGTACCCCTGTTTATGCGTGTCGGTTCGTGATTAGTCATTCTATGTCTCCGACAATTGAATACCACCGACAGACACGTGTCATTGCTAGAAGTTCGCCGATTCACCGGCTAACTTGCGCGCCGGCGGTAAAATACGGCGAAAACCTGTCGGTTTCCCAATATTAGGAATTGATGCTGGCGGGTTCGAATTCGTTTCAAAATGTGCAGTGGTGATGACTTGTGGCGAATCAAGTCCCCGGCTCAACGGGTGGAGACTTTCTCGACCGGTGTATCGGCACCGGGGATCGCCTCCGCGCCCGCCGCGGGGGCGATGCGGCGCCCGGCCTGCTCGGCCACGACTTTGGTCACTTCCGCCCCGAAGATCAAGATCTGGGTCGAATAGTAAATCCAGACCAAGAGTGCCACAACCGAACCCGCGGCACCGAAGGCGGAGCCGACTCCGCCGAGACTGAGGTAGAGGACGATGAGGTATTTTCCCAAGTTGAACAATACGGCGGTTAAGATCGCCCCGAAGGCGACGTCGCGGTACGCCAATTTCGCATCAGGGAGCACTTTGAAAATCATCCCGAACAGCGAGGCTTCCATTAGGAATGTGATGACCAGATTCAACAATTGCAATCCCAGCGCCGCGCCGGGCAATAAGCCGGTGACGTAGTGCCGCACCGCTTCGAGGATCGTGGAAAGCCCCAGCGACACGACCAACAGAAACCCGATGCCCATGACCATCCCGAACGACAGAAAACGGGTGCGGATATAAGTCCAAATCGGCCGGCCGCGTTTGGGTCTCACTTTCCAAACATCGTTCATCGCTTCTTGCAATTCGCCGAATACGCCCGTGGCGCCGACGAACAAAGTGATCAATCCGACAATCAAAGCCAACGCCCCGGATTGAGGTTTCTTGGAGTTCGCCAAAATCGCTTCGATCGATTCGGCCCCCGGCTCGCCGACGAGGTCTTTGATGCGATCCGCGATGCCACCGCGGGCCGCCTCGTCCCCGTAGACCATGCCGGCGATCGCCAGCGCGATCACCAGCAGCGGCGATAACGAGAGGGCCGTGTAAAAAGCCAGCGCCGCCCCGATGCGGGGCGCGCGATCATCCAGCCAAGCGTCGCTGGCCCGTCGGATCGTTTCCCAAACGCTTCGCCAGTTCACGCGGGCATCTCCACAAGCGGTATTTCCTTCGCCGCTCTTAAATTCGGAGTCGCCCGCCGGCGCGTTGCAGGATGTCGATGGCTTCGCCGGTGTCGTCGTGCGTCGCGACCGTCACGAGCGTCTTGCCGGATTTGAGTTCGCGCTCGAAATAATCCGCGTCGTCTTGGGTGACTCCCAATCCGACGAGTCCGCCGATGGCGCTGCCGACGGTGGCCCCGACGCCCATGCTCGCGAGCAGGCCGATCAACGCTCCGCCCGCGATGACCGGTCCGATGGGGGTGAGCAATCCGGCCAAGACCGCCAAGCCCAGACCGGTACCGGCAGTCGCACCGACGGCTGCGCCGATGCCCGTCCCTTCTTCCCAGTTTTCCGCGGCTTTGCTACCGTCGCGGTCGAGGCTCCCGTCGGTCCGCCGCGTGATAATGCCGATGGATTCATCGGCGAATCCCGCGACCCGCAATTCGCGCACGGCGAGGTGGGCATCGCGGGAGTTCGAGAAAACGCCCCCGATGATGGTGGTCGTTTCGACCATGGTTGAATCTCCGTGAAGGCGAACCGGCCGAAGGAGAATGCGGGCGTCGCGGGACCGGCGGACGCGACGCAAATTCAAGTGCAAATCGAATGCCGGCCGACCCGATGTCGATGGGAGTTAAAAATGAAGAAAGTCGGCCCGGGGGCGGGTCGACTTTCCACGCGGATCGGCTTGGCTACATTTATCGGCGAGTCATGCGCCGGATGTGAAGGCTGCTGATGGGGATCGGCATATCCGGCAGGAGCGACAGAAATTTCTGTTGGACAATCTCGGAGGGACGCAATCCGGCTCGATCATCGGGAAGGCACTCCTCAGAATCGCAAGAGTCGAAATTCGACGACTTGAAATCAGAAGAAAGTATCTCTGCGGTCAATAGTTCCGAAAGCATTGTCGCGACTCCTGCGAGGTACCACCCGTTGTGTAGAACTATGAGAGCAGTTGGTGTGCCGCGCAGGTCCGCAACCACCGCATTTAACAAACTGCCTATCGGTCGCCACCGTTTTCCCTTGTAGAAATCGAAATGGGCAGAAAGTTGCCCGCGTTTGCGCACCATTTCAATCGACTTTGATCGTCACCTCGTGTGTAGTCTCGGTGTCGATGAGCATTACCATGCCGTTATCACATGCGACTCCGTCCAAAATTACAACAGCGTCTCCTTTTTCGAGACCTTTCGGATTGCGATATTCGATCCGATACGCGGCCCGACCGAAGCGGTAGTGAATCGAGTATGTTTTCCAATTCGTGGGAACGCAGGGTCGGAAGACGAGTGCATCTCCCTGCCGGTGCAAGCCGAGAAGGTCTTCGAGCCCGATGCGGTAGAGCCACGACGACGATCCCGTGTACCATGACCAACCGGCGCGGCCGATGTGGTTGTCGCACGAGTACACGTCGCCAGCCAATACATACGGCTCGCCGCGATATTGATCCGCCTTCGATTGCACGGGGTTGATTTGAGCAAAGGCCGTGTGTGCTGCATCCCCGCGACCGAGCCGCGCGAGCGCCTTCACCATCCAGACGGCCGCGTGCGTATATTGCCCGCCGTTTTCGCGGACGCCGGGGACGTATCCCTTGATGTATCCGGGCCGGAGCGGACCATCGGAAAAGGGCGGCGCGAAGAGGAGCATCAGCCGGTCGGCCGGACGCGACAATTGGGCCAGCGCGGAATCCATCGCTTGTGCGGAGCGCTCGGGATTCGCGCCGGCGATCACGGCCCACGATTGGGCAATCGAGTCGATCCGGCATTCGTCGTTCGTCGCGGAGCCCAGCGGAGTGCCGTCGTCGAAGTAGGCCCGGCGATACCAAGCACCATCCCACGCGTGGAGTTCCGCCGATTCGCGAAGCCGGTTCGCGTTCGTGCGGCAAGTTTGCGCCACGGTCGGCTGATCGACCCGATCCGCCAGCGCCGCGAATTTTTCCAAAACCACGATCTGAAACCATGCGGCCCAGACGCTCTCGCCTTTGCCGCCGGAACCGACCGTGTTCATGCCGTCGTTCCAATCGCCGGTGCCCATGAGCGGTAGGCCGTGTTCGCCCAGTTTCCAACCGTACTCGATGGCGCGCAGGCAATGTTCGAACAGCGGACCGGTTTGTTCGGAGACGCGCGGGATGCCGTAGACTTCGTGCTGATCCGGTTCGAGCAGCGGGGCTTCGATGTACGGCACGTTCGCTTTCAACACCCCGAGGTCGCCGGTCGTTTCGACGTATTCCGCCACGGCGTAGGGCAACCAAAGGAAGTCGTCGCAGAAGCGCGTCCGCACGCCGTTGCCCGCCGGTTCGTGCCACCAGTGCTGCACGTCCCCTTCGGGAAATTGCCGCTTCGCCGCACGCAAGATGTGGGCCTTCGCTTCGGCCGGCGCGGCGTGGACGAGCGCGCAAACGTCCTGCAATTGGTCGCGGTACCCGTAGGCCCCGCCCGACTGGTAAAACCCGGAGCGGCCCCAGAGACGGCACGACAGCGTCTGATACACGAGCCAACGGTTCATCATCAAATCAAACGCGGCATCCGGCGTCTGCACTTGCACGGCGTTGCAAAGGCCGTCCCATTTCGTGACGACATCGATGAGCGCGGCCTCGGCGGAATCGGGCGAACGATAGTCGCGGATGATCCGGCGCGCGTCGTCGACCCCGGACGATTGCCCGAGCATAAAGACGATCGTCCGCTCTTCGCCGGGCGAGAGGGTGATGCTCCCGCGCAGGGCCGCGCACGGGTCGACGCCGGGGCCGACGAACCCCGATAGAGCGACGCGGGAACACGAGCCGGGGGCCGCGGTGGATCCGTTGCGGCCGAGGAATTCGACGCGGTCGCCGGTGAACGTCCGCGGCCGGAGATCGGTATCGGCAAACGCGACGTGCGCCGGGACATCGGGGTGAAAGGGATTGCGGGCGAAGATCGCGCCCGTATGGGAATCGAGCTCCGTGACGACGTGGGCCGCCGTGGTTTCGCGGGTCGTCCCTAAAACCCACTCCGCGAAGTACGTCACTTGGAGCCGGCGGATCTTGCCGCCCTTGTTCCGCAGTTTCAACAGCGAGATTTTCACGGGGTCCGCGACCGGGACAAAGACGGTCAACTCGCTCTCGATCTCTTCGGCCTCGCGCTCGAAGACCGAGTAACCTTGGCCGTGGCGCACCGCGACACCCCGGGCCGTGCGGACCGGCAGCGGCGTGGGGCACCAGACGGTGTGGGTCTCTTCGTCGTGCAGGTAGATCGCATCCCCCGGCGGGTCGGACACGGGGTCGTTGCTCCACGGGGTGAGCCGGTTCGATTGGCTGTTCCCGGCCCAAGCGAAACCGCCGCCGGAGTCGGTGACGAGGAACCCGCCGGCCGAGTTGGCGATGACGTTCGACCACGGGGTCGGCGGCGGGCGATCCGGGCGGATCTCGAATTCCAAACCGTCGGCCGAGAACCCGCCGTAGCCACCGTCGAATTGCAGGGGCGGTGACACCGCGATGTCACCGAAGCGGGACGCGGGCCGCAATGTCTCGCGGGTCCGCCGCGCGGGCAGCGACCGGGGCGACGCCGCGGAATCGACTTGGGTCGCCACGGGGCCGACGGAATCGTCGAGGATGACGCGCGCCGCCGCGAGGAGGAGAGTCCGGTCGACTTCGGTCATCTGCCAGCCCTTGCGGACGAAAACGCCGTCTGGGCGGTCGATGCGGTCGGCCAACCCTGCCACGCGGATCTGGTTGTTCACCTCGTCGTGGAGTTCGTCTTGGTAGCCGCCGGCATTTTCGAGCAGCACCACGAGGTCGGACTTGAATGCCTTCGATTGCCAGTAGACGTGCGCTTGCAACAACTGCCGCAGTTGCGGGAGCCCGGCCATACCGTGGAGACGCAGCACAAGGATCGGCCAGTCGCCGGAGATGCCGAAGGACCATAGGCCCGATTGGCCGAGGCGATTGGCCGCGAGGGTCTCGCGGGAAGCCCGCAACGGCCCCGTGGGGTAGAGCAAGTAGCCGGCGATCCGCTGGAACAAATGGACGTCGTCCGGCTTCCAATGGCTGCCCTGCAGTTCGATGTTGGCGTGGGCCCACGCCAGTTCGAAGGCCCGCGTCACCGACGAGAGCGCGTGGTAGCGTTCCGCCATGGCGAACGCCGCCTCGCGCGTCGCGGCCACGCCCGTCGAAAACGCGACGGTCGAACTCTGCCCCGGTTTCAGGTTGATCGTCCGGCGGATCGCGAAGATCGGGTCGAGCACCGCGCCTTGCAGGCCGATCAGGTTCCGTACGCCCGGTTGCATCGCGGCCGGGGCGGCGGTCGTGCCGCGGCGACCGAGGAATGTTTCCCGCGACGTTTCCCACGAGACCGCACCCGAGACGGCTTCCGCCGCAAAGGCGTGCACGGCGTAAATGGGAGCTTGATCCGCGGCGCGGGGGCGGCGCCGGCAGAGGATCGCTTGGTGCTCAACGAGCCATTCGGTTTCGAGAAAGAGTTTGCCGAAGGCCGGATGGGCCGCGTCGGCGGCGTGCTGGGCCAAGACGATTTCGGCGTAGCTCGTGACGTCGAGTTCGCGCGGTTTTAGGCCCCGGTTCGTCAGCGTGATCCGCCGGACTTCCACGTCTTGATCCGGTGCCACGGCGATTTCGAAAAGGGTTTCGATGTCGCCGTCGACGCGGCGGATCTCCGCTTTGTCGATGGCGAAGGTGACTTCGTAAAGATCCGGCGCGACCGCGGTGGGTTGATAACCGGCCGACCAAACCGCCCCGCTGCGGCGGTCGCGGATGTAGAGCGTTTGCCCGTCCGCGTCGCAGGTGGCATCCGGTTTCCAACGCGTCACGTCGAGATCGCCGCAGCGGCCGAAGCCGCCACCGGCGTTCGTGATCATCGCCGTATAGCGACCGTTGGACAGCAAATGCGTCCGCGGCATCGGGGTATGCGGCGAAGTCAATCGGCGGCGCACGGGGTATTCGGGCGTGATCACCGCCCGATCCGATTCCGCCTCCGCGTGCTCCGGGGTCATTTCCGGGGCGCCGTACGGCACGCGTTCGTCGAGGAGCAGTTCCGAGGCTTGCACAGCCGGTTCGCGCGCCAACCGCGCCCGCATCCGGCCGTCCGCCAATCGATTGGCAATGGCCACCAACCCCATGCCTTGGTGGTGGGCCATGTACGAGCGCACGACGCTTGGCGAACCGTCCGCGTTCGCGCGACCCGGCGTGTAATCGATGGCCTCGTAAAATCCGAACGGTCCTTCACCGCCGTCGGCGCGCAAGCGCGCGAAGTTGCGCACGGCCGCCGGAGCATCGACATCGACGGCTAGCAACGTGGCATACGGGGCGACGACGCGATCCCGGTCGAGCCCGCGTTTCAGCCCCATGCCCGGCACACCGAACGACTGATACCGGTAGACCTGCCCCGCGTCGAACATGTAGTAGCCGGACTCCGAGACGCCCCACGGCAAGTTTGTTTCGCGGCCGTAGGCGATCTGCTGGGCCACGGCCGCGCGCTGGGCGCGGTCGAGCAACACCCCGCGCGCCGTCGGCAGCAACAGCCGGGGCATGAGGTATTCAAACAGCGTACCGCCCCACGAAACCAAGCCGATTTCGCCGTAAGTGCGCGTGACGAGCCGGCCGAGGCGGAACCAATGCTTGCGGGGGACTTCACCGCGCGCGATGGCAAGGTAGCTCGCGATGCACGCTTCGGACGCGAGGAGGTCGTAGTGGTTCGCATCGAGGCGGCCGGTGGTGGCGTTGAAACCGATCGAAAAGAGTTCGCGATCCGCGTTGTACAAGAAGCCGAACGTCATCCCGGCGGCCCACGCCGAGGCCCGATTCCCGAGAGCGGCGAGTTCGCCCGCAGCGACCGTCGGCGCATCCCGGTGGCGGATGGCCGACTCGGCGAATCGCTCGGCCCAACGCAACGCCGCCGACGCCGGCAATGCGACGCGGACCGCGCCCGCCAATTCTTCGCCGTACCGGCAGATCGAATTCCAATCGCCGCTTTCCAATGCCGTCGTCAGTGCGAGCATGCGCGTCGCCCCGTCGAGACGCGTCGATTCCTCGACTTCACTCGCCTCCCACGCACTCCGAAACACGGCGAGGGTATCGGCGAGCCCAATCAAAGCCGGCGGCGGAGTTGTTTCCAGCAGTCCGTGTTTGAGCGCGAGCAAGCAAGCGAGAAAATTCCCGCTATCGACGGTCGAAACATAGGCCGGTTGCAGGGTGGCTAGGGTCGTGGTTTCGTACCAATTGAACAGGTGACCGCGGTGGAGTTCGAGTTTGTCGAGCGCGTCGAACGCTTTCTTCAGTCGATCCACCAACTCGGCGGTCGTGATGTAGCCGAAGTCGTGGGCCGCGAGAACTGCGAGCAAATAAAGCCCGATGTTCGTCGGCGATGTTCGGTGCGCGGCGATCCCGAGTGGGACTTCTTGGTAGTTGTCCGGGGGTAGCCCGTTGTCGATCGGGCCGACGTGGACTTCGAAAAAGTCCCACGTGATGCGGGCGATTCGGCGCAGTTCCGCCGTTTCGATCGGCGTCAGGTCCGGGTCCCCGACCGTCCTGGCGCGACTGACGCGATAGGCGATGTACGGCGACAGCGACCACGCCAACAGCAGCGGCAAAGCCGCGACCAACTGCGCCGAATTTGAGATTGCGACGAGGATCGCGATC
>JANXTU010000138.1 GCA_025352235.1 Fimbriiglobus sp.
CCGGCCGCGCTCGACAAGGCGCGGGCGCTCGCGGTCGAAAAGCTTTAAGCCGGTTGACGCAGCAGCAAGACGAATGACACGCCGTTGAAGAGGCCGTGGACGACGACCGCCGGGACGATGCTGCCCGTGCGCGCCGTGAGGGTGCCGAGGCCCAAGGCCAACACAAACAGCGGAATCGGGCTGGGCCAGACACTCGAATGGACAGCGGCGAAGAGCAGCGACGTTGAGACGATGCCGAGGAACGTGCGCCTCGGTTTGGTTTTCGGGATCAGTTGGCAGAGCCCGAGGGCGACGGCGCCGAGCGCGATGAACGCGACCGCACCGAAGTGCGGATCGTCCCAATTTCCGAAGGTCATGCCCGCGAAAAGCAACGACCAACCGACCAATAGCCACGGGCGATACCCCGCCCGCAGCACCCACGGCAGCAACAAGCCCCGGAAAATGAACTCCTCGAACCACGGCGTGAACACGCACACGCTCGCGGCGAAAAGCCAGCCGCCAAGGCGATCTTGGCTCGGGTGCAGTTTCGCCAGCGGGTGCGTGTCGATCGGCCCGCCGAGTTCCTGCTTCACCGCGATGGTCGCCGCATGCACGGCGAATGTCAACAGTACGATCGGCAACCACGCCGCGGCCCCGAGGGCGATCCACCCCGCGAGTCGCTTGACGCTAGGCACCCGGATCGGACCGAACGCGTTGACGATACCGATGGCGACGAACAGAAAGAACATCGGCACCGCAATCGCGCGGGCGGCGACGGCGTTCAACGTTTTCTCGGCGAGTTCATCCGAGGAGGTGAACCAGTCGAGTCGATGGACCGAATCGGCGATCAGCCCCACCGCGACTTGGAACGCCCCGAACGCGAAGACGATGGCGAAGCCGTTCCATGGCCGAGGGGGAAAGGCCCACGTCGGCCGGAGCCAGGTTCGTACACGCCCGGCCAACGTCCCGAAGACGATCACCGCGAGCGCCGCCGGGATCGCCGCGATGGCGAGCGCGATTCCAAAGGCCCGGAAGTCGAACGGCTCATTCGGATTCACGCGCACTCCCAACGGTTGATCGAACGGTCGAAGCGTCTAAGATACGCTTGCTTCCCCCGCGTGCCAGCCGTCGAGTCGATGCCCAAATGACGCCGAACATCCTCGAACGAATCGTCGCGACAAAGCGGGTCGAAATTGCGGCCGCGAAACTCCGCGTGCCCGCGTCGGACCTCGAGCGCGACATCGAGTCGATGCCGGCGTGCCGCGACTTCGCCGGGGCACTGCGCCACCCCGGCGCCGTGACCGTGATCGCCGAAGTGAAGAAAGCCTCACCCTCTGCCGGCGTCATCCGCGCCGATTTCGACCCGGTTCAAATCGCCTCGGTCTACGAGCGTCACGGAGCCGCAGCGATCAGCGTCCTCACCGACGAGCACTATTTCCAAGGGCACCTCGACTACCTCCGCGCGGTCCGCGCGGTGGTCGCCATCCCGGTGCTGCGGAAAGAGTTCATCCTCGAGCGTTATCAATTGCTCGAAGCCCGCACCGCGGGGGCCGATGCGGTGCTGTTGATCGCCGAGATTTTGCCGGGCGAGGAGTTGGCCAACCTCCACCGCGACGCGATGGCACTCGGTTTGGACGTGCTCGTCGAACTCCACGATGCGGATCAACTGCCGCGCGTCCTCGATTGCGGGGCGACGGTCGTCGGGATCAACAACCGCAATCTGCGGACCTTCGTCACGCGGCTCGAACAGACCCTCGAATTGCGGCCGCGCATCCCGGCGGGTATTGTCGTCGTCAGCGAGAGCGGCATTCGCACGAACCGCGACCTCGAACTCTTGCGAGCGGCCGGGGTCGATGCGGTCCTCGTCGGCGAATCGCTCATGCGCGCCCCGGACATCGGCGCCGCACTCGACGCACTGCGGGGTTGAAACGAAAGAACCCCGCTGCGGGGCGGGGTTCTCAAAAGTGTTTATTTTGGGCTGGCCTCCGTGAGGAGTTTATCGACGAAGGTTTGAAGGTCGTCCCCGCGGAGGTGCTTGGCGCGGATGACCCCTTTACCGTCGATGATGTAGACCGTGGGGTAAAACCGTATTTGGTACTCCTCGACTAAGCCGCCCTTGGCACCGTTCCACCAATGGGTCCAAGGCATCTCTTCCTTTTCCAAAAACTTGGTGAGTGTTTCTTTCTTGGCATCGGCGCTCACGCTCACGAGTTTGAATTTCTTTCCTTCGAAGTGCTTGACCATTTCCCGTTCGTGCGGGATCATCGCCCGGCATGGCCCGCACCAAGTGGCCCAGATATCGAGCACCACGACACTGCCGCGATAGTCGCTCAACTTGGCCTTCTTGCCCTCTTCGAGCAGTTCGCACTCGGCGTCCGGAGCCACTTTGCCAACGGTGAGGTTCTCGACAAAGAACTTGATCTTCTTCGATGCTTGGGCCACGGTCGGCGCTTCGCCCGGCCCCATCGCGGCCGTCTTGACGTCGCCGAAGTTCTTCACGATCCCTTCGAGCTTCTGAGACGCGGCGGCGAACTTCGCGGCCGCTTCCTTCTCCGGCAGCGGCTTGCCCGTGCTCGGGTAATCGGCACTCTCGATTTCCGAAGCCACGGCGGCGAACTTGGCGGCGCCCTGGACGTCCTTGCTCTTCGATTTCTCACCGATGAGGTCGAGCGTTTTTGAGCCATCCGGCCCACGGCCGAGTTGCGGGATCGCCTTTACGATTTTGGGATCGTCCACGAAGGTCGCGACGAGATAGTCGCTGGCGCCCTTCGCGCCCATGCCCACGGCCGACATCGTCGCATCGAAAGCGCCTTCGTCCTTTGCGAACTGCTTGGCGAGGGCCAGCACTTTTTCGCCGGACGCGGCGCGGATTGCGGTGAACTCCACGCGGACTTTGGTCTTCTCTTCTTCCGTCTTCGCTTCGCCGAAGTTCTTGTTCGCCTCTTGACTCGCCTTGGCGAGGTCCTTGTTCACTTCGGCCAATTTCTCTTTGAGCGTCAGAACTTTTGGCTCTTCCTTCTTGTCGTCCGCGGCGGCGAAGCCGACGAACGCCATAAGAAGCAGAGCGGACAGCAGGACACGCATGGGGTGCACCTCGACGGGGTTGGGCCGCGGGTCATCATCGCGACCGGGGTGGTGAAAAGGCTTTTGAGAGAAAGCCAGTATAGACGACTTCCGGCGTTAGACAATTCAATACGCCCGCGCGAAGACCACCATCCGCGCGGAGGGTCGGCCCGTAAACGGGCACGTCCCCGGTTCCGTCGGGCCATCGAACGGCAGGCACCGGATCGTCGCTTTGTACTGTTTCTGCACGAGGTCTTCCGTCTCGCGAGTACCGTCCCAATGGGCATAGACGAACTTCAGCGCGTTCAGGTCGAGCTCTTCGTCATCTTTTTCGCCGGCTTTCACGGGGAAGTAGCCGGCGAATTCTTCCAGCGTGTTCGCCGTGACGGTGCGAGCGTCACGATATTTTTTCGCCCGGTCGAAGAGGACGCGCTGGATGTCTTTCAACGACGCGGCGATTTCCAAGGCCGCTTGACTCAGCGGGGTTTCCGCTTTCTTTTGATGGTTGAGATCGGGTTCGATTTCGACGCGGTATTGGAAATCGCGGCGGGCGACTATGCAAGTCGGAATCTCTTTCGCCAAGTCCTTCGGTCCGATTTCGACGCGGATCGGCACGCCGCGGACTTCGTGCAAGCCGAAGCGGTATCCGGGGGAACTCTTCAAATCGTTGTCGATGGTCACCCGGATCGGCTCGTAGCCGAAGAACTCTTCCCGCGGGAAGGCTTTCAATTCGTCGGCGAGTTTCTTCGCAGCCGCGAGCGCCGGCGCCCGTTCATCTTCGGTCTTGCCCAGCGGGCAAATGACGACGTGCGTCGCCGCCAAGCGCGGCGGCACCACGAGGCCTTGATCGTCGGAATGGGTCATGATCAACCCGCCGATGAGGCGCGTACTGGCGCCCCAACTGGTCGCCCAGGCGAACTCTTTTTTGTTGTCCGCCGTGGTGAACTTCACGTCGAATGCCTTGGCGAAGTTCTGCCCGAGAAAGTGGGATGTGCCCGCTTGCAAGGCTTTGCCGTCCTGCATCATCGCTTCGATGCAGAGGGTGTAGATCGCGCCGGGGAACTTTTGCCCGTCGGTCTTGGGCCCCACCAGCACCGGCACCGCCATGAACTCTTCGGCGAACTTCGCGTACACCTTCACCATTTGCAGCGTCTCGGCTTCCGCTTCGGCCGCCGTCGCATGGGCCGTGTGCCCCTCCTGCCAGAGGAACTCCGCCGTGCGCAAAAACAGCCGCGTGCGCATCTCCCAGCGGACGACGTTGGCCCATTGATTGATGAGCAGCGGCAGGTCGCGCCAGCTTTGAATCCAACTCTTGTAGGTCCGCCAGATGATCGTCTCGGAAGTCGGTCGTACGATCAGTGGCTCTTCGAGTTCCGCCGTCGGATCGACCTTCAACGGCTGGCCCTTCTCCGCCTTCAATCGGTAGTGGGTGACGACCGCGCACTCCTTAGCGAACCCCTCGGCCATCTCTTCTTCTTTGGCCAAGTAGCTCATCGGAATGAACAAGGGAAAGTAGGCGTTGACGTGGCCGGTGTCTTTGAACATCCGGTCGAGGCCGCGCTGCATGTTCTCCCAAATCGCGTAGCCATTGGGCTTGATGACCATGCACCCGCGCACGTCGGAATTGTCCGCGAGCCCCGCTTCTTGAATGACGTTCAGGTACCACTTCGGGTAGTTCTCGGCGCGCGGGGTAATCTTCTCGGCCATCGGCTCGGCTCCGGTTCTGGGCGTGTTTGTCAGGTCAATATAGAAATCGCGGGGCGAACCCCGGCGGCGGAAATGCAGAAGCCCGACGGTTCTCCGCCGGGCTCCGGATCGGTTTTGCAGCCGCGATCAAATCCGATCGAGGGCATCGAGCCAGTTGCAAATCTCTGTGAGCGTCTTTTGATCCAAATACTCTTTGCCGAAGTCTTTGAGCTCCCGAAAAATCACCGGGAACTTCTTCGCTTTCAACTTCTCGTTGGTATCCTTGATCTCTTTGATCAAAGGATCTTTGTCGCCGGCGACGACGTAAAACGACAGCGGCTGATTCGGCAGGTTGTCTTTCGCGTTGCCGTTGAGAACCGCCCCGCTGACGACCGCGGCGCGGATCAAATCGCGGGCGTTGAAGGCCAAGTACATCGCCATCGAACCGCCGTTGCCCATACCGTGGACGACGACGCGGGATCGGTCGATGGTAAACCCGGCGATGGCTTGCTGGATCGTCTGCGTGAGCTCTTCGGTCTCGTTGGCGACCCAATCGACGCCGTTCTTCGCCTGCGGCCCGATCAAGATGAAGTTCGCGGAGTCGCAGTACGTTTCCCAAATCTTGAAGACGTCTTTTCCTTCTCGTTCTTTGCCACCTTTGCCCGCGTCGTGCAGCCAGACGATGACGCCGTACGATTTGTTTTTGTCATAGTTGTCCGGTAGGTACATCCAATATTTCCGGCCCGTGGTCTTGTTGGCCAAGTCGTATTTGAATCCGACTTCCAACTCTTTGTCGTTCTCTTTTTTCTCTTTGCCGAGGGCCCGTTCCAAGCTCGATTTCGGCGGGGTTTTGTCCGGGAGTTCCTCCCCGAGCGCCGCCAATTTCAGCGTCACGACCTCAACTTTCGCCCCGGCTTTGCGTTTCAACTCGACTTTGAAATCGAGGCTCAGCGGCGCGGCCCGTACGATCTGCGACAACTGCGTCCGCCCCGTCGTGATCGGCGTCAGCATCGGCGCCGCGGAGGGGCCGAACTTCATGATCCGATCCCCTTCTTGGATCCCCGCGATGTCGGCCGGGGATTTCGGGTAGACGTAGCGCACTTCGACGCCCGGTTCGGGATCGTCCCGCATCGGCAAGATGCCGAGAAACGGTTGGGAAATGGTCGCCGAGATGCCGCCGAGAGTCACGTCTTTGAACGTTTCGGTCTTGCCGTCCCGCTCGACGGTCAGGGTGATTTTGTCCCCGTCGTACTTCGGCCCGAGCAACATCATCAGGTCTTTGAAATTCTCGACCGGCTTGCCGTCGAGGGTCGTGATCTTGTCGTTCGGTTTCATGCCGATTTTCTCGGCGACCGACTGCGGGGCGACGTTGCCGACGATGACCGGGACGTTGTACAGTTCGTCGGGAGTTTTCGGATTGAAACCGAGCATCCCGCGACGGAGTTCCTTACCCTCTTTCAAGCGGGGCAGTATCGCGTTGATGTCGTCGAGCGGCACAGCGAAGCCGATACCGCCGTCGTACCATTCGACCCCGGCCGATTCCCCTTCGCCATTGGGCGACGCCGGGACGAGCACGCCCATCACCCGGCCGTCGACGGCGACGAGCGGGCCGCCGTAGTTGATCGGCGAGACTTTGCAATCGGTTTGGGTCAGCTTGCCCCAGATGCGGTCGGTGGCGCTGACGATCCCCCGGCTGACCGACGGCGTTTTGCCGTCTTCGTTGTCGAGCGCGCGGCCCAAGGCGAGGGTCCACATGCCGACTTTGATCTCGGCTTTGGGGAAGGCGGCGGGCACGGCCAAGCCTTTGAGATCGACCTTCAACAAAGTTAGCATCCGCGAGGTATCGTTGGCGACGATCTTGGCGACCTGCCGCGGATGGCCGGGAACGGTGATGAAAATATCGGTCGGCTTATTGGCGAAGTTGAAGGCGCTGGAAATGACGAAACCGTCGGCTCCGACGACGACGCCGGAGGTCGGGCCGACTCCTTTGCGGACGGAGGCCGGTCCGCCGGCGGCCCCCACGGCCCCGGTGCCGCCGGCCGTCTCGATTTTGACGACCCACGGTGCGGCCTTGGCGATCGCCGCCTTCATCGCCTGCTCGTTCGCTTCGTTCACATCTTGGGTGCTGCCCACCGACGCGAATGCGAACAGGGCGACCAAACTAGAGCGGAGCATGGCGAATCTCGGTGTGTTCTGAATTCTGCGCGATCCACGCTTCGATCACTTGGGCGGGTCAGGGTTCTTCGGCAACGGCACCGTCGGCAACAGTCCCTTGGGCCACTCTTCGAGTTTCAGCTCGATGGTTTGCAAGTTGTCCCCGCGGCGCACCTCGAGGCGGATGGTCATGCCGGGTCGCGTCTTCCGCATGTAGTCGTTGAACGACTTGATGCTGTAGATCGGTTCTCCATCGATGAAGCTGACGAGGTCGTTGACTTGCACGAGTTTGGACGCCGGGGAATTCGGGTAGAGTTCGTCGACGTACGGCGGCGTCCGCTCCAAAATGTTCGGCACGAATCTCATGCCGTGGAACCCGCCGGCGGTCAGCACGACCACGGGCCGATCGACCGGCTTGTATTTGAACTGCATCCCGAGCGAAACGAATTCGGGGAAGCTGACGATCTTCGGTTTGTCGCCGTCTTTGGTCTCGACTTTCGCGTTCAACGGGATCGCGTAATTGATCCACGTCTCCGAAAGCGTGTTCTTGATTTCCCGCCCGATGATGCCCAACAGTTGCCCTTTGCGGTCGGTGAGTGCCCCACCGCCGGCGCCCGGATTGTTCGTGATGGCGTCGACGACGTAGACATTGCCGGTGTACGGGAAATCGAAGATCCCCCGCCGCCCGTGGAGCTTGGCGTACGACGAGATCGTCCCTTGTTGCACGCTCATCGGTTCGTTCCGGGTGGCGATTTCGAATTGGTTGCTGAACCCGAGAACCCAGTCGCCCGCTTCGGCGATGGGGCGCTTCAAGCTTTCCGCGTAATTGAAATAAGGCAGATCGAGGCCGCTGGGCTCGTCGATCTTCTTGCCGTCGACTTTGATTTTCAGCAGGGCGATGTCGAGTACCGGTTCCGTCACGACCACGACCGCCTTCATCTTCCGGCCGTCGTACATATGGATGATGAGCTCGGATGTATCGAGCGTTTGGCTCGCCACGGTGAGAATGAAGCCATCCGGCGAGATGAGGATGCCGGTCGTATAATTAACGACCCCTTTGAAGCCGCCGGAGCCGAAGATCTTGACCATCTTCTCGTTGACTTGCTCGGATACTTTCGTCACCGGCTCGGCGGCCGAGACCGGCATGGAAGCGACCAGACCGAAAGCGAGTACGGCGGGGACGATCCGGCGGAACATAGGTCAATCCAATAGTGTTCACAAGGTGGAACCGGCGTCTCGCCGGTTTGAAGATCTCGGAAACAATGTTATTTTCTCACGAGCCCGTACGTCCGGGCCGTGATGGTGGCGAACGTCTTGTCGCCGAATTTGCAGACGATCTTGTGCGGCAGTTTCACCCCGCCCGCGTCTTTCCAATCGTAAAAGTATAGCTCGCAGGGGTCTTCTTCTTTGACGAAGGTCGCCTCGCAACCGAGCAGCGCATGGTTCTTCTGGTCGAAGTACCATTTCGCTTCGAACTGACCTTTCTTCGTTTTGAGCACGTCGCAATCGACGCGGAGGTCGGTGATGTTCGCGGGCAGTTTCCCATCCGCCGGGGGCGGGTAAAACGGCTCGGATCCGCCGTGGACGAAGCCGGGGCTGAAGCTCGTATTCGGGTTCATCCCGTCACGTAGTTGTGTCATCAACAACCGGAACTGCCACAGCGATACCAGCAGCCCGCCACTGCCTTGGGGCAGGCTCAATTCACCCACGCCGATGCCCGGTTCCAACGGTTTCACGGAGTCTTCGATCCCTTCGCGGGACATCTTGACTTCCATGGTGCCGGTCTTGTCGTCGATCCACGTCAGCTTGACGTTGCCGCCGCGGTCGGCGAGTTGGACGTTGCCATCGAGCGCCCAGTTGCCCGTGAGTTTAGAGAAGTCGCCGTAGTTCTTTTTGATCTCCGCCAAGAGCTCGTCTTGGGCGAGTACGTTGAAGTAGTAGTTGGCATAGCCCTTCTTCACTTCGACCATCTTCGCGGCCGGGGACAACTTGGCCTTTTCGGCGCCGGGGTTCGACGGCGGGCCGCCGGGCTGCGGTTGGCCCGGTTTCGGATCGCCCGGCTGCGGTTCTTTCTCGATGACTTTGTCCATGTTCCCCATCAGCCGGACGAGCACTTCTTTACTCGCCGTGCCGCGGCGGTACCGCAGCGACACGCGCCAATCTTTCGGGTAGATGCCGAGGATGTTCTTGTACTGATTCGTGCTGGTCGTCGAACGGCCGGCGAAGGCGACGAGCTGATCCTGCGGTTTCAACCCGCGGCGGAAGGCGTCCGATTCGTCGAGCATGGAGCTGACGAAGATCTTGCTGAGATCCCCTTCTTCCGCATCGGTACTGAAGCTCGCTCCGAGGGTAGCGTGATCCGTGTCGATCCCGACCTTCAAGTGGCCCATGAAGTTCTTGATTTGATTGATGCTGATGGCGTAGCCGACCCCCGAGTTCACCCGGCCGCGCTTATCGAACGACCCCCGGCCGTTGATGCCGATGAGTTCGCCCTTCATGTTGAACAGTGGTCCGCCGGAGTTGCCGGGGTTGATCGACGTGTCGATCTGGATGCAATCGGTGTATTCGAGGGTGCCCTTCCCTTCGGGCGGTTGGTAGCGGTTGACGCCCGAGATCATCCCGAAGGTGACGGTCGGGTTGAAGTCCATGGCCAAGCCGAAAGGGTTGCCCATAGCGAGGGACCATTCGCCGGCGCGGCAGAGGTCGCTGTCGCCGAGCTTGACGAACGGAAATTTGTCGCCCGGTTTCTTCGGCAGCAGTTTCACGAGCGCCACATCGCCGACTTTATCTTGGCCGATCAACACGGAGTCGTACAGCTTGCCGTCGGCCAATCCGCAAGCGAGGATCGCCCCAGTCGGCTGGACGACGTGGAAGTTCGTGAGGCAGAGGCCGTCTTCGGAGATGACAACGCCGGAACCGCAGACTTTCCCGCCGTAGAAACAGACCGCGGCGACCGCCGGCTTGACCTTGGCGATGACGGCGACGCGTTCGTCTTCGGCGCCCTTCACGGCCGCGGGAACTTGTGCCAACATCGGGCTCGGTGCGGTGGCCGCGAGGACCAGGGCCATCGTACCGGCGGCGAGGGCGAACCAAACGGCCGGGCGGCGCGGGAATCGGGGGGTCGTGATCATGGTGCTCCCGGTATCATTTCTGGAGGCGGGCATCGCCGAGGTTGAGCTGGCTGCCAGTATAGAGGGAGACGCGTTCGACAGTGATCTTGAGTTCTTTCGCATCCTTCACATCAAACACTTTTTCGAGCGGTTTGTCCGTCCGCTTGACCGTTTCGTTGAAGAGGATCTTCCCGTCGGCTTCGATGGCGAGTTTGACTTCGCTCGTGGCGATCTGCACCGTATCGTCGACGCCGATGACGACGCGGAAGGTTTTGAATTCGCCGCCGAGCTTGTACTTCAGCGCCGTCTCCGGGTAAATCCAGAGCCCCTTGGGGTAGGTCTTGCCGTCGAGCCGCAGCGGAAGGCCCATCGCGGTTTTGTTCTTCGTATACGTGAAGTGGGGCTCTCCTTCGACGGCATTCGGCGCCTCGATTTCCGGGTCGAGTTCGGACAGGTACGCCAAGTTTCCTTGGCTGAAATCGAGCTTGGAAACCGATGCGAGCGTTTTGTATTCGAGCACGGCCCCGCCGACGGTCTTGACCTTGAGGCCCGAGCCGGCGAACTCGACCGAGGTCGCGATGACGACGTTGCCGAAGACGTCGATGACTTTGCAAACGGTCGGCGGGATCGCAGTCCGCGCCGGCGGATTGAAGACGATGCCGCCGGTGGCGCGGGACAGAGCGTAGTCGGCCTTTTGCCCGTTGGCTTGTTCGAACTCGACGCGGTTCCCTTCGGCGTTGCCGGTGACAACCGTCCCTTCGAGTTGGTTCAACACCTCGTTGTTGTTGATCTTCTCGCGGATCACGAACAAATCGCGTTTGCCACGGGTGCCGAGGAGCGTCTTCCAATCGGCGCGGTTGGCCGGCTTGTGACCGTCGCGGATCAGGAAGAAAATCGTGTCGAGCGGCACGGTGATCGTCGGCGCTTCGACACCGTTCGGGCCGGGAAGCAGGCCGGGGGCGACTTGTTTCAGTTTGAACTTGGCCGAGCCGGGCGGGGTGCGGAACAGCGACCCGTCGATCAGCTCGAGTTCGTCGTAGGCGACGTCCGCGAGGGTCGGCGATTTGGGGCCGAGTTCGACGGCGGACATGTCTTTGATGGGGATCTTGACTTCGGCGTCGGCCTCGTCTTTGTACGTGAGAAATTGTGCGTCGACGCTCGCGATGGTCCCTTTGATCGGCTTTCCGGCGAGGGGGACGATTTCCGCAGCCGACAGTCGCGGGAGGCAGACGGCGAGCGTGAGGAAAGCCGGGAGGAGCGAGCGGTGCGTCATGGTGCGGGCCACGGTGCGGGTGGAACCAAAAAAACGCGGCGGTCGCTATTCAAACGACGGCCGCGCGGCGTGCGATCCGGTGCGCGTTACTTGTCAAAGCCGTTCATGCGGTTGAGCGACTTAAAGTACTCTTCGATCATCGGCTTGTGCTTGGCCGGGAGATCGCGGGTGATTTCTTGGATCGCTTTTTGGCGTTCCGACGGCGGGAGCTTGCCCCATGTTTCCGCCAAGACGCGGAGTTTCTTATCGTCGACTTTACCGTCTTTGGTGCCGCCACCGGGCAGCGTACTGCTAGCGGCCGGGGTGTTAGGGTTATCGCCGCTCGCCGGGCCGGGGCTACCGCCGCCGGGGCAGTTGCCGCCGTTGCACTGGCCACCTTTGCACTTGTTCTCGAGTTCCTTGATCTTCTCGTCGAGGCGGAAGACGATCTTCTTCTGGATCTCTTGGGTCGTGGTGCCGCCGCGGGTCAGGTCGAGCCGGCGACCGCTGTTGTCCATCAGCTTACCGATGTTCGTCAGATCCTTCGGATCCTTCGACCAGTTTTGGATGTCGAAGTACATCAGTGTCGCGACCATCTTGTAGCGGTCGGGCGAGTCGGTGACATCGTCGAGGAGTTTGATGACCGACAGGACGGCGTCGTCGCGCTTCGTGAGGGCGTGCTCGGCGACGGCTTTGAAGAAGTAGAACGCCGAAGGATCGACCAGGTTTTCGGGGACGATCTCTTTGGTGGCTTGGAGGGCTTCCTCGTAGACGCGCTTGCTGGCCAAACCTTTGGCGAAGGCTGCGGAGAGGTTGGTCTTAGCGAAGGCGTCTTTTTCGGTTTTGATCGCGGCCGGGACTTCGGTCGACGGCGCGGCGGCCGCGTCGCGGGCTTGGTCGATGGCGGCTTTGGCGGCCGGGTTGGCCAACGCGATCGACTCGACGGTGCGATCGAGCACGGTATGATCGTTCTGCGCCCAGATACCGTCGACCTTGGCTTGGTCGAACTTTCCGGCGGCTTTGAGGTAGGCTTCGACTTTGCCCTTGGCTTCTTCCACGGGCATCCCGCGGAGTGTGCCGAAAGTCAGAGCGGACGGGGCGAGCGGCTTGCTCTCTTTGTCGGCGGCCGACACGGCGGTCATACCGAGGGCAACGGTCGCCCCGAGTGCCATCGTGAAGAGCCATTTACGCAGGGTCATCGGAGTCTCCTGGAACGGGTTCGGGGCGGTTGGGAAAAAGTGCCGGGGTGGGTCGCCGCGGCGGAGATAGCATTATCTTACTCTATTGCAACGGACGACCGTAAAGAATTATTGATTGCCGCCGCTGGCGATTTTGTCGATCATTTCTTGAAGCTTCACTTGGCGGGCCGACAACTGCTTCAGTTCGGCTTGGATCAGCGGGTCTTTCGACTGCTCGAGTTTCTCTTTGCCGCCGTTGGACGCGGTGCGGGTGTTGATCGACAGTTGCAGCGTGCGGATCAATTTCAGCTCGGCCAATAGGTCGATCAACTTCTTGTCTTGGGGCTTGCTATCGCCCGGCGGTTTCGGTTCGCCCGGCTTGCCCATTTCGGCTTGGGCCTTTTTGAGAGCGTCGATCATATCTTTGAGCATCGCGATGATGTCTTCTTCGATGGCCTGCGTGCCCTTGTCGACGTAGGTCTGGGCCAAGCGCCGTTGGACGGCGATCATATCTTGGCGGACTTCTTCGAGGACCTTGGCGAATGCGACGGCCGAGCCTTCGCTCTCGAGCAGTTTGAGGGCGCGATCCGCTTCGGCGACGATTTCGTTTTCCTTGTCGCCTTGCGTTTGAGCCTTCTGCTGGTCGGCGGTCTCTTTCACCCCGTTCTTGGCGAGGATCCCTTTGTCGATCGACTTGGTCGCTTCGTAGACGTCGATTTGCATTTGCAGCATCTTGGAACAGCGGGCTTCCACGTTGGCGAGCAGCTTCTTCATCTCCTCTTCGCGGAGTTGCTTCAAACGCTTTTCGAGTTCCTCAATGGCTTTGGCCAGTTGCTCGATGGCTTTGTCTTGCTGCTTGCCGGCTTCCGGGCGCTTGTTTTTATCGAGCTCATCCTTGGCCGCTTCTTGGGGCGGGACGGCTTGCTGAATTTCCTTGGCTCCGGGGGCCGGCTTCGGGCCGGGTTGGCCCGGCTGACCGGGTTGCCCTGGCTGGCCCGGTTCACCGGGTTTGCCTTCGCCGGGTTTGCCTTCGCCGGGCTTGCCTTGGCCTTTACCTTCGCCGGCGCCGGGCTTTCCTTCGCTCGGCTTGGCTTCGCCTTTGCCTTCGCCCATCCCCTTGCCTTCGCTCGGCTTGGCTTCGCCCGGCTTGCCCTCTTTGGGCATCCCGGCGTCGCCTTCCTTCGGCTTGGCTTCCCCGGCCTTCGGCATGCCGGCGTCTTTCGGATCGCCCTTGCCGGCTTCCTTTGGTTCGCCCGCGCCTTCGCCCGGTTTCGGTTCGCCATCCTTCGGTTCGCCGGCTTTGGGTTCCCCCTTGTCGGCCCCGGTGTCTTTCTTCTCCTCGCCGCTCGATTCGCCCGCTTTCGGTTCGGCCTTGGCGTCGGCTTTCGGATCGGCCGGTTTATCGCCCGGCTTCTTCGGGTCTTTACCGGCAGCTTTGTCCCCGAGTTCCTGCGTGCGCTCCACGAGTTTCTTCTGCTCGGCGGCGATCCGTTCCAGGTTGCCGCTCTTGGATTCGGTGATCGATTGGACCGTTTCGAGATCGCGTTTGATGGCCGTGGCCGCTTTCAGCAGATCCGCCAGTTTGGCGATTTCCGCTTTAATGCGGGCCGATTCATCGTCGGTGTTCAAGATCGTCAGAATGTCTTGGAGCATTTTGGCGAGCTGCTGCTCGTCCGCGGTGACCGCCTTCAGGTCGCCGATGGTCTTGCCATTCTTGGACAGCCCGACGATCAGTTTCTGGAATTGGCCGTCGACGTTTTCTTTGAGCGAGAGCTCGATGGCCCGTTGGATCGTCTTGGCAGTTTCTTTATCTTCGGCCCGCTCGCTCTTTTCGAGGCGTTTGGCGAGGCGGAACAGGCTCTCTTTGAATTCAACGAACTTCTTGGCGTTGATTTGTTGCTTGTCTTTCAACTCTTGCTCGCTCGGCCCGGTGGTCGCCGGCGCGGGCGCCGTCATCGGAACCGCCGGCTTGGCCGGGGTTTGCGCCATCAGTGCGGATGTGATCAGGAGCAACCCCGCCGTCGAGGCGGTGATCGCTTGCAGCACGCGGGTGAACGGGGACTTCATCGGAAACCTCCCAAGGAGATTGATCGGTTCTTTGATTCGGGTGAGTCTCACCTGCTATTCAGACGAGACTGCGGGGCGTTTCCAACTCCGGACGGGCAGATTTTGGCAGCGGGCGGTCAAAATCGGCCCGGTTCATTTCGTCACGTTGATCTGCTGCTCCACCGTGTTGCCGACGAACGGCTTCAATTTCAGCGTGTAGCTCCCCACCTTCGCCCCGGCCGTCACCTCGTAGCTGAAATCGTTCTTGTCGTCTTTCAGCGTGATGTCGAGCGGGACTTTCAAGTCCGAATCTTTCGGGGTGTCGATGGCGATGACCAACTGCCCCTGGGCGTACAGCTTCCAATCGATGGCGTGCTTCACGGTCACCGTCTGGCCCACTTTCACTTCGATCGGTTTGTTCGACGTAATCAACGGCGACTTGAGTCGATCCAGTTCGGCTTCCGTGAGGAGCTTGACGCTCCTAGCCTGTAGTTTTTCGAGATCGATCAAGTCTTGCAAACGCTTGCGGATCTCCGACACATCTTGAATGACGCCCGATTGGGCGCGGAGCCGGGCCAACACGAGCCGCAGGTTGGCGAGTTGCGTCCGGGCTTGTTCGACTTCCGGCGGTTGCGGGGGCTGCTTGTTGTTGAGCGTATTCTGGAATGCCCCGAGAGCCGCTTCCGCTTGCGGGAAGGAGCCGTCCGGGTTGGTGCCGTCGAGGATGCGCCGGGTCTCTTGAATGATCCCCTTGCCCTCGGGGTTGATGTACTTTTCCAAAAGCTTCGGGTTGCAGCGGTTCGTTTGGATCTCGCGGAACAGCCGCTCGAAGTCGATGAGCACCGACGACAACTGCTCCTTCGATTTGTTCACGTCCTGGAGGATGTCCAAGGCGCGGACCGCCGAACTGCTGATTTGGTTGAGACTCGGCGCCGAGAGCAGGCCCAATTCTTGACTGAGCTTCGACTCGCACTCGACGACACGCTTCAAAATCTCGTCGAGCTTCAACGTCTGGTTTTCTTCGTCTTTGGAAATCTCGGTGAGCAGGTCTTGCTCCGAGACGACCAGCAGGCGGATCGGTTCGACGTTCGACGACTTTTTGCCGATGATCGGTTGGCCATCTTTGCCCGTCAGTTCCGTATTCACATCGGTCGCGGTGATGTTGAGATCGACTTTGTACCGCGGCTGAATGTCTTCTATCGGCGCGAGGAGCATTTTGAGCGATTCGCGCAGGTCGAAGTGGTCTTGGCTCGACGTCGGGTCGAGGAACTTGATCAGCTTCACGACGCCGGGCTGGGCTCCGCGGTCGCGCGTCGCGGCCAGGGTTTGATCGAGGCGGACCGCGGTGTCCCGCTGCAGGCGGTCGTATTCCGTCAGGAAGCGTCCGACTTTCGCGGAGCCGTACTGGCGTTGCTCGGTCTTGGTGCCGATCTGCTCGAAGATCACCCGGCCGCCGGCGAGGACACCGATCAGCCCGAAGTTCCGCACCGGTCCGCCGAAGGACCCGGCGAGTCCGCCGGCGAGTTGGGCTTGGACCGTCGAGACGATCGATGATTCGACTTTCGTGTAGCTGAACTCGTATTCGACTTTGCTTAGGCCGGTATCGTCGCTGACGCGGCTCTCGGTGATGAACGGGATCATCGCGATCGGCGTGCACATGTAGGCGTTGCCGACTTTCCGGAGGACGTCCACGGCGACTTCCACCAGCGGCGGTTGGTCCTCGTTCACTTGGATGAGGATCGACCGCTTCGCGGCGACGTTGTCGAGGTCGGTGAGGGTGTATTCGAACTCGACCTGTTCGCGCACGGCATCGTCGCCGCGGAAGCGGACGGTGAACGCCTCGAAGCCGGCGTCGGACGATTTCTCCCAGCCGAGGAGGTCGCGGACTCCGTCTTGGCCCGGCGGGGCGAGCACTTTTCCGAAGCCGTCGCCGGGGGTCGTCTTCGCCCAGAGTTTCTTGTTGTCCCCTTTGGGCGTCAGCAGCACTTTCCGAATCGGTTTGTCGGCCGTGGCGGTAATTTCCACGTCAGTGCCGGTCGGCACGGGGAAGACCGACTTTTCGCCCGTCAGGCTGATTTTCTGATTGGCGAACAGTTGTTTGCGGCCGCGGAGCGACGCTTGGTCCAAACCTTGCGGGGCCGGGTAATACAAGTACGCCGGTTGGTACTCGTCGCGGCGGAGGTCGATGAGCATCGGCGGCGGGATCAATTCGATGAAGCGCGGCGGCGTGCGGTAGTCTTCGCCGCGGACCACGAACGAGACGCGGTTCTCTTTGATGCCGTTGACATCAAATACGTATTCGCCCTTTACAGGTAAGGCGTTCGATGAGCCCGCCGAGCGCGAACCGGTGAAGGTCAAGATCATTTCATTCGGCAGCACGAGCTTCCGCAGCGTCCGCGACATCCACGGGTCTTCGGCGAGTTCGTTCAGTTTCTCGAAGGTCGCCCGGACCGATTCGTGTTCGGTCGTCAGGGTGCCCTCGACGTCGTCGACGCTGACCCCCGAGAGATCGATCCGGGTCGACTTGCCGAACGCGTCGGTGAGGGCCAGATCCGAAAGATCGACCGGGGCGATGCCAAACTCCGCGCGGCCGAGGTCGGCCACGGCGAGCGGGCGCCAGCCTTCGACGCGGCTCGGGTCGGCGACGACCCATTGGTAGGCCCGGGCGACGATTCGGGGCGCGCCGGCGTCTTTCCCTTGGCGTAGCTCGCCGGGGGTCACTTTGCCGGTTTCTGGGTCGACGGTATCCGGGAACTTGTGCAGATCCCCCTTCTGATCCAAGTAGCCGACGAGTTCGATGTGCGACCGCCGCGGCCACGGGGTGTTCTTCATCAGCAGATTGCGCTCGGCCCAGATCGAGCAAACGTCGGCGAGCTTGTGGCCGCCGCGGACGGGCGAGAAGGCCTTGGTGCCAAGAGCGTGGATGCCGAGAGCCGACCCGGCGAAGAGGACCAGAAAGAGGCTTGCGAGGACGAGTTTCATCCAGAGCCGTTTCCAGCGGAAGACGCCGAGGATGTTGACTTGGCCGACGCGTTCGTGGGCTTCGTCGATGGTCTGCTGGACCATCGCGCGCGAGTAGCCCTGCGCCTCGGCCTTGTCGAGGTCCGAGAGTTCGATGGCGGTGATCAGGCGATCCCGCAGGAGCTCGGGGTGGCGCTTCTCGAGCACCAGCGCCAGCGACGTGTACGACAGGTCTTTGCGGATCAACCGGGTCAGGCGCAGGGCGATGTACGCCGCGAGGATCGCCAGCATGACGCCGATGAACGCCAGCCGCAGGCCCCAGTGCGAGTGGAGCGCGTAGTCGGCGCCGGTCGCCTTGAAGACGCCGTAATCGAAGGCGATCCAACCGAGGAACCAGATGACGAGGAACAGCCCCGCGAAGAGGGCGACGTCGAGCGCCACGAAGACTCGAATGTAGCCGCGCAGACGCACCAGCGGATTCGAGATCTTCGAATTTAGGTTCGCATCGCGGGTCTGGATCGTCGTGCGCTGGGCCATAGCGAGTTCACCAACGGTGTGTGCAAAAACCACGGAGTCGGACCGGAATCAGGCGAGCCGCAGCAGTTTGCGGGACAACCATTCGACACAGAGAAACGAGACGATCACCATCAGCGCGATGGCCACGGGGAACGAGTAGCCGCAGTAGACAAGGAACGCCCCGTTCAAGCCGATGAAGAGCGAGCCGATGCGCGAGGCCTGGGCGCGGAACGGGAGCGATCCCCAGAACAGGAGCAGCCCACCGAAGCACGCCAACAGCGGTAGGAAGATCAGGCTCGCGATCACGAGTTCCACGGCCTTACCGACCGGGGCCTGGTCGCTGACGCCATCGACGAAGAAGGCGCAGATCGCATAGGCGAGGAAGCCGGACGAGGCCAGCAACCCGAGGAGTAGGGCCACCAACCGGAGGATTTGGGCGAAGATCCCCGCCCATTGCCCGAAAACGATCAGCAGGAGCGTCCCCAAGAAGTACGGGATGGAATAGAGCGTTCCAGCGCGGCTGAGGTTCGCGATCGACCCGTATTCGTCGCGCGCCAAGAATTGCCGGTGCGTCTCGGCGTGCAACTTGCCGTTAGGTTCGTATTCATCGTCCCAGAGGTCGTCGATGCCGCCGAGGTTGCGCTGCTTGTTGAACTTCTTGTCCATGCAGTCGGGGATCAATCGGATTTTGTCCGTCTCGCTCAGTTTCATCGTGAGCTTGGCCTTCGCCGGGTCGGTGGTGCCTCCCATCAGTTTGGCCAGTTTCACGGGGTCGTTCAGCTTGCCTTTGATTTCGTCGACCGTGCCGGCCAGGCGCTCGAGCGCGCCGAAATCGGGGCGGGTCTCGTCGAGTTCGGGGTCAGACTTGCGGACGAGGAATTCCGCTTCGAGCAGGTCCCCCGGCGAGTCGGGCACTTCGATGGTCGCCTTATAGCGGACGTCGCCGTGGGGGAACTGCTTGGGGTCGGCCATGACTTGTCCGAGGTAGTACCCTTCGAACTTCTCGCCCCCCTTGCGCGACTTCAACTCGTACGGACCAAGCGGGGGCAGCACAATCCGTTTAAGTTTCGTGGGATCCTCCGGATCGGGTCCGGTCAAGCGTTCATTGTTGGCGTTGTAGCGGGTGATGAGAAACTTCGGATTGATCGCGTTCTCGGCGTAAGCTTCGCCCGAAGGCTGCAAGACGCGGGCCATCATCCGGATCGGCCCTCCCGAGACGAAGTCCTTGTTCAACAGGATGCGACCGCGGGCGGCCTTGGCTTCGCGTTTGGCGGAGAGGTAGCGCGTGAGCTTGAGCCAGAAGCGGTCGAAGTAGTTGGCGTCGGCCGCGCGGAGGCGGTAGGTCTCGCCGGAGCCGAGCCATCCGGCCCGGCCGGAGCCCGATTGCGAAACCACGAAGTACGGGTGCAACCTAGCGCTGTTCTGATCCCCAGAATCAACGAACTCGGCCAATACCGTCGCCCCCGGTTTGACGGCCTTCACCGGGTAGTACGAGAAGATCCCGCGCTTCAGGTTCAGCTCTTCGCCCGGCTTGTCGGACCCGATGAAAAACTTATCCCACCCGGCGGTCGGTTTGTCCTGTCGGCCGTCGTCTTCGAGCTTCAACAAGTCCGCTTCGGTCGTCGGTTTCAAGTTCAACCGGCGCGGCACCCGCGGGACGCCTTTCTGGCGCGTCAGCACGACATCATCCGGCACCACCGGCAGAACGTTCAGCAGCGGCTTCAACCGGCCTTCCTCTTCCGTACGGGCGAGCTGGAACGTGTGCAGCGGCGCCGCGACGAGCAGGAAGCCACCGCCCAAGTTGTTGACCCATGTCTCGATATTCTTGATCGACTGGTCGTTGATCCGCAA
>JANXTU010000141.1 GCA_025352235.1 Fimbriiglobus sp.
CGCCTCCAATTCCGCCACCGTCGCATGACGCTTCGGATACAACTCTTCGTACTTCGCACTCCGCCACAAACGCTCGACAAAAATGTTGTCGAAGCACCGACCCACGCCATCCATACTCACGCGAATCCCCGCCGATTCCAATCGACTCGTCCACGCCGTCGCCGTGAACTGCACGCCCTGATCCGTGTTGAATATCTCCGGACGGCCCCGCGTCAACGACTCCTCCAACATCGACTGACAAAAGCTCCCGTCCAGCGTGTTCGACAACCGCCAACTGACTACCAGTCGGCTATACCAGTCGATCGTCGCCACCAAATACATAAACCCCGACGGCATCGGAACGTACGTGATATCCGCACTCCACACCTGCCCCGGCCGCTCGATTTTAAAGCCCTTCAACAAGTACGGATGCTTCTTGTGACAACGTGATGTCACCGTGCATTTCGGCCTAGGAAACAAGCACTCAAGCCCCATCAGCCGCATCAGTCGCTGCACCCGCTTCCGGTTCACCGCCTCCTCCGGTGAACTCGCCAGCTTGCGACTCCCCAAAAACGGATGGTCCGTGTGCCAACGATCCAGCCGAGCCATCAACGCCAAGTCCGCTGCCGACACCGGCACCGGCTCGAAGTACCAACTCGAACGAACCAACCCCAACAACTCGCACTGACGTCGTATGCTCAACTCCGCGTGCTCCGGTTCGACCTGTTGACGCTTCCCCGTCACTGGAAGGCCGCCGACTTTTTTTTCAGCCATTCGAGTTCCATCTTCAGCCGACCGATCTGCTCGAACAACTCGGCCTGCTTCGCTTCGGACTCCTTCGATGACACCGGCCTGTCCGTCTTCGAAAAGACCGTCGCCGCCCCTTCGAGCATCTGCTTCTTCCAACCCTGAACCAGCTTGACGTGCACCTGGTACTGGGCCGCAATCTCGCTCAGTGTGCGATCCCCCTTGCACGCCGCCAACGCCACCGTCGCCTTGAACTCCGCCGTATGCACCCGAGGACTTTTGCTCATTCACACGCCCCTTAAACGACCGCGGTCCAAACTCCCAACGAGTACAGAGAGGCTGAATCAGACTTCCACGTGAAAGTGTTGCAGGACAACGACTTGCAAGGATCTGGGTTGGCAGTTTAATTCAGCCTTCCTGTACGAGGGAGTTCTACCCGTGGTCCGGTTTCCGGGGTCCACTATAATCACCACGTCCGGATATGCCGGCGGATGCTCCGCAGTGAGCCCGCGAAGGTCAGGGCTGTCTCCGCGTGGGTCCGAATTCGGCGGATGCCGTGCCGCTGGTGTTCGCCCGGGTCTTCGACGGCGATGGTCTTCGTCGATTCGTACTCGATCTCGCCGAGCGCGGAGGAGAGCGTCGTCGATTTCTTCGGCCGGTCGATGAAGGCCATGAACTTTTCGGTGGGGTGGTCGGGGGCGCCGGACTTCGGGGTGAAGACCGTGCGTCTGCGCTGCAGATCATCGGGATGATCGACACGCGCAGGTCGATCCCGCGGCCCTGCACTTTCAACTCGATCCGGCCGTCCTGCGGCGATCGCTCTTCGGCGATGTTCAGACGGGCCTCGATGTTCAACGGACTGACGAAAGCCGGCTGGAATCGGTCTCTCTCTGGAGGCAGGGCTGTTCTGGCAGCGGGTCGCTTAGGCTTGCGATCTGCTACTCGTACTCGATGTTGGTGTCCGCCGCGCCCGCCCGCGGCTCCGATCGAAATCGTGTTCAGCGGCTTCGCGACCGACGAGTCCAACGACTGCCTGGCGAGTATGAAGTCGGCGGCATCGATCTCTGCGAGGGGTTCGGCGCCCTCTTCCGTGCTCTTGGCCTCCAAGGGTGTCGCCGACACCGAAGTGGGCCTTGATGAGCCGGCCCATCTCACGCGGGCGACCGAAGGCGGGGTGAAGGCTCAGCCGGGAGAAGGCGCCGAGTTCGCCGATGGCGTACAATGGCTCAGATGTCGAACGGCTCTCCGGCAAAGAAGCCGAGAGTGCCGTTCGGGTCCGGAGGAAACAGACGCGACTCGATTGGCCCCGCTCTCCGTTTCAAAACGACGATGACTCGGCTGCGGGATTCGACCGCATGGGATCGGCAGAAGCCGCAACGGACACTTTGATTTCGGGAAAGCGTCCATCCTCTTTATTCAGTTGGGGCGAGACGCCGGTTCCACCGAGTCCGAACAACCTGCGGATCAGTAGCGTCCTATGGAATCGGAGTCACTGGTTGAAGCTATTCACCCACCCGGAGGATCCGCTGTGACCGACAAGGATTGCGAAACCGCTGCGCGCGTTCCCCACCCGCCCTTCGGCTACTGCAAAGACTCGGAGGCCGTCGGCAGCGTCTGGAAGGCCGATCCCGCCACAGCGTCCCGCGTCGCGATGGGTTCACCTGAATGAACTAAAACAATTCGATGTTCTTCGCGGCCGAACTGGTTCGCTCAAAATTGCGGGAATCGAAAAAGTGCCGCTGGGTGTAATCTCTCCCCCGCGTCGTTTACGCGGCGATTCCCAGCGATTCTCGGCAGATGCGGTCGGATCGCTCGTTTAAGATCCTCCGGTAGGCCTTCGCCCAGAGGCCGCTGAGCAGCATCACCCGCAGGTCCAGGATCA
>JANXTU010000142.1 GCA_025352235.1 Fimbriiglobus sp.
TCGTCCGGCTCGAATGGCATCGGTTCCATTCGGGGATCACTTGGTACGAAGCCAAAATCGGCATCGTCCGCGACGCCGTCCGGGCCTACGTTTGCGATCCGAAGTACAATCTCCCGCAGATGGCAACTGCGTAAGGCCTAATGGTGTGACGACGGATCACGATTCGTTGTGTCCGGGGGTGGGGTGGTCAGAGCGTGGAATGCCGCTGGCCAGCCAGCAGGACCAGAGACACCAATTGACACCAAACTGCACAAGCCAGTAGAGTCCCATATGAGCCGGGACGGTAGCAGGCTCCTCGTCTGGGACGACGACAAGACGCAGTCCGTCTGGGATCTCACGGCCGGGAAGCGGATCTTCGGGCCAGCTCGTCATCCGAACCCTGGACCCGTCATCTTCAAGAGCTCTGATAAGGCCGGATACGTGGAAGAAGCGGCCCTGTCGCCCGACGGCCGCCGGCTGGCGGTCGGCATCGAGACCACGGGTACTTTGAGTGTGTGGGATGTAGACGCTGGCACCATCCGGCACCACAACCGGCGGTTCCGCGGGTATCTATATGTGCTGAAGTTCACCGCTGACGGCCGCGGTGTGCTGACATACACCTCGGACAACCTCGCCCGACTGTATGACGCCGACACGGGCGAACCAGCCGGACCACCCGTACGCCAGTCGAGCACTGCCGAAGGGTGCGACGTGACCCCGGACGGCCAACGGCTAGCCGTTGTGGATAAGCCAGCCGACATGTTACGGGTCTGGGATGTTGCCCGGGGCGAGCGGTTGTTGTCGCTACCGTTGGGGGGACGGATCCCGGGTTATCTCTGGTTTCACACCAATGGCCGGGCGGTGAACTCCGTAATTAGCGGTAAGTCGTACACCTTTCCGCTCCCCAAGTTCGAGCCGTCGCTGGCCGACGCCGGCAAGCTAGATCACCCTGGCTGAAAGCCGATGCCACGATGGTAGAGAAACTGCCCAGCTTACCGTCAATAGCCCCGATTCTGCCTCAACTTCCGGCTCTGCTCGGCAGTGTCCGGTCTGAAGCGAGTTATGGATCTGATGGAGTTTGGCACCTTGCTTGATTGGTGGCACATGGATTCAGCCAGGGTGATCTAGTGCGGTTCCTCACCGGTCAGCAGATTGATGCGACCGACGGCATCGAGTTCGTCGATCAGTTCACTTTCAAAAACGACCCCGAGGCGTACCGCCGGGCCTTCCGGGCGTGGAAGGGGCTGCCCGGTGACAAACGATGACCGACTCCCCCGCCACCCCCGAGGACCGTCTCCGCGCAGGCGATGTCAACGCAGCCGGGGAGATTTTCGCCGCATGTCGCGAGCGGCTCAGGAAGATGGTCCGCCTCCGCCTCGACCGCCGGCTGCAGGGCAGGCTGGATGCGTCCGACGTGCTTCAGGAAGCGTTCCTCGACGTCCAGCGGAAGGCGGGCGAGTTCCCCGAGCGGAACATGCCGGCGTACCTGTGGCTGCGGCTGATCGTCGCCGAGCGGTTGCTCATCCTGCACCGCCACCACCTCGGCGCGCAGATGCGGGACGCCGGGCAAGAGGTGTCGCTCCACCGTGGTGGGTTGCCGGCGGCCAGCACGCATTCGCTGGCGAACCTGCTCCTCGGTCGGATGACCAGCCCGACGCAAGCCCTTCTCCGCGCCGAACGGCAACTGCGGTTGCAGGAGGCGCTCAACGGCATTGAGGAACTCGACCGCGAAATCCTGGCCATACGGCATTTCGAGGAGTTGAGCAACAGCGAAGCCGCCACCGTTCTCGGCCTCACCAAGACCGCCGCCAGCAATCGCTACATCCGCGCGCTGAAACGATTGAAGGAAATCCTGACCACCCTGCCGGGGTTCGATTCCCGCGCGTCCGTCGGATGAGCATACCGACCGGGCGGGCCTTGCCTGAGTGGGTAAACACGACTCACACCTTGCTCGCTTTCACACGGTCGAACCGGATCAGATCGTACCATCCGGAAGCCGAAAAATCCACCAACTTCCCCGACTCTCACCCGTCAAAGATCCGAAGCATCCTAGCGTCCTTGCAACGATGCTGTTGGGGGTGCATAATGACAACACGAAATTCCGTTGAATTGGCATTCTCCATGCTCCGACTTGCATCCTGCTTCGTCCTGTTTTTCGTCTCATGCGAGGTCGTTTGCGCGGCAGACTCGCCGCAACAATTGGAGTTCTTCGAATCGAAAATTCGCCCGGTGCTCGTTGAGCACTGCGTGCGTTGCCACAGTGATGCGGCGGAGTCGGCGAAGAAACTCAAAGGCGGCTTGAAGCTCGACAGCAAAGCGGGCTGGCAGGCCGGCGGCGACAGCGGGCCCGCGGTACTGCCGGGAAAACCAGGCGAGAGCTTGTTGCTGAAGAGCCTGAAATACCAAGGCGATTCTCACATGCCGCCGGAGGGACAACTGCCGGCCGTGGTGATCGCCGACTTCGAAACTTGGATCAAAGCCGGGGCCGCCGACCCTCGGATCGGTACCGCCGGGAAAAAGCAGATCGGAATGAGCGTCGCCGAGGGGAAGAAATTCTGGGCCTATCTGCCGGTGAAAGCACCGGCCATCCCCGCGACCGCCGACAAGGCTTGGGCCACGAATGATCTCGACCGGTTCATCCTCGTCAAGCTCGAAGCCAAGGGACTGAAGCCCTCACCGGACGCGGATAAGGCCACTTTGCTGCGACGCCTCTACTTCGACCTCATCGGTCTGCCGCCGACGCCGGAGGAAGTCGATGCGTTCGTCGCGGACAAAGATCCGAAGGCGTTCGAGACCCGCGTCGACCAGTTGCTGGCGCGAGCCGAGTTTGGCGAACGCTGGGGCCGGTACTGGCTCGATGTTGCACGGTACGCGGAATCCCTAACACTCCGCGGCTTCATCCTCAAAGAAGCGTGGCGCTACCGCGACTACGTCATCGACAGTTTCAACGTCGACCGCCGCTTCGATGAGTTCCTCAAGGAGCAAATCGCAGGCGATCTGATGAAGGCGAAGAACACCGAAGAACGCCGCCGGCAGATCATCGCGACGGCCTTCTTGGCGATGGGCAACCACAACCTCGAAGAGCAGGACAAGAAGGTCCTGCGGATGGACATCGTCGATGAGATGCTCGATGTCGTCTCCAAGGGTCTTCTCGGGCAAACCGTCACCTGTGCGCGCTGTCACGATCACAAGTTCGACCCGATCCCCACGAAGGACTACTACGCCCTCGCCGGGATCTTCCGCAATGTGCAAGCGACTGATGACGCGAATGTCTCGGTCTGGAAAGACGTGCCGCTGCCCGTGGAACCCGCACTCGAGGCGGAACTGAAGAAATACGAGACACAAATCGCGGCTCTCGTCGCGAAAATCGCGACGGCGAAATCCCAGGCGGCCGGAAAACCGGGGGCCAAGGGCGCACTCGCGATCGTCGATGTCAAGGGGATCGCCATCGACGATTCGCAAGCGAAAAAGACCGGCGAATGGCGGAACTCCTCCTCGACCGGGACGTACATCGGCGCGGGGTATGTCCACGATGACGCGGCTGGGAAAGGGGAAAAGACCCTGACGTTCACCGCGGAACTCCCGGCTACCGGGCAGTACGAAGTGCGGCTCGCGTACTCCGCGAGTGCGAGCCGGGCGGCGAATACTCCGGTCACCGTCTTTGGCGCCGACGGCGAAAAGACGATACCAGTCGACATGCGCAAAGATCCACCCGTGGAAGGGCGGTACGTGTCACTCGGGGAGTACAAGTTCGAAAAGGGCGGGCAAAGTTTCGTCATCGTATCCAACGAAGGTACGAAAGGGCACGTCACCGCCGATGCCGTGGTCTTCATTTCACTTGACAAGAATGAAGCGAAAAAGGACGAACCCAAACCGAAGGTTGTCGAACCCGATGCGCTCAAAGCCCTCCAAGATGAGCTGAAGAAATTGCAATCGACCGGGCCGAAGCGACCGCTGGCGTTGAGTGTGGTGGAGCGTGCCAAGATGGAAGAGGCGAAGATCCACATCCGCGGGTTAGTGAGCAACCAAGGGGCTGTCGCCCCGCGCGGCGTGCTGCAAGTGGCGACCATCGGTGAAGCCCCGGCGATGCCGAAGAACCAAAGTGGCC
This sequence comes from Fimbriiglobus sp., assembly GCA_025352235.1. Lineage (GTDB taxonomy): Bacteria > Planctomycetota > Planctomycetia > Gemmatales > Gemmataceae > JALHQU01. The sequence continues at coordinate 4,088 of JANXTU010000142.1, forward strand.
GACTGGAACTCGCTGAGTGGATCGCCTCCGCTGACAACCCGTTGACATCGCGGGTGTTCGCCAACCGCGCTTGGCACTGGCTCTTCGGCTCCGGCCTCGTTCGCACCGTCGATAACTTCGGCACTACCGGCGAAGCGCCGAGCCATCCGGAGCTGCTCGATCACTTGGCGGTGCAGTTCATCGCCGAGGGATGGTCGGTGAAGAAACTGGTGCGGACGATGGTGTTGTCCCACACGTACCGCCAAAGTACGGGGTCGGCGAATCCCGCCGATGTCGAGAATCGGCTCTTCGGCCGGGCCAACCACAAGCGCCTCGACGCCGAGGTCATCCGCGATTCCATGCTCAGCATCAGCGGGTCACTCAGCGACGCACGCGGCGGGGCGACGTATCCAGTGAATCTCGGGTCCGACTACGGGTACAAAGCCAACGACAACTGGCGCAGCGTCTATCTGCCGGTGTTCCGCAATTCGCTTCCCGAGTTTTTTGAAGCATTCGACTTCGCCGACCCGAGTGTCGTCGTCGGCGCCCGCAATACCAGTACCGTCGCTCCGCAGGCGCTGTTCATGCTCAACAACCCGTTCCCCATCGAGCAGTCCAAACTCGCGGGAGGCAACCTCCTAAAACTGTCGTTGGCGAACGACGATGCCCGGATCACGCACGCCTACCGGCTGACGCTCGGCCGCTCTCCCACCGACGGCGAACGCGTGGTCGTGCAAAAGTATTTGAAAAATCAAAACTCCCAACCCGAAGCGTGGGCCGGGGTGTTTCAATCGCTGTTTGCGTCCGCTGAGTTCCGATTCGCCAAATAAAGGCCTCACGATGTTCCTACCCATCAGTCGGCGCGAATGGTTGACCCGAACGGGCTGCGGCTTCGGCGCGCTCGCCCTCGGGGGCTTGACCCACGCGGCCAACCCGCTCACTGCGAAGAAGCCACCGCTGCCGGCGAAGGCAAAGCGAATCATCTTCCTGTTCATGCAGGGCGGCGTGAGCCACGTCGATTCGTACGACTACAAGCCGCGATTAGAGAAAGACGACGGCAAGCAGATGCCGTTCGACGATGCCCGCAATATCGCCAATACCGGAACCAAAGGCACGAACGAGCGCGTCATGAAACCGCTCTGGAAGTTCGCCCAACATGGTAAGAGTGGCCGCTGGGCTTCTGACTTGTTCCCCGAAACGAACGCCCATGTCGATAAGCTCTGCTTCGTGCATTCCCTGCACACCGAAGGTGTCGCCCATGGGCCCGCGACGCTCTTTCTGCACTGCGGTTCGACGAATTTCGTCCGCCCAAGTTTCGGTTCGTGGGTTGTATACGGACTCGGCTCGGAGAACGAGAACCTCCCGGGATTTGTCAGTATCGCTCCATCGTCGGGCAACGGTGGCCCGCGTAACTACGGTAACGCATTTCTCCCCGCCATCTACCAAGGCACGCCTCTCGGCAAAGCGGGCGGCGCCATCACCGATGCGACCATTCGCAATTTGAAGTCGTCCCTGTCACAGGCCGATCAACTTTCGCGTTTCGACCTCTTGAAGGATTTGCATGCGGAGCAGTTGAAGGCCAACCCCGGCGACCGCGAGTTCGAGGCTGTGGCGAATTCCTACGAACTCGGCGGGCGGTTACAGTCCAACGCTCCGGACGTGTTGGACCTCAGTAAAGAAACCGCTGCGACGTTGAAACTGTACGGCGTGAACGAGAAACCGACCGACACCTTCGGCCGGCAGTGCCTCATGGCCCGTCGGCTCTGCGAAGCCGGGACACGCTTCGTCCAAGTCACTTATGGCGACAGTTCGGCGAACCCGGCCTGGGATCAGCACTCCGACTTGCCGAAACACGGCGTGCACGCAAAAGCGACCGACAAACCAGTCGCGGGCTTGCTCGCCGACCTCGCCCAGCGTGGCCTGCTCGAAGACACCATCGTCTGGTGGGGGATGGAATTCGGCCGGACACCGTACGCCCAAAAGAACGGCACCGGGCGGGATCACAATCCCGGCGGCTTCACGAGTTGGGTCGCCGGTGGCGGCTTCAAACCCGGTCATGCCCACGGTGCCACCGACGACTTCGGCGCTGCCGCGGTGACGGACAAAGTCCACCTCCACGACCTACACGCGACGATGCTACACCAACTCGGACTCGATCACGAGAAGCTGACATACAAATACGCCGGCCGCGATTTCCGCCTGACCGACGTCTCCGGAAATGTGATCCGCGAGATAAGGTCCTAATCGGGTGTAATCTCTCCCCCGCGTCGTTTACGCGGCGATTCCCATCGATTCTCGGCTGATGCGGTCGGATCGCTCGTTTAAGATCCTCCGGTAGGCCTTTGTCCAGAGGCCGCTGAGCAGCATCACCCGCAGGTCCAGGATCACTTCCGCGCCCGCTTTCGTCCAGCGCATCCCCGAGAG
>JANXTU010000143.1 GCA_025352235.1 Fimbriiglobus sp.
TGATCCTGGACCTGCGGGTGATGCTGCTCAGCGGCCTCTGGACAAAGGCCTACCGGAGGATCTTAAAAGGGCGATCCGACCGCATCTGCCGAGAATCGATGGGAATCGCCGCGTAAACGACGCGGGGGAGAGATTACACCCCTTTCACCTGTTCTGGTTCTCGTGTTATATGAGGGAGTTACGCAGTTGAGTGATCCAAGGCAGTTTTGACAACAAAATGCACACGATTGGGCTAGATGGGCAAGATCCAGTCCTACCCAAACCCCCACCAACCACTCAACTGCGTAACTCCTAATATGGTCAGAATTGCCATCCGAGATTTTTGTACTCGTCGTGCTCCATTGGAAGTTGCTGCTGAACTTGATGCCGTAGGGAGGGTCGAAGTAGATACACTGGACTTTGCCGCGCAGCCCTTCGCGCTCGGCGAGGCTCGCCATCACCTGCAGCGAATCGCCGAGAATCATGCGGCTCGTCCAGCTCTGGTCGTGCTGGTAGAAATCGGTTTTGTCCGCCCCATCCGGGATGCCGTTGAAATCGGCGAAGAGGTTCGGCCCCTCCGGCGCCGTCGATTGCCGGAGGAGGTCGTCGATGAGTACCTTCGGGTGGACTTTCTCCTGAATGTAAATCGGCGGGGCCGGCACCAGCAAATCCCCGGCATCCTGCTCGTCCTTGCCGCGCCAGACGAGCTGCGGATCGAGATCGCGGTTCCGCCGCGCATACGCCACCCGCACCGGCGCCTGGGCCTCCGGCTTCACGAGGGAATCGAATTCCGCCGTGGGGATGTTCTTCCGCTTGTCGTCCGCATGGACGAGCGTTTCAACGGTCTTCTTCGGCGCGGGCTTCTTGGCCATGGTTCGTGAAACCTGTTCGCGTTAGGAGTCGAGTGCGTCCGGATTCTTGAGCGACTTCTTATCTTCGGAGGCCAAACGCCGCTCGACCTTCTTCATGTCTTCGGCCGGCGGCAGCGACTCGGGGCGAATCCCGCGTTCGAGCAGCGTCTTGCGGACGGCTTCGTTGTTCGTGATATGTTCCGTGGAGATGGCCGTCTCCGTGGTCATGGCATGGGCACGGGCGTTGAAGATGGTGATTTCGGCGGCGAAGTCCTTGGCTTTCAGGATGATCGTCGGCGCGAAATCGGCCAAAGGACGGCTGTCGAGAACGTTCCAAGCGGCTTTCATGGCTTGGGTCGTCCTTCCGAAGAGCGCCTGATCCCCTTTGCTGCGAATCAGGGCGAAGTCGTTGTTACCGCCGGTTTGCTCGAAAATGACCTGGGAGAGTTCCTTTTCGGTCGTATTCAGCTTCTTCCGCGCGGCCAGCCTCTCGGCTTCCAGAAGCCGTTTCTCGATGAGTTCGGCCTTCCGCGTCTGGATGGCGAAATAGGTTTGTGCGAAGGCGATCTCCGCTTTCTTGGGGTCGCCGTTCTGGGCGACGAGGTAGCAGGCGTAGCGAGTCAGCATCATGTCAACGACTTCGCGCTGGCTACCCGAACCGAGGTCCACCATTTTCCCGACGTCGGCAAAATGGTCTGCTACCGTGCGCCCGGAGACTTCGCAGGCGGTCTTCGCTTTGGAAACGACATTGAGGAAGTTGTCCCACTTCGAATAGCCGAGAAGGATTTGCAAATCCCGCGCGAGCCAGTATTCGACGCCGCCTTCGGTTCGTTGACCGTGGCCCTCGAATGTCGTGGTGAGGGTCTGAATCTGATCCGAGTTCATAGTTCGCCTCTCACGGATTTTTGGCAGTGTGCATCTGTACCATTATAGCGATCTCGGCTTCCACTTTCGCTACTTGGCCACGGTCAATCCGCATCCTTGTCGAACACGACGCGGTTCACCATCTTGCGGAACTCGGCGTCGACCTTCGCCTTGAAGTCGGCTTCGATTTCCCAGATGTCGGTGAATTCGGCGAAGGCCCAGCGGCCGTGGGTGCCGAGGTGGTTGACACCGGGAATCCAGTAGGTGTCCATCGTCGTTTTCTTCACCTTGGCATCTTCGCCGCGGTAGCCCTTGATCTCGATCACGAGCCGGAGGGGATCGGCGTAACCGTCGTCCACGAGCACGATGAAATCGGGCCGGTACTTTCTGCTTTCGCCGCCCATCAAATAGGGCACTTCGAAGCCAAGGCTATGGTTCTTGACGTAGGCGACCACCTTCGGGTGCACTTCCACAACGCGGCAGAACTCGGCTTCCCATTCGCTATCCCAGATCACCCAATTCACATGGCACTTGTCGGCCTTCGTCTCCCAGCGATCTTCCCGCGAGGTATTGAAGCGGACGTGAGCAGTGGAGCCGGTCGGGTTAAACGGGTCGAGGATCGCCTTGATCGGACTGTTGCCGAGGAACTTCTGGGTGATTCCCGCCGTGATCTTCTCGCAGGCGATGTCGGCCAGTTCGCGGTACTTGAGGTGCGCGGGGTAAGTGCCACCTTTGCAGACCAAGTGCGATTCGAGCCACTGCTTCACGATCCGCTTGAGTTGGCCGAAGAGATGGGTTTTCGTGTTCTCGCCTGGGTCGCGCCACTTGGTCGTCATGAGGCGGACGGTGAGTTCCATGATGACAGTCGAATGGCGAACGTCGTTCAGGTGCTTCAGGTTCATATCGACGGTTTCGCCGATGATCCCGGAGTTGATGACGCTGGCCGCCCCGATGAGTTCCGGCGTGATCGTGAAAGTGTGGTCGTCGTTGAACTCGGCTTCGAGACGTTCTTCGGGGAGTTCGACGCGGTAGCCCTGGACGCGAGGGAACTTGATTTCGAGTGCGTCTCGTTCCGGACGCATCGCCTTCACTTGAACGACTTCTTTCGGTTCCGTCACTTTGGCGATGACGGGCTCCGCGGCGAAGTCGAACGGGATGCCGAAGATGTCGGCGTATTCGACCGGGAACAGCCCTTTGTTTTCCCCGTCTTCGATCAACTCGTAGGAACGTCGCCGAAGGGCGCGGCCGATGACTTGTTCGCAGAGCAGTTGCGTTCCGAAAGCGCGGATGCCGAGGATGTGTGTGACGGTATTCGCATCCCACCCTTCGGTGAGCATCGAGACGGAGACGACGCAGCGGATCGACCCGCCGAGTTGATCCGGCTTGCCGACGGTGTTCATCACCTCGCGGAGCAGTTCCTGATCGGTGATCTTCTCGGCATCGAGTTGAGTTCCCGAGCGTTCCACCATCGCCTGGCGGAACTGCTCGATCTCCGGGCCGGCCATCGCACGGAAATTGGCATCGAGGGCGTCGCTGGCTTCGAGTTGTTCGCTGTCGATGAGGAGCGTGTTCGGCCGTGCGAGCGGGTTCCCGTGCTCGTCGAAATTGCTGAAGAGGGCGAGACGCCCCTGTTGCAACTCGGAAGTTCCATCTTCACCCGGCCGATGGAAGCCTGAGACGTAGTCGTACACGAGCTTCGAAATCGCCGTGTTCTGGCAGACGATTATGAAGCAGGGCGGAACTCTGATACTCTTCGCTTGCCACTCTTTGAAGACGGTCTCGTAATGGCCGTAGAGGGCTTCGAGTGCGGTTTTCAGCCGAGTCGGCAAGCTATCGGGGTCGAGGATTTCCCCTTTGCCGCGCCCCTTCTTCGGCATCGCCTTGCCGACATGTTTCCAGAGGTCGCGGTACATCGGCATTTCGCTGCCGGGGATGTTGTCCGCGACGGGCACTCGCGGCAGCTTGACGATGCCGCATTCGATGGCGTCCATGAGCGAGAAGTCGCTCATGCTCCACGGGAAGAGCGTCCCTTCGGCATACCCCGAACCGCGAAGGAAGAACGGCGTTGCCGAGAGGTCGAAGACGCGGGCGACGCCGAGGATTCGCTTCACGATTTCGATGCCGGCGATCCAGAGCCGCGCGGCTTCGTTGTTCTTCTTGGCTTCGTCCTTCTCATCGCCCTTCAAGTCGTCTTCGTCCGGAGCATCGGGCTTTTCGCGGTAGCAGTGGTGGGCTTCGTCGTTGATGACGAGGATGTTCTTCATCCCCATCAGATCGGGCATCACACGGCGGATCATGTCCCCTTCGGTTTCGCCAGTTTCCATCGTCTCTTCGCGCCAACCTTCGGCTAAGGGTCGGTGAATCAACAAGTGTCGTCAATTCCACTCTAAGATCGTAGACTCCAGCTCAACGGTCAATCATGCGGATTTCTCTCAGGAGGCCAAGGATGGCTTTCACCTTTCGTTCGCAATACGACCCCGATGCGG
>JANXTU010000164.1 GCA_025352235.1 Fimbriiglobus sp.
GGGTCTGGGATGCGAAAACGGGGCAGAGCCTCGTGGAACTCAAGGGCCACACGGGCCCGGTGTGGAGCGTGGCGGTGAGCCCGGACGGCAGCCGCATCGTCACTGGATCCTGGGACAACACGGCCCGGGTCTGGGATGCGAGAACGGGGGAGCGCCTCATAGAACTCATTGGGGATACGAACTCCGTGGCGGTGAGCCCGGACGGCGACCGCATCATCACCGGCTATCCGGGAGAACGATGGCGACTTCGAGGTTCAAGGGCTCGACGATCCGGCCAAGATGGAACGGGATTTTTGGTCGGCGATCAACAACCGGGGCAAGGTCAACGCGAACCTACTCGTCAACGACGATGTGCGCATTGTCCCGATTGGCGACAAGCGAGTTGTCCTCATCATTGTGCCCCGTTCGTCGCGCCGCCAGCGGCCGATTTTCGTCGGGCTGAATCCGCTCGAAGGAACTTACCGCCGCTACAGCGACGGCGACTACCTTTGCAGTCGGGATGAAGTGGGCCGGATGCTGGCCGATCAGTCGGAGGATTCGCACGATGCGCGGATCGTCGAGCATTTTTCGCTCGCCGACCTCGATCCGGTGAGTTTGCGGCAATACCGCAACTTGTTTTCGGCTCGGTCGCCGAATCATCCCTGGCTGACCGAATCCGATCAGGGATTGTTGACGAAGTTGGGCTGTTGGCGAGAAGATCGGGCGACGGGGCGAACGGGCGTGACTGTCGCGGGTTTGCTGATGTTCGGGAAGGATGAATCGATCCGCGACCCCGCCGCGGTTCCGCAATATCAAATCAGCTATCGGGAAAAGCTCAGCGCCGATACCGACGTCCGTTGGACCGATCGGTTGACGATCGATGGGACATGGGTCGCGAATCTGTTCCAGTTCTACCAGCGCGTCAGTGTCCTGTTGCCGCGCGACGTGTTGAAGACGCCGTTCGCGCTCGATCCCAAGATGGTTCGGATCGACGATACGCCGGCCCATCAAGCATTGCGCGAGGCGCTCGTCAACGCCTTGATCCACGCCGACTACGGTGGCCAAGGGGGCATCGTGATCGAGAAACGGAGGGATCGATTCGACTTGTCGAACCCCGGCAGCCTACTGATTTCGTTCGACCAAGTCGTACGTGGAGGCGTGAGCGAATGCCGAAACAAGTCGTTGCAGTTGATGTTTCTGCTCGTCGGCGGCGGTGAACGCGAAGGTTCGGGCATCGACAAGATTCGGCAGAGTTGGGCATCGCAGAATTTGCAGAGTCCTGCGATAGTAGAACAAGTCCGGCCGGATCGGGTTCGATTGCTACTGCCCACCGTGAGCTTACTTCCCGGCGAGGTGATCGGTCGGCTACGTCACCGATTCGGTAAGGTCTGGGATCGCCTCACGCCTGTAGAAGTGCGAGCTCTGGTCCTAGCCGATACGGAAGGCGAAGTCGCGAATGCACGACTCCGTCTCGTGACCGATCATCACGCGGCCGACCTGACTCTGGTATTGCAGGGCTTAGTCGGCAAAGGTCTGCTCGTCCAGCAAGGGCAAAAGCGGGGAACGACTTATCAGCTTCCCAATACCAATGGGGGAGTCCGCCGGACAATGGACAATGGGGGGAGTCCACCGGACAATGGGGGGAGTCCACCGGAAAATGACATCTCGTTGCTAAAGATAGCCACCGCAGCACGAGAAAATCGCCGCCTTCCGCAGGCGAAGATGCGTCAGATGATCTTGCGTCTCTGTCAGGGGCGGTATCTTACTGCATCGCAATTGGCGAAGCTCCTCATCCGAAACGCTATGAAACTGCGTGACCGGTCTCTCTCTCCGCTCTGTGAAGAAGGTCGCTTAGCGAGACGGTTTCCTCGAGAGCCGAACCGACCCGATCAGGCGTACACGACGAAGGGGCCTACATGAGCACACCGCCGCTGAGTCGTAACCGTCAGGTGAATCTTTCAATTACCCACAACTTGTCTGTCCAACTCGAACCCGAGAAGGATGTCGGCGAGTCGGGTGAGGCCACGCCAGACGACCATGTTCCCGGGTGGCGGGTCGCTCGCGCGGGCCAGGTAGCC
>JANXTU010000200.1 GCA_025352235.1 Fimbriiglobus sp.
CGTGTCGCCCGACGCAGCCCCGCGCCCGTTCGCCTTGATTTCCTTGACCAATTGGCCGATCCGACCCGCGTCCACGAAGTGCGCCGGCCGCGTCGGGCACGGGTCGGCCCCGCCCGAATTGCTCGCCATCGACAGCCGCAAGCCCACCTTGTCTTCGCGCCAGGACTTTCCCCTCCGCTCCGGTGACACCGGAGTGTCACTCGGCGGCGGCACCGGGGTATCGTCCGCCACCGCCGACCGGTCGAAGATCTGCAGCCGCCCGCCGTCCATCCTCACCACCGCCAAGTCCGGGGCCGCCACCCCCGCCGGCGTCGCCTTCCGTTCGACCAGCGGCAACGCCAGGTCCGCGTCCGCCGCCGCGTCCCGCTCGACGCAGCGTTCCGTCCCGATCCCCAGCGTCCGCCGTTCCACCGGCTTCGCCGACACGCGCACTTCCGCCAACTTCGCCAACGCCCCGCTCGCCGTTTCATACGAACCCAGCGTCGTGCCCGCGGAAATCACCTGCTCCAGCACCGCCGGCGACTCCCCCGACCGATCGATCCCCAAGCTTTGCGACTGAGGGAAAAAAAGACCGCCGACAGCGGGGGCCGTGGCGGTGCGGTTCCTCCCACGCGGCCTCGCCCACCCGGGTGACGACCACGCGTGGCTCGGGGTCGGCCGCGCCTCCCGGATCGTGGCACGTCGGACAGAGTTCCCCCGCAGCGGACGGCTCCGCCGGGAGGGCCGCCGCTTGGCGTTCCCAAACCCGGTTCCAGAGCTCCCGCGACAGCGCCCGGCCCAACTGAACGACCAGTTCTTCGAGGTCGGCGAAGGTCGTAACCCCGCGGCGGACCCTTCGGGCCGTAGAGCTTGTCGGCCAGATTTTTGGCCACCCCATCGAGGTAGGCCTTCTGGACCTCGACTTCGGGGCGAACGATCGGTTTGCGAGCCATCCCTGACCCCCATCAGGAGTTGCGGCGATTCCCCAAGAGCAATTCCCGCACAGTCGCCCCCGCCGCGCAAGGTCAACTTGCAAACCGTGTCGTACACCCACACCCGCCACAACTTGGGGTGTAGCAACGATTCTTGGAGTTTCGTGAAATCTCGTTTGGCATTGGGCTTGCGCATCGGGTGTGGAAATGGGACAACGCATCGGTTCCACCATCCGGGAAGGAATCCCCCCATGCCCTCGCCGTTGAACCTCACCATCACCGATCCGACCGAACGCCTGCTCGTCGAGCAGGCGTTGGTGTTCGCCCGCGAACTCCGCCGCACCGCGTCGGTCGCGTGCTGCGCAACGCCGAATCGTTCTGCGTCGTGCAAGGTCGCGAATTCCTGCGCACCGCCTTGGCCACGGTGGTCCAAGCCGAGGCCGACGCGGTCGAAAAAAAGGGGTCCCGGCCCGACGCTGTCCCTGCGGAACCCGCCGCGACAACAAAGGCCGCCACAACCGCCAAGTCCTGACGGGCGTGGGTTGGATCGATCTTTCCCGCCTGCACCTCGTTTGCATTTCCCCCGCCTGCCGCGATTCCGTCCAACCCTTCGACGACCGTCTCGGCCTGACCGACGGCCTCACCGAGGCGGCGCGGCGTCTGCTGAGTTTGGCCGGCGGGAGTTGGTCGTTCGATTCCGCCAGCCGCCACCTCAAAACCTTCTGCGGTCTGGACGCCAGCGACGAGTTCATCCGGAAAGTCACCGAGGCGGCGGGGAAGAAATTGGCCGTCGGGATGGACGAAGCCCCCGAGGCGACGGAAGCCTTCAAACAGGCTCCGGGGGACACGGAATTCGAGACCGACGGGACGACGGTGAACACGACCGAAGGCTGGAAGGAAGCCAAAATCGGCATCTTCGCCAAACGCGAGCGGGGCGAATCGGTGGAGACGGAGCGGTGGGCCGACCGGAAGTTGCTGACGCCGGCGGCTCGGTTCGCCTTCGCGCGGATTGCGGAGAGCATCGACTTTGCACCGCAGTGGGGTTCAACGGCGACGCGGTTGGGCCTCGATCCGCTGGCCGGAACGATCACTGTCTTGGCGGACGGCGCGGCCTGGATTTGGGCCCGGGCCGACGAGCAATTCCCCGGTGCGCCGCAGGTGCTGGACATCTTCCACGCCCTGAAATACGTGGGCGACGGGGCGAAAGGGCTCTTCGGCGACGGAACGCCCGAAGCGAAAGCCCACGCGGATCGAGGCCGGGATCTCCTGCTGGCCGACGGCTACGCCGGGGTCGAGACTTGGGTCGGCGAGATGCTTGCGGCCGAGCCGAAGGGCGACGGCGCGAGCTTGGGCAGGGTGTTGAACGACCTCAAGGATCACGAAGGGCGACTCAACTATGCGCTGCGGCTGAAGCGGGGCCAATCGATCGGCACCGGGATGGTCGAGGGGGCGGCGAAGAACCTCATCGGCAAACGGCTCAAAGCCAACAACGCCCGTTGGTGCATCGGCAACGTCGGGAAAATGGCCGGCCTTTGCTCGGCCTTGTACAGCGACTGCTGGGAGAGATTCTGGATTGCGGCCTGAACCGGGAACATAAACTCCAAGAATCGTTGCTACACCCTTTTGGTAAGGGTAGACCTCCGGATTTTGCCACGGGGTTAGGCGGCGGTCCAGAGGTCGTTCCACTCCGGGGTGTCGTCGAGGGCCAGGAGTTCCACCAGCGGGCCGACATGCTCCACCCGCCACCTCGCCCCGGATCGTTTCATCCGCA
>JANXTU010000202.1 GCA_025352235.1 Fimbriiglobus sp.
AAAAAGAAGCTCGCTTGGTGGCGCGTCGTCGACTTCTACCACGCGGCCCAACGCTTGTGGACGATGGCGTCGGCGCTGTTCGGGACGGACACGCGGGCCGGCGCCGCGTGGGCCAAACGGATGGCGAAGCTGCTGAAGAAACCGAACGGCCCGTCCCGCGTGCTGCACTCGGCTGGACAATTAAAAGCGCGGCGGACGTTGTCGAAGACGCGCGAGAAAGAGTTCCGGACGGCGTCCAAGTACATCCGCGAACGGACCCGGTTCCTGCAATACGCCGAGTACGCCCGGGTGAAGATCCCGCTCGGCAGCGGCGTGACGGAGGCCGCCTGCAAAACGGTGGTCGCGCAGAGGCTGAAGCTCTCGGGCATGCGCTGGACGAAAGCGGGCGCGGAGGTGATCCTAGATCTGCGAGTGATGCTGCTCAGCGGCCTCTGGACAAAGGCCTACCGGCGGATCTTAAACGAGCGATCCGACCGCATCTGCCGAGAATCGATGGGAATCGCCGCGTAAACGACGCGGGGGAGAGATTACACCCCACTTCGATCTCCACTATTCGATATCATGTTGAGGCCGATGATTCTCCATCTGAACCGGAGTTTCATGGCGGATCGCGTTCTCCCGAATTTCGTTTTTCTTAGCTTCCCGGGCCTGCTCGACGAGCCAACGTTCCGCCAAGGCTCTCGCGATCACTGTCGCCCAATTGCTCCACCAAGGTTCCATATTTCCTCCGTTGTTGATAAACGCAAAAAGGCCCGGCGATGCCGGGCCCCTGAGCGATGAGTGTCGATCCAAACTCACCGGGTCGGGTCGGCCTCATCGTCGTCGCCGACGTGCCGTTTCCACGCGATCCAGACGCGGTTGAGATCCATCCCCGTACGTCGGACGATGTCCTCCCAAGTCACGTTCTCGGTACGCCAGGCGATCTGCGGTGCCCAGCGATCCATGACTGTGGGTTCGCCCAAGTCGATGGTAAAGATCGGGGCTTCCCCCTCCTGACCGGCCTCGGTCAGCAGACGCTTCACCGATGGAGGAATGCCATCCAAGGCTGCGAGGAGTAGGGGCCACTGTCGCAGTTGGAACTGCAACCGCGCGAAGCCGCGCGTCTTTCCGGGGGCCACGACAGCTCGGAACGTGAGGCTCGAAATCGCCTCGCGTAGGACGCGGGCGGCTTTTCGGCCGTCTTGAAGACCCTCCGTCCAGTTTTTGAGTTGCGCCCGTACCCAGTCCGGGCCGGGCAGGGTAATCGCGGAGTCCGACGGGAAACTTTTCAGACGCAGTTCGACGTCGCGCTCCTCCACTTCGAGTTCGCCCAGGCGCTCCAGCAGCTTCGGGCTGGGCGTGGACTGCGACTCGACCGCGCGAGAAATGTTCGCGATCGCTTTGACGACTTCCTGCAGTTTCTGTTCATCCCGGACGCGTTCGAGGGGCAGCTGGGTCGCCATCTCCGCGATCGCGTCGCGGAGGCGGCGCGAGAGTTCCTCCATCCAGTCCGGCCACGAGTTCAGCAGGTTCGTCACGGTGTCGATGACGGCCTTTTGCGCCCGCTCGGCCGGGACGTGGGTGCTCTGGACACAAGTGCCCTTGATGACGCCTGCGCAGACGTAGTATTGTCGGTTGCCGCTCCCCTTGTACCAGCAGGCGCCTCCGCATGAGCCGCAGCGCAACAGCCCCCCGAGGAGAGTCCTCGGATACACGGCGCACGGGTCGATGGGGGGCTTGGGTCCGCGGTCTTTCTGACCGGGCTTGAGGCCGAACTTGCCCCGGAGTTCCGCCGTCCGGACTTGGGCGGCGTCCCAGGCGGCTTGCTCGACGATCCGCAAGTGCGGCCGACTGCGCGTGGCCACCGCGTCCTTGTCGGCTGCGACTTGCTTCTTATCCCCCGCGGCGTTGGTCAGCGTTTTCGTGGCGCCCCAGGTCCACTCGCCGACATACTTCTTGTTGTTGAGAATCCGGTGGACCTGCTGCGGGTGCCATCCCGCTGTCGAGGCCCGGTGGCCCTTGGGCACCGCCAGACGCGTGAGCTCCCGGGCGATCTGGCCGATCGGCCAAACGGCGTTGAACCAGCCGAAGATCTGTCGGACCCACCGGGCTTCTGGCTCGTAGACTCGTAGGCCCTTCTTCGGTTTCGGACCCCGCCGGGTGAGTTGGAGTTGCCAGTCCTCGTCGTGGTAATAGGACTCGAAGCCGAAGGGGTGATCCCCTGCGGAGTCGTCCGCCAGCACGCGGCCCATTTGGCCGTTGCGCACTTTTCCACTGGTGTTCGCGACGGTCTGGCTGTGGTGGATGTCGAGGACGCCGACCTTGAGTTCCCAGCCCGGATCATTCGTGTCGATCCCTTCGGAGACCGAGACGAAGCGGCCACCCGAGTAGACCAGGTCTTTGATGAAGGCTTTGCCATCTCCGGCCCGTGACAGCCGGCTCAAATCGAAGACCGCCAGCAGTTTGATCCGCTTGAGCCGGATGTTGTTCAGGAGAAGGACGGAGTTCTCCCGATCGGCCCTCGTGCCGGAGATCGCTTCATCGCGGAGGAGAATCGCGTCGGCCGCCTCGATCCCCTTTCGTTTGAGCCCGTCGCGGATGCCGCGTTCCTGGTCCTCGCAGGACTCGGTCCTCTACATGTCGGTCGAGTAGCGCGAGTAGAAGTACGACGATTGGTGAGTCACGGGTGAACCCCGCACCAGTCCTAAGGAAGTACGTTCGTTGTTGCGGGTACACGGCTTCGCCGGAGCGTCCAGCCACGCTCAGGATTCGGCGCAAGTGTAGAAATCGTCGGCGGTAAAGACCATCGAGACCGCGATGGCCGCCTGCAACAACTCCATCCCGAATGATTGGTCAGGTAATGTACAACGTCTGGTACAGCGCCGACAGGCGGACCGGGACCTCCGACCGGCGCCGCCGGAACACCGCGTTCACTGACGGTTGGCCGAACAGGGTCACCTGCACCAACAGATCCGCCGCCGTCGAGACGAGCAGTTCGCGCGTGTATTGT
>JANXTU010000220.1 GCA_025352235.1 Fimbriiglobus sp.
CGACAAGATTTACCTGTTCAGTTCGGATGGTGCGACGCTCGACGGTATGGTCAAACCGAAAGCGAACGCGGAGTTCTTGCCGGCGGGCGTCTGCGATTCCTTGGCTGCGCTCGACCCGGCCAGCTTCGCGTGGGTCGCCACCGACAACCGCGATTGGGCGAATCTGCCGGCGCTGGAAGGGATCGCCTCGATGATCCGGCAACCCGATTTGCCGAAGCGTTTGAAGGGCATCCGGGCGCTGGCCCTCGGATTGACCCTCCGCCCCGATCTGGCGGCGCAGGCGAACATCCGCTTCCCCGACGCCAAAGCCGCCGGGGAGTTCGAGGCCAAGGCCAAACCGAAACTCGCCGAGACGAAGATCGGCATGGCGGTCGAGAAGGATTGGGTCGCCCTCGACTTACCGGGAGGCTCGTTCGCCACCGGCGTCCCGTCGATATCGAACTTGTTTGACAGATGATGGGGGGAATCAACATGTGAGCTGCTTGAAATTCCAAATGAGTCCGAGCATCCCGACTCCCGATTCTTCCAACTGGATTCTTCCAGCACGGTCGCACGTCCGACCGAGATTCACCAGGCGTCGAATCGCCGTAAGTCCTTGCCGCCCTAGGTCGTTCCGAAAGTCGTCCAAATGACTTTCGATTGTTCCAACTCTTTTAAATGCTTCCAGAGTGGGGTGTCACACATTTCGTTGGAAGAATCGGCGGGGCACCAGCGGGTTGCCCACCGCGAGGCCAACACCCGCGCGCGGTGGATCGACGCGTTGCCTTCGGGGCCGAAGCACCGCCCCGAAGGTTTGGTGGTGACGAAGGAAACCGATAAGACAACCGAGTTGATCGTGCTCCACGATGGCGTCGCGGGAGGAGACCCGACGAAGTGCGTGTTGGAATGGAAGAAGTGACCGCCCATCCCCCGGAGGCATCGACCATGCCGCGGCCCGTTATCGGAGTGGCCATGCAAACCCTGCCCGCGAAACCGGGCGGCGACCTCCCCACTTGCTGGATCATGGGGCGCCGCTACGTGCAGGCCCTCTGCTCCGTCGGCGCGATCCCGTGGTTGATCCCCCTGCTGCCGCAAGACCCGGAGACGATGAACGACCTCTTTGACCGGCTCGACGGCGTGTTCCTGACCGGTGGCGTGGATGTCGATCCGAGTTGCTACGGCGAGACCCGCCACCCGAAATGCGGCGCCACCGACCCGGACCGAGACGCGATCGAAATCCTGCTGCTCCAGCACGCCATGAAAACCGGCAAGCCGCTGTTGGCCGTCTGCCGGGGGATTCAGATTTTGAACGTCGCTTGCGGCGGGACGCTCTATCAAGACGTGGCCGCGCAAGTGCCCGCAGCGATGAAGCACGACTACTTCCCGACGCTCGAACAACCGAGCCGGAACTACCTGGCCCACGAAATCGCGGTGAAGTCCGGAACGCGGCTCGGCTCGATCCTGGGCGAGTCGATCGCGCTCGTGAACAGCATGCACCACCAGGCGATCAAAGACCTCGCGCCGAATCTGCTGCCGAACGCCTACGCCCCGGACGGCATCATCGAAGGGGTCGAGAGCAAAACGAGCCAGTTCCTGCTGGCCGTACAGTGGCACCCGGAAGAACTCGCCGAGACCCAACCGGGGATGAAACGCCTCTTCACCAGTTTCATCGACGCCTGCGCGGCGTGATGCGCCCCAGCGAGTCCGACTATGCCCTTTGATCTGTTCCTGCCGCCGTTGCTCACCGATGACTTCCCCGGCGTCGGGGGGCGCATCAAGGTCGAACCCGAAGACTTCGAAGTCGAAGAGATCCCCAGCTACGAACCGCTCGGCCACGGCGAGCACGTGTTCCTCTGGGTTCAAAAAGTTGGCGTCGGCCCGGAGCACTTTGCCCGCACCATCGCGCAGCGGTTGAACGTCCCCGTGAACTCCGTTGGCATCGCCGGGCTGAAGGATCGCCACGCCATCAGCCGCCAGTGGGTCAGCGTGCCGCAGGGCGCTGAGGCGAACCTGGCAAAACTCGACGGCGGCGGGATCACGCTATTGAAGCACACCCGGCACCAGAACAAATTGAAGACCGGCCACAGCCGGGGGAACCGCTTCCGCATTTTGATCCGCGACGCCGACCCGGGCCAAACCGAAGCGCTCGCGGCCGTGCTCGACCGTTTGCAAAACCTCGGCATGCCCAATTATTACGGCCCCCAGCGCTTCGGGCGCGGCGGGGGCACCGTTGATCTCGGCTTCCAGTGCCTCGCGGGGACGCAACCCAAACGCATCCGGCCATTCGTTTACAAATTCGCCCTCTCGGCCGTGCAATCGCTGCTGTTTAACGACTATCTCGGCCGGCGCGTGCTCGACGGATTGTTCCGCAAAGTGCTGCCGGGGGACGTGATGGCGAAGTGGCCCTTCGGCGGGCTCTTCGTCGCCGACGACGTGCCGGTGGAACAGTCGCGCTTCGATGCCAAGGAAACCGTGACGGCCGGGCCGATGTTCGGCACGCACACCTTCGCCGCGGCCAAGGAAGCCGCCGAGCGCGAAGCCTCGATCCTGGCGGATCACAACCTGAGCGCGAAGTCGTTCGCCAACTTCGGCAAGCTCATGGGCGGGACCCGCCGGCACAACCTCATCTACATCGACGACCTCGCCGCGACTTGGGAACCGGCGGGGTTGCGGCTCGCCTTCAGCTTGCCCAGCGGCTGCTACGCCACGGTCCTGCTGCGCGAAGTGATGAAGACGAATCCGGACGCAGATGAGGAAGCCGGCGAAGAATGACCCGGCCGATTCACCGAACCTTCACAGTGGGAACGGTTGTCGCAGCGGCGGTCGTTTGTAGGATTCCGATGCACCGCCGCCGCCCACCCGGAGTCCCCCCGCTATGCGACCGTTCCGTACCGCTTTATTATTCACCGCTTCGGTCGCACTGGCTCTAGCTTGTTCGGCCGGTTGCGGGGGCTGCAACAAATCGAACTCGGGCGGCCGCATCACCGCCGGCGGGGCCACGTTCGTCGATCCGATCATGCAAGAATGGGCCGCAGAATACAACAAAACCGCAAAGATCGAGATCGACTACACGGCGCAAGGCTCGGGTTACGGCATCAAAGAACTGACGGCGAAGAACATCGCCTTCGGTTGCACCGACGCCCCGATGAAGAAGGCCGAACTCGACGCGGCCAACGCGGCCGGGGGCGAAGTGATCCACGTGCCGGTGGCCATCGGAGCCGTCGCCGTCGTTTACAATTTGAACGGCGTGACCGACCTGAAGTTGACGGGCGAAGTCCTCGCGGACATCTTCCTCCGCAAAATCGCGAAGTGGAATGACCCGGTCCTCGCCGCGCTGAACCCCAGCGTCGCGCTGCCCGACCTCGCCATCGTGCCGGTCTCCCGCTCCGACAAAAGCGGCACGACCAACATCTTCACGGAGTACCTCTCGAAGGTGAGCCCGGATTTCAAGACGATCGTCGGCACGAGCACGCAGCCGACGTGGCCCAAAGGGGGCGTCGGCCAAGCCGGCAGCGGCGGCATCGCCAGCCACGTCAAAGACAACCCCGGCTGCATCGGCTACGTCGAACTGAGTTTCGCCAAGACCAACGGCCTCGGCTGCGCGATCCTGAAGAACAAAAAGGGCGCGTTCGTGAAGCCCGAGGCCGAGGGGGTGACGGCCGCCGCCGAAGCCGCCTCGAACGACAAGCCGACTGCCGAACCGTACACCCTTCACGAACTGACCTTCTCGCTGACCAA
The DNA here is from genome assembly GCA_025352235.1 of Fimbriiglobus sp. Classification (GTDB taxonomy): domain Bacteria; phylum Planctomycetota; class Planctomycetia; order Gemmatales; family Gemmataceae; genus JALHQU01. The sequence continues at coordinate 3,718 of JANXTU010000220.1, forward strand.
CACCGACGGCGAGAAAGCCTACCCGATCGTCGGGGTCAGCTACGCCATTGCGTTTACGAAGCCGCCCGCGGACAAAGGCGGCAAGCTCGTGGCGCCGTTCTTGAAATGGGCCGTGACCGACGGGCAGAAGTTCGCGATTGAAAAAGACTACGCACCGCTGCCGGAAGAACTCCGGAAGCGGTGCGTGGCGCGGATCGAGAAGATCGTCGCGGAATGATTCAGTTCGAGAACTCCGGACGGCGCTTCGAGAGTTGGGCTTGGAGCCGGGATACGATGCTGCTGTGCATCTGGCTCACGCGCGACTCGCTGAGGTTCAGCGTCGCGCCGATCTCTTTCATTGTCATCTCTTCGTAGTAGTAGAGGATGACGATGAGCCGTTCGTTGCGGTTGAGCCCCCGGGTGACGAGCCGCATCAAGTCCCGATTTTGCAGGCGGCCGGTCGGATCTTCGGATTTCTTGTCTTCGAGGACGTCGATCTCGCGGACGTCTTTGTAGCTGTCGGTCTCGTACCACTTTTTGTTGAGGCTGACCAACCCGACGGCCGAAGCTTCGCTGACGAGCGCTTCGATTTGATCCATCGGCACGCCCATGCGCTCGGAGAGTTCTTCGCGGGTCGGCGGTCGGCCGAGTGCCGCTTCGAGGCCCTTGAGCGCCGCTTGGACCTTGCTCTGTTTGCTGCGCACGAGCCGCGGCACCCAGTCCATGGTGCGGAGTTCATCGAGCATCGCGCCCCGGATGCGGGGTACGCAGTAGGTTTCAAATTTGACGCCGCGCTGGAGATCGAAGGCGTCCACGGCGTCGAGCAGCCCGAAGGTGCCGGCGCTGATGAGGTCGTCGAGATCGACGCCATCGGGCAGCCTCGCCCAGATGCGCTCGGCGTTGTACTTCACCAAGTGCAAATAATTTTCGAGCAGTCGGTTTCGGAGATCGACTCGCGGGTCGGCCCGGTAGTCTTTCCAAACCTGTTGGATATCCGGCTCGATCGTACGCGTCACCATCGGATCCTCCCTGATGAGCGCCCCCGACGACGGAATCGACATTCGCAACGGCCGGCTTGCGCCGCACCGTTCCCCCGCGAACGCCGAATCGGTGGACGGCGGCGCCCCTGCGCCGAACGTCCGTATGTCGTCGAAAGCTGTCCCCCGGATGCCCAACGGGAAGTATGCGGCATCCGCTACGCTAGTATCGTCCCCGTGACGACCGGCCTCCAAGGAAACCGATCGATCGCCGAACGAATCGGCGAATCCCCCGCCGCAGAATTCCGGCCATCGGAGCAGAACCCCGGCGCGCCCCATCGGGGCGAACCGAAATTCGTAGTCCAGCTCGCGGAATCGGCCGGTTCCCCAACCGTTCGACCCCGCGTATCCGATCCGAGTGCCATGCTCTGCGTGCGGGCCTGATAGCGAGGCCCGACCGCCGTGTCGAGAGAAATATGAGCAAAATCGCGGCTCGATTCCCGCTGTGGAACTATCCCAAACAGCCGCGCAGGAAGCGGATGCCGTGCGCGATGTCGGCGAAGCGCTCCGCTTGCGTGCCGACTTCGCGCTCGATGCAGAGCGGGCCGCGGTAGCCGACGGCGATCAGTTTCTTCACGAAGGCCCGTGTATCCGTTTGCCCAAGGCCGAGTGGGACTTCGGCGCCCCATGTGCCCTTCTCGGTCGGACGGTTCGCATCCTTCAAATGGACGCTGCGGATATCCGGCCCAAGGATCTCGAGTGCGTCGAGCGGATCGTCCTTGTCGTAGAGCAGCATGTTCGCGGGGTCGAAGTTCACCTTCAGGTTCGGGCATTGCAAATCGTCGAGCGTCCGCCGCAACAACGCGGCCGTTTCTTGGCCCGTCTCGAAAGCGACCACGATCCCCTCGGCCGCTGCGAGATCCGAGACCTTCGCCAACGTATCGAGGAAGCCTTTCCGGCTGGCGTCACCGACCTCAGGCAGGAACCCGGCGTGCAGCATGATGTCCAGGAGACCGAGTTCCTTCGTCCGGGCGAGCGCCCAACGGAAGCGTTCCAATCGCTCGGGCCGGGTCGCGGGATCGCCGAAGCCACCGGTGCGTTCGATGTGCTGCGGGGTCGTGTAATCTTCGCCGGGGAAACCGAGCATCGTCCCGGACATTTGGAACCCGGCGGCGAGCGCCGCGGCAGGCATCGCTTCGCCCTCGCTCCACGACGCGTGATGCGGGTCGCCGCACGCGATCTGCACGACATCGACGCCGAGATCGCGGAGGAATCCGGCTAGCTCCGGGATGCTCCCGACTTGGAGGGACCAACTGCAAACGCCGATGGCGAGGGGCGGGAGGGCCATGAACGCTCCTAAAACGTGTGGGAATCGACTCATTTAATATAGGGCTGTGTCGAAGCCGCCGCGAACGACGAGAGTAGCTACGGAAAAATCCCGCCGAGTGAAATCCTGGACCTCGGCTTGCCGCCGGGCGGCGCCGGCCAGCCCAGCTCACCGTACCCGGCGATCTCGACGGCGTCACGATCAACTCCGCCGGCACCGGCGTCACCGGCATCCGCGAAAGCATCAGCCCACAGACCTACGCGGCGCTCATTACGGCCCAAGGCGGCTCGTTGACCGCGGCCGAAACCAGCCCCAATACCGATTGAACCGCACCCGCCGGAGAGCCCCGATGTTCACAGAATCCGGCCGCTCACTCACGCTGGCCGGCTCGCCTTCCGTTACAGTCGCATCCTGGGTCTGGCAAATCTTTGTGGCATTCGACAATAGCTGCATTTTCTGCGGTCGGTGAGACCTCACCCCCCGGCCCCCTCTCCGAAGCGGAGAGGGGGAGCCAGACCAGCGAAACTCGATTGAGTTTCGGGCAGAAGGAGTCCCTCCCTCTCCGTTTGCGAACGCTGAGTCCCCCCGAAGCCCTAGTGCCCCGTCCAAACTAAATCTTGGGCTGGTCGACACCCTCGATTTTGGGGAACCTCTCTATCAACAAGGAGGTTCCCATGAGCAAGAAGGATATCGTGCGGCTCACGGACGAAGAACGGGCGATCTGCGAAGCGACCATCGCGAAGGAAAAAGGCAAGTCGGAGAAACTGCGGCGGGCGACCCTCTTGCTCAAGGCCGACGCCGACGGGCCGGCTTGGAATGACGCCAAGATCAGCGAGGCCGTCGGCTGCCGGACGCAGACG
>JANXTU010000280.1 GCA_025352235.1 Fimbriiglobus sp.
AACGGGGCCGACTGATACAGCCTGGGGCGGAAGCCCCAGGTACCGACGACCTCTCTTGTTCGCCCTGAAGGGGCCGTCTTGCCCGACGTCGGCCCCTTCAGGGCGAAGAGAATTGGAACTTGGTTCCCAGGGCTCCCGCCCTGGGCTGTATAAGTCGGCCCCGTTGGGGCGAAGAGAAAACTGGACCGCTACGAAAACGTGATGTCCGCTCTAACTGTGGCGGCGAGTTTCCAACTTGCCGCCAAAAAATCGGAGAGAGCCACCGGGCAAACCGAAGTCGTTGATGTTGGGATGGTGGCAAGTTGGAAAACTTGCCACCACAATTTAATCCTGAGTGTCTTCCGGGGGCAGCGGCCGGTAGGGCACGCAGCCCCCTTCCAAAAAACCCTTCAAAATCAGCGTGGCGGCGAGCATGTCGCGCCGCTCGCTCCGCTTTTGCTTGGTCATTTTCGCGCAGTACATGATGTCGTCGGCCTGGGCCGTGGTGAAGCGCTCGTCGGCGAATTGCACCGCGCGGCCGGTCGCGGTTTCGAGCCAGGCCCCGAACGCCCGGCACTCCTGCGCCTTCGGTCCCTCGTGGCCGTTCAGGCTGATCGCAATGCCGAGGACGATCCCGGTGATGCCGTGTTCTCGAACCAACTTCGCGAGGTACGTCGCGTCCTGATCCACGGACTTTCGCGAATACGTTTCCAGCGGGCTGGCCACGATACGATCCGGATCGCTGATGCTCAGGCCGAGGCGCACCGTGCCGTAGTCAACGCCGAGCAAGCGGCCGGGACTTGGGGTCACAGGTATTCGCCCCGCTGGTCCTTCTTCAACCGATCGACGATCTCCTTCACGCGCGCTTCGTCCGACTTGCGGGCCACGAGCGTGGCGTTGCCGTCTTGAATGATGACGAGATCGGACACGCCGATGGTCGCGATCAAATGCCCCGGCTCGGCGGAGATGACGCAGCCGGTGGTGTCGATGGTGATGTGCCGGCCCTGGATCGTATTGCCCCCGGCGTCCTGCGGATTGTGCCGTTCGAGCGCCAGCCAACTGCCGACGTCGTCCCAGTGGTACGGCGTCGAGAGCACCTTCACACGCCCCGCGCGCCCCGCGTCTTGCATCACGGCGTAGTCGATGCTCGTCCCGTTCATGGCCTCGTATTCGCGAGCGAAGACTTCGTCTCGGTTCGCCGTGGGCCAGGCGTCGGCGATTCGCTTCACCCCGGCGGCGATGTCCGGCCGCGTCGCGTTCAGTTCCTTCAAAATGGTCGCGGCCTTCCAGACGAAGATGCCGCTGTTCCAGTCGTAGTTCCCCGAAGCCACGTATTGTTCGGCGAGGTCGGCCGCGGGCTTCTCTTGGAATCCCTTCACGGCGTACAGTGCGATGCCGCTGCGCTCGGACGCCTTGGCGCCGCGCTGGATGTAGCCGTAACCGGTGCTCGGGAATGTCGGCGGGATGCCGAAGGTGAACAGCGCCTCCGGGAATTCCTCGGCGAACTGCTCCGCGGCGTGGACGGCGCGCTGGAACTCGCGTTCCGGTTCGATGAGATGATCCGCCGGCATGACGATGATGGTCGCGTCCGGATCGGTATTGGCGATGAGCGCCGCCCCGAGGCCGACGCACGGGGCGGTGTCGCGCCGCAGCGGTTCGCCGACGATGCGATCCCGGCTCAGTTCGGGGAGTTGCAACGCGGTCTCGTCGATGTACGCGGCCCCCGTGACGACCCAACAGCGCTCGGGCGGCACGACCGGGGCGATGCGGTCGAGCGTGGATTGCAGCAGCGAGCGCTCCCCGCTGAAGTTGAGGAATTGCTTCGGCCGGGCGTTCCGGCTCCGGGGCCAAAATCGAGTGCCACCGCCACCGGCCATAATCATCGCATGCAGCATTTCAGAAAACCTAACTTAGGGGAACAGAATGATTTCAGCGGGCACAATCCGGGTGAAAATCGGGCGCAAGTCGTTGCGGCGCTAGGGTTCTACCCGAATTCGGAAATGATTTCGCGGAGGGGTGGGGGTGTTCCCGCCGAAATCATTTCTCGCCCAAATACGTCGGTTCCTTCGGCTTGAAACCTTTGGGGGATTTTGCCTTCGCCTCCTCGGCATTCAACGCATAAAGCGGCGAAATCTCCACCGGCTTTGACCCCACCGGCAAGCCCAACCAGCGGTGGGCTTGCTCGATCATCAACGCCCGCGCCGAATCGGGCGAGTCGGCGCCGGTCGCGTTCTTCAACGGGGCGAATTCGTCTTCCCGCAACGTCTGCACGGCCAACCAACGATCCGCGAGCGGCAGCGCATCGAAGACGAACAGCTCGAACTTCAACGCGTTCTCGACGGTCGGTGCCACCGTCATCGCCGTGGTCGGGTCGTAGTGCGGCACCTTCTTCTTGGCGGTGTGGAACGCCAATCGATCCGGGCCGGTGGTCACCCGCTTCAGGAATTGCAGGTCGAACAAGTGGATCGCGGGATTCCCCGCCCGGAAGGCGAGCGTGCCGTCGTCGGCCAGTTCATTCAACATCTCAGCGGGCATATCAGAGTATTCGACGATCCCGCAGCGGCCATCGAGCAGCGCGAGCACGCCGACTTTCTCTTCGGGTTTTTCTTTGAACACCACTTTCGACGACACCTCGGAGCGCGATTCGATGTGCTGCCCCACGAAGGCCGGGTCGGCGATCTTGACGAGCGGGTTGTCGACTTGGAAGTAAAAAATGTGCTTGATACCGGACGCCTCCAACTCCGCGAGCAGGCCGGAATCTTGGAGCGCCGTCAGCGTGCCGCCGTGGCCGTTGGGGCTGAGAAAGAGTTTGCCCGGCGCTTCGAGCAGTAACTTCCCCGAGGCCAGATCGAGCGCCGGCATCGTCCCCTGCCGGAAGAACTTCACTTGCGTTTCGGCGAGACCGAAGAAGCCTTCCTCGTGGAAGAATTCGACCGTCTCGGTGTGCGTGGCGTCGCTGGTCATCACGAGCAACGGCATCTCGGTTTCGTACTTCCACGACAGCGCCAGCACCTTCTCCGCGTGGATTTGAAACAGGCTCGCTTCGGAGACGGGGCCGATGGGGAACAGCCCTTTGGGCTTGTCGAAACCCAAGCGCGTCCCCTGCCCGCCGGCCACGACGAGCGCCGCGACTTCGCCGTTCCAGAGCGCCAGTTCCCCCGCGGTTTTGGACGACGGCGGAACCTCGGCCACGCCGACCACCGGCAACGGATCGATGTATTCCCGCGCGGGCATCGCCGCGAACGGTTCGTTCCGCTTCGCGAAGAGTCCGTCGATGAGTTTCAAATCGACCGCTTCCAACTGCGCGTGAAACGCGGCGCGCTCTTTCTCGGGGAGGGCGTCCCACCCCGAGAAGACGTGCGCTTGCCGATGGGCGGTGTAGTGGGCTTTGAGTTCGGCGAGGGTCATTGGCATATTCCGAAACATCTGGGGCAATGGAGCGTATCACTTCGTCCAATCGTCGACTTTCAGCCCCGGCACCCGACCGAAGTCGGAGAGGTTGCGCGTGACGACGGTCATGCCCTTGGATAACGCGATGGACGCAATGCGCAGATCGAGCGTACCGATACGCAAATTGAGCGATCTCAACTTCATAAACTCGGCGATCGCCTGGTGATCAAACGAAAGGACTTCGAATGCGGAATAACTTGCCATGAGGGTATCGATCAATCCATAGCCTTTGAACAAATCCGCGGCGTTCTTCGCCTGTTGAATCTTATTGTGCGCTCCGAGCATCTGCTCGTGCAAACTCGCCACGCAAGCGAAACTGTTCCATTCACCGTGGAGGTTGATGCTGGCTACGATCATAGCGCGCTCGGGACTGTTCTTACGCTGAAGCAGGCTCAAGTGGTCGGTATCGAGCAAGTACTTCATTCGTCCCACTCCGGTTCGGGAATGGGGTCACCCGGTTTCCAATCGCGAGGGGCTTCACTGCCCGTGATGCGGAAGTATCTACCGTATTCCACGGCTTCATCGAATTCGGGTTTGTCGGCCATCGTCCCGACGATGGAGAGGATGCCACGTTTTTGCGTGGCGGGCTTATCTTCCATCAGTTTGTTCATTTCAATAACAGTGGCTTCGAGCGTCTCAACGCGCCTGGCGAGTTCTTCGGTCGTCATGGTGTACCCCACGTATCGATCACAATCGACTGTCCCAGGCGGTTCAAAACTCGATCCGCTGGCCGTCGAACGCCAAATGCACGTGGTCCGGCAGCGGCGGTGGGGCCCCGGCGTCGAACAGGTGCGAGAGATGCGTCAGGTACGCCCGCTTGGGCTTCGCCCGCGCGATGACTTCCAGCGCACCGGGCAGCGCGAAGTGCGACGGGTGTTCGGCCCCCGGCCGCAGGCAATCGAGGATCAGCGTGTCCAGCCCCATCAGCAGCGGCCAACTCGCCTCGGGGATCGCATTCGCGTCGGTGCAATACGCAAGGTCACCGATTCGGAAGCCGAAGACATCGAACCGGCCGTGGATCAGCGGGATCGGGGTGATCCGCTCGCCGAGGATGTCGAACGGCTCGGCGGTGATGCGGCGGAATTGCAACTTCGGCAGCACGCCCGCCGGCAACAGCTCAGCTTCGCGGCCGAAGATGTACGGGAACGATTCGCGGACGACCCCTTCGACCTCGGCCGTGCAGTACACGGGCAACGGGCCGTTCAGAATCTTCGGGAACAACCGGACGTCGTCGAGACCGTAAATATGGTCGGCGTGGTAGTGCGTGTAAAGCAGAGCGTGGGCGACGGGGATCTTCTCGCGGACGAATTGGATGCGCAATTCCGGGCCGGAATCGATGAGGATGTTGCCGGCGGGCACTTGCAGCAGCACCGACGCGCGTGTGCGGTTGTTCTTCGGATTCGCCGACGTGCAGACTGGGCATTCGCAGCCGATCATCGGCACGCCGACGGACGTGCCGCAACCGAGAATGAGGAGAGTTCGAGTGGGGGTCGCCATA
>JANXTU010000310.1 GCA_025352235.1 Fimbriiglobus sp.
CCCCTCACCCCACCATCGGCACCACCAGGTAGAGGTAGTGCTCGCCGATGCGGAAGATGGCGCGGTCGCGGGCTTCGGTCATTTCGAGGAGGATCGTCGGTTCGCCGTCGGTGGCGCGGAGCATCTCGGTCAGGTAAGCCGGGTCGAAGGCGATCTCGATCTCCGGGCCGTCGTAACCGGGCAGCGCCATCTCCACTTCGCTCGATCCGGTTTCCGGGCCGCGGGCTTGCAGCGTCAGTTTGCCCGGTGCGAAGTGGAAATCGACGCGCTTGCTCTCGTCGTCGGTCGTGATCGCCGCTTGGCGGATCCGGGCGAAGAACTCGGCCGCCGGGAGCGTCAGGCGCACCGCCATCTTCTTCGGGATGAACTGCTGGTACGGCGGGAAGCGGCCCTCGACCAACCGCGTGTAGATCATCGCCCGTTCGGTCTGGAAGAGGGCGTCGTTCGTCTTCAGGGCCACGCGGATCAACTCGCCGTCGTCGGACAAGTTGCGTTCGAGCAGTTGGATCGCCTTCAGCGGGATCAGGTGCGACTGCGGCTTGGCGTCGTCTTCGCCGTGGATGTCGGCGGGGCCGTCGGTCATGGCCAGTCGCTTGGTGTCGGTGGCCACGAGGCGGGCGCGGCCCTTCTCGGCTTCCCAGAGGATGCCCGTGACGGCGTAGCGGGTGTTCTCGCGTTTCTCGGCGGCGAAGACGGTGCGCTTGATCATCATCCGCAGCACGCCGGCTTTGATCTCGTGGTAGCGGGTGCCGCCGTCGAAGGGCGGGAGATCGGGGAACTCGTCGGGCATACCGCCGGGGAGTTCGTACTTGCTCGAGCTGAGCTTGATGGTCGTGTTCTCTTCGCCGGCGTCGATCGTGATCTCGGCTTCGGACGATTCGCGCAGAATCGAGATGAGCTTGTTCACCGGCAAGATGGCCGCGCCCGCCCGCTGGACCTTCACGCCCCGGAGTTCGTAGCGGATACCGACTTCGAGGTCGGTCGCCATCAGCGTGAGCGCGTCGTCGTGGGTGACGGCTTTGATGTTCGACAAGATCGGCTTCGTGGTGCTCTTGGCCACGGCCCCTTGCACGATCTGGCAAGCGGTCAGGAGGGCGTCGCGGGCGCAGGTCATTTTCATGGCGTTCGTCTCGGGCGTTCGTCTCGTTGGGTCGTGGGGTCAAGTTTATGAATTGAGCTTCTTCTCTCGCGGGCCTTCCTCCTTCTTTTATTCTTTCGTTAGAAAACAAAGTAATAGCAGTAAGGCGCCGCGGAATTGTGGCGCGCGTTCGCGGAGAACAGGTCGATTTCCTTGCTGCAATTGGGGGAATCGCGAAGCGGCGGGATGTGGATAAGCTGGCGCGCGAATGGTTTCTGGGTGGCGCGCCGCGTCAGTCGATCTCGGATGAGGGGTTGTAAAAATTTTTGGGGGGAAGTGCGCGTCGCCGGAGAACAGTCGCGCGTCAAACGCGCGCCGGGTTGTCCACAGAGTGATTCACTTCAATCCGGCCTTCAACTCGCGGACGGCCACCTGCAGTTGCGGGTCGCTCTTGATCCCCTCGGCGACTTTGCGGGTCGCGTGCATCACGGTCGTGTGATCGCGGCCGTTGAAGTAGCGGCCGATGGTCGCCAGCGGCAGTTTGGCCACTTCGCGGGCCAAGTACATCGCCACTTGGCGGGGCACCATCACGCCCTTCAGCCGGCTCGCCCCGAGGATTTCCTTGGGCTTCACGCCGTAGCTGCTGGCCACCCGGCTGACGATCCGCTCCATGGGGTCGATGACGGCGTCCGGTTCGCGGAGCCAATCGCGCACTTGCTTGGCCGTCAGCGGCAGGCCGGTCTCTTTGGCTAGCGGCCGGAGTTTCTCGAACAACCCGAGCAGCAGGCGGATGCTGCCGGCCGAGTTCTTGGCCAGCCAGCGCTCGGCCGGCTCTTCGAGCTTCAACTTCCGTTTGTCCGCCAGCGACCGCACTAAGAGCCGCCGGCTGACGAGGCTCGGATATTCCAATCGCACCACGAGGCCAGCCGCGAGGCGGTTGGTCAGGCGGCGCGGCAGATGGATCAATCCGGCCGGTCCGGCCGACGCCGTGATCACCGTCGGCTTCTGCCGGGCGATGCGGTAATCGAGCAACCGGACCATGGAGTCGACGTCGACGTCTTTCACTTCATTCAAGTCTTCGACCACGAGCAGATCGCACGATAAGTAGTCTTCGAATTCATCCGGGGCAATCTGCGGATTTCCGGTCGAAGGGGTCGAGCGGGGGAACTCGTTCGCCAATAGCGATTGCACCGTTTGTGCGGCCGGCCCCGAGATCATTTCTCGGATTAAGGTCTGGACGAGGAAGGATTTGCCCGTACCGGACGGGCCATGCAGCAAAAGTGGGGCGGCGAAGGGGATGCGGCGGAGGGGGCGGTGGAGGGCTTGGACGACCCGTTTGCAGGCCCGCACGGCCGAACGATTTTCAGGGAGAATGTGGAAATCGGCCCACAAAGTGGGTTTCAAGCCGACTCCGATTGCAGCGGTTGGCTGAATCATGTGCCCATTTTACGCAGAGTCGCGCGGGGAATAAAGCCCAACCGTGCGACGCAACCCCAATGCGCCATTCGGGATGGTTCCAACACCGCGCAAATTGTGGAGAAGCCGTCAATAAGTGGTCGTTAAGTCCGAATTCCGCAATTGCCCCGATTTTTAGGGCCGGACGGTCTTGCGCACGCATTCGCCCACCCGGTGACCCGCGTCGATCATCTCTTGAATCGTCCGGCCGGCGTGGAAACTGAAACGCATCGCGGAATTCAGCACATCCGGAGGAACCCCCATTGCGCTCAAAACCGGAGACGGCAACAGTGATCCGCTGGAGCACGCGGAACCGGTGCTGCAGGCGATCCCGGCGAGGTCGAGAGCCATCAACAGGACCTCCGCCCGACAACCGGGGAACGACAGATTCAGGGTCGTCGGTAACCCGTCTGGGGAGCCGTTGAGAATCGATTTGACATCGAGGGTGCCAAGGAACGCCGCCCGGAGTTCGAGCCACTTCGCCCGGTTCGCCTCCATCGTTCGGATCGCGTGTCGCAGGGCCACGGTCAGCCCGACGGCGAGGGGGACGGCTTCGGTGCCGGGGCGGATGCCGCGCTGCTGGTGGCCGCCGAAAAGCGTCGGTTGGAAGGTGAGCCCGTGTTTCAGCAGGAGCAAACCGACGCCCTTCGGGCCGTGGAATTTGTGGGCGCTGGCGCTGAGGGAACCGACTCCGAGGTCGCGGAAGTCGACGGCGATCTTGCCGACGGCTTGGGCCGCATCGCAGTGGAGCGGAATCTGTTTTGGGAGCGTCTTGGCGACATGGCGGACCGGTTGGATCGCCCCGGTTTCGTGGTTGGCCAGCATCAGCGCCACGAGTCGGGTGTCGGCGCGGATCCGGTTCGAGACTTCGCGTTGATCGACGATCCCGCGCGGATCGACCGGCAACCACTCGACCGCGAACCCCCTCTTTTCGAGGGCCTTGAGCGGTTCGATGACGCAAGGATGTTCGATCGGCGCCGCGAGGATGGAACCGGGAATTGGGCCGACCAATCCGAATATCGCGAGGTTGTTCGCCTCGGTCGCCCCCGCGGTGAAGTAGACCTCGTCGGCCCGCGCCCCGAGAAGATCCGCGACTTCCTCACGCGCCGTTTCGAGTTGCTGCCTGGCCATGCGCCCGAGCGCGTGCGCCGACGACGCGTTCCCCGAGTTCGCGAGCATCAGCGGCGCCATCGCCTCCCACGCCTCAGGGAGCAACGGCGTCGTCGCATTGGAATCGAGGTCGATCATGCACTCATTCTAGAGGCGAGCCGGCCGCAGTGAGCGGTCGGAGTCTTTCTGTCGGGTGGGAAGAGCGAGCGTGTGACCAATGATACAATGTGCAGAATTAAACAAATGTGCTAAATTGAGGCGACGATGGCGGAACTCGGCCCGGAGGCGGCGTGCATTTTCCGCATCACCCACGTCGACAACTTGCCTTGGATCTTCGATCACGGCCTCCACTGCAAAAACAGCGGCGTGCAAGACCCGGGTTTCGTGCCCATCGGCATGGCGGATTTAATCGAGAAGCGGAAAGGGCGGGCCGTACCCATCGGGCCGGGCGGCACCCTGAGCGACTACGTCCCATTCTACTTCACACCGTATTCGATCATGAGGTACCACATCAAAGCCGGTTGCAATGGCGTGATCCGAAGGCCCAATTGCGACATCGCGATATTGGTATCGTCGTTGTACAGACTGCGGGATGTAGGCACGCCCTTTGTCTTCACCGATAGCCACGCTTACTTCCGGGATGCCGGGTACTTCGAGGACTTGGATCACCTGAACCGAATCGACTGGGATTTGCTTCGCAGCAAGGATTACAGGAAGGATCCCGAGGATGCAGGAAAGCTCACCCGCTACCAAGCCGAGGCGCTCGTGCATTCGGTCGTGCCGGTCGATGCCCTTTTGGGCATCGCTTGCTACGATGACATTACGCGCGCCCCGATTCGAGCTGATCTAGAAGCGCGCGGTTTGACGATCCCGGTTAAGTCGCTTCCCAATTGGTACCTTTGACATGATCCGCTTCGAGCGAGGCAATCTGCTGGAAGCCGAGGTGGACGCCGTCGTGAACACCGTCAACACGGTGGGCGTGATGGGCAAGGGGATCGCGCTCATGTTCAAAGAGCGCTACCCCGATAACTTCAAACTCTACGCGGCGGCCTCGAAGCGCGGCGAGGTCGAGACCGGGCGGATGTTCGTGACGGCATCGACCGACCTGGACGGTCCGCGGTGGATCATTAACTTCCCGACCAAGCGTCACTGGCGCCAGCCTTCGCAGCTGGAGTGGGTTGCCGCAGGCTTGGAAGATTTGCGGGCGGTCATAGTGGCGAACGGCATCCGATCCATTGCGATCCCGCCGTTGGGCAGCGGCAACGGCGGACTGGAGTGGAACTCCGTGCGACCCTTGATCGAGAGTGCCTTGGCCAATCTGCCCGGGGTGGACGTGGTAGTCTATGAGCCGACGGCGAAATACCAGACCGCGATGAAAAGACGGGGCGTGGAGGTGTTGACCGCGGCCCGCGCCCTCGTCGTCGAAATGGTACGCCGCTACAGCGTGTTGGGGTTGGACTGCTCGATCTTGGAAATCCAAAAACTCGCGTGGTTCCTTCAGCGCAGCATCGAGATCCAACACGTCGAGAACCCACTCAGCCTCGATTTCGCGGCCAAGCGGTACGGCCCCTACGCAGAAAAGCTCAGGCACCTCTTGGACGCCTTGGACGGGAGTTACTTGCATTGCGACAAGCGGCTCGCCGACGCCTCGCCGACTGAAAACATCCGGTTCGATGAAGATAAGCGCACCGCGCTCGCCGAGTTCTTGGCCACGCCTGAGGCCGGAGTGTACGCCGGAGCCATCGAACGGACCGACGCGCTGATCGACGGCTTCCAATCCCCTCTCGGCATGGAAGCCTTGGCCACGGTCGACTGGCTCATCCACAAGGAAGACGCCGAACCGACCCTCGCCGGCGTGAAGCTCGCTTTGGGGCGGTGGCCCGACGGCGCCGAGGCCGCCGCGAGGAAGCAGAAACTCTTTTCGGACAGGCTGCTTCAAGCGTCGCTCGACGCCCTGGGCCACTTCTCGAAGTCCGCGTGAGCGCTGGCGACCTTCAATTCCCCCCGTACACCAAGGCCATCAATTCGTTGCGGGTCATCGGGTTCGTTTTGAACAGGCCCCGCATCGCGCTCGTAATAGTTTTCGCGCCGGGTTTCTTGACGCCGCGGATCGTCATACACATGTGGCTCGCTTCCAGAATCACACCGACGCCGCGGGGTTGCAATTCGTTCATAATCAAATCGGCGATTTGCTCCGTCATGCGCTCTTGAACTTGCGGCCGGCGGGCCACGGCGTCGACGACGCGGGCCAGCTTGCTCAGGCCGATCACTTTGCCATTCGGCAAATAGCCGATGTGCGCCCGCCCCAAAAACGGCACCAAGTGGTGCTCGCAGCAGGACGCGAATTCGATCTCTTTGACCAACACCATTTCGTCGTGGTGTTGGGTGAAGGTTTTCTGCAATAGCACCGTCGGGTCGGTGTGCAGGCCGCTGAACACCTCGGCGTACATCCGGGCGACGCGGGCCGGGGTTTCGAGCAACCCCTCCCGGTCCGGGTTCTCACCGATGGCGATCAGGATCTCGCGGACGGCGCGCTCGATGCGCGGCACGTCCATCGGCACCGGTCCGCCCGATAGCGGCTCGTCGTCGTCGCAGGCGCTCGCCCCGGACAAGATGCGGATCAGCGATTCGGGCGAGCGGGAGTGGGGCTGAGTCATGGCGATTCCACTGGGGTTCAGCCGGCATTATAGCCCGGTTCACCGCGCGCGTGTCCGGCGCCTACAATTGTTGTACCCTTTCCCGAGGTTCCTATGGCACTCACCCAAGCCCAAGTCGAATCCCAAAAGAAAGACGTCGCCGAGTTATTGGGCGACGTCGAGAAACTCGGCTTCGCTAAGAGCCTGTTCTTCGGCCGCGTCCGCGGCGATCTCCTATTCCCTTACCCGAAGTTGTCGCCCGAGCAGCAGTCCGACGCCGATGACGCCTACACCCGCGTGAAACGATTCGCCGATGCCAGCATCGATGCGAGGACCATCGACCGCGAGTCGCTCATTCCGGATTCGGTCATCCGCGGCCTCGGGGAACTCGGTGTCCTCGGCATGACGGTGCCCACGGAGTTCGGCGGCCGCGGGTTCAATCAACAGCAGTACATCCGCATTATGGAATTGCTCGGCGGCCATTGCGCCAGCACCGCCGTGTTCGTCAACGCCCACCAGAGTATCGGTTGCCGGGCGCTGCTCCTATTCGGCACGAAAGAACAACAGGCGAAATGGCTGCCGGGGATGCTGACGGGGGAGAAGATCGCGGCCTTCGCGCTGACGGAACCGGAAGCCGGGTCGGACGCCGGCGGCGTGCGCACCACGGCGACGCCGACCGAAGACGGCTCCGCGTATTTGTTGAACGGCATTAAGCATTACATCACCAACGGCGGTATTGCGGATGTATTGACCGTGATGGCGCGCACGCCCGATGGAAAAGGCGGGAGCAAAGTCACGGCGTTCCTCGTGACGCCCGAGATGCCCGGATTTGAAGTGATCGAGAAGCGCGCCGACAAGTGCGGTATCCGCGGCACGGCCACCGGGAAGATGAAGTTCACCGACGTGCGCGTGCCGAAGGAGAATATCCTCGGGCAGATCGGCCGGGGATTGCAGGCGGCCCTCACGGTGTTGAACTTCGGCCGAACCACTTTCGGCGCAACGTGCACCGGCCATGCGAAGGTCTGCTTGGATGCGATGATTTCGCACGCCAAGACGCGGGTGCAATTTCAACAGCCTCTGGCCGAGTTTCAACTCGTCCAGAAGAAGGTCGCCTTCGCTGCGTCGCATTTATTCGCGATGGAAGCGATGACGACGCAATGCGCCGCATTCATCGACCGCGGGGCCGACGATTACATGCTCGAAACGGCGATCTTAAAAGTCTTCGCGACCGAGCACCTCTGGACCATTGTGAACGACACGATTCAAGTCTGGGGCGGGAAGGGTTATTTCACCGATCAACCGCTGGAACGCTGGATGCGCGACGCGCGCATCAATACCATCGGCGAGGGGGCCAACGATGTCTTGAAAGCCTTCATCGCGGTGGTCGGTTGCAAAGGACCGGGGGAACACCTCAAGAACCTGCGTGACGATCTCGTCGGCGGCCGTTGGAGTCTCGGCAAGGTGCTGTCCGGGATCGGCGCCGGGGCGAAGCTCGCCGCACCCTGGCTAGCCCACTCGCCGACGGTGCCCGTGCAAGCGTTGGAACTCCAAGCCGACGCCAAGATTCTGGCGGGCTACGTCAAGCAACTCGGCACGACGCTGCCGCATGTATTCTTGAAATTGAAGGACGAAACGACTTTCGTACAAGCGCAATTGATCCACGAGCGCTTAGCCGACATCGCGATGGATCTGTACGCCGCAGCGTGCGTCCTCAGCCGGCTCGATGCCTTGATCGCCAAGCCAAAGCCGGCCGACAAATTCGCCGACATCACGGCCGGGCAAACCTTCTTGAAAATGGCCTTCCGGAGGATCAAAACGAACTTCGCGGCACTCGACGACCATGACGACGAGGCCTGGCTCGCCGCGAGCGCAGCACTGCTGCGGAAGTGGTAGAATGAGCGGGAGAAAGTGAGAGGAGCTCGCGTGATTTTCGGGGAAGTGCCACCGCCGAGCGAATCGCGCGAGCTGCTCGCGTGGTGGTCGGATATACTCGGGGTGTTGGGTTTCTTCGTGTCCGTTGCGGGATTCGCGGTTGCGGTGATCGTGCGACAGCAAGTTCGCCAAGCGAGAAAAGAAGCGGTCAACGCCATAGCACTGTATTTGCGCCAGCAGACTTTGAGGGACTTGACCTCTTTGCACCAAACCGTTTTGCTGGCCCGAGACGCGTGCCGGAGCAAACAATGGCAACGGGCCCACGGTTACTTTGATGCCGCGATCGAATGGATGACCCGGATGGTTTCGGACCAGCAAATCTCCGTTGAGGAACGCGGCGAACTGCCGGCGGTGCTGCACCAATTGCGCTGGCTGGCGGGAATCGTTTCCAATCGGAAAGTCGACAAGAACTTGGCCACGGATCGTCACGCGGCGCTCGATCGGATCATCGCGAAAGTTGTGAACCTCGAAACGTCGGCCCGTCAAAACCAAGGAAAGGTGATATCATGATTGAAAAAGCCGTCCGACTCATGAAAGCCGCGACTTCCAAGACTCTTTGGGGCAACTTGAAGTGGTCGGAAATCGCTTCGGGTGCCTACCAAACCGCCTTGGCGGAAGGCTTGATCCGAGTTTCCCGATTCGATCCCGAAGAGGACGGCCGTGACGGCTTGGATGTTTCCATATCTGATCGCATCGGCCGCGTGATCGCAGGTGGTGAATTCGCCGGGGCCGAATTGGAATACCCGGTGGTATTCGCCCTTTGGCAGGCTGCGCGGGACTCCGCCGAGCGGGGCGATGAAGCACTCGACAAGATGCTCGAATCCCTTTCCGCCAAGTGAACCCTCCGCACTGCAAGGTGGCCCATGTCCATTCTCACGGCGACGGCCCCGAGTTCCACATTCACGCCGCCGCCGGTGCGGGCGGTCTCGCTGCCGCCGCGGAAGAAATCCAAGTGGTCGGTCGAGGAGTTCCACCGCGTCCGCGCGACGGGGGTTTGGGACGGGCTGCGCACGTACCTCATCCGCGGTGAAATCTGGGAGCAAGGCGAGATGAATCCTCCGCACGCGAACTTCTTGGATCTCGCAAACGAAGTGCTGCGTCAAATCTTCGGAGCCGGGTATCGAGTGCGGGTTCAAACGCCCATCGTCCTCGGCAACTCCAGTCCATTTCCGGACATTGCCGTGGTAAAAGGGACACTGCAGGATTTCCAAGTCAAGCATCCCACCACAGCGGAGCTGATCGTCGAAATCGCCGATAGTTCGCTGTTCGAAGATACGACCACGAAAGCGGAAGTGTACGCCACCGGTGGCATCCTCGACTACTGGGTCATCGACGTCGAGAATCGGCTCCTGATCGTCTTCCGCGACCCGGCGCCCCTGCCCGACGGCGGACTCGCCTACCGCACCCGTTTGGAATTGGGGCTCGCCGACACCATCGCCCCGCTCGCGGCGCAGAGTTCTCCCGTCCGCGTCGCCGATCTACTGCCCTGAGGAGATGAGTATGTCCGTTGTCGCCACTGCAGCCCGTTCGCCGCAAGTCGCGCCGGGGCCGCTGTGCTTCCGCTGGGATCAGTACCAGCGCATGGTCGACAGCGGCGCGCTCGATGGTGTCCGCGTTATGTTCATCGATGGGCAGTTGGTACCGATGGCCGCGATGCTAGAACCCCATTCGTGCGGCGTGTCGCTGACCTTGCACGAACTGCAGAGGATCTTTGGAGTCGGATTCTACATACGGCCGCAACTCCCCCTTCGTCAGGGGAATCATGATCCGGAACCGGATCTTGCCGTCGTCCTCGGTGGGCCGCGCGATTACAAGCGCATGCCCACGGCCGCGCTCCTGGTCGTCGAAGTCGCCGATTCGTCCTTCTACTACGACACGGGGAAGAAAGCCGAAATCTACGCGGCCGCGGGCTTGGCCGACTACTGGGTGCTCGACATCGAAGCTCGCCGACTCCTCGGCTTCCGCGATCCGTCGGCAACCGGGTATTCAACGAAACAAACCTTCGCCGAAACCGAATGCGTCGCCCCGCTCGCGGCCCCGTCGGGCTCGATCCGCGT
>JANXTU010000337.1 GCA_025352235.1 Fimbriiglobus sp.
TCGGTCACGGCGCAGCCGTCCAGGGAGATTTGCAACAGCGTCGTCAGATTTCCGAGTTTGGCCAACCCGACCGATGGCGGTGCCAGTCAAATCGAGAATGAAAGGAGTCGTGAGACTCTTCAAATGAATCATGTCCGCGTCGGTGATCCGCGACCGCCCCAAATTCAGTTTGAACAGCGGTGCGGCTTTCGAGCCGACGTCATCGACTCTGCCGAACTCCTTGATTTTGGTGAGCGCTTTGGTTCCGGCTTCACCGGCTGCGGTTGTATCGGTGACATCCTTCGACGGAACTTGGGCATGAGCCATCGGTGCCGCCAAGGCGACGAGCAGGCCGAAAATCGCGGGAATGTGCCAATTCATGATTGTGTTCCAATGCAGCGAGAACGGATCCAGTTGGGATCAGTTTACCATGTTTCAGCACAGGGTTGATTGTCCACCGTCTGCTTGGTGTGGCAACGGATTCTGGAACACGGTCACAACGGTGGTTCCTGAGCCAGGGGGTTTTGCAGTCCCAACGGGACGACCGAAGGTAGCCAGGGGTGGAGCGAAGCGGAACCCCTGGTGCGCATGGGGAAACGGATCTGCGGGCCCCAACGGGGCTACCCGTGTCGTGGTCGTTCCAGGGGTTGCGCTGCGCTCCACCCCTGGCTACCTTCGGTGGCCCCGTTGGGGCCGCAAGACCCGGACACCCATCACCCCAACAGCTTCGCCGCAATCGCGTCCGCGTCGTAGACGCAGCCACCCCAGACGCCGCCGCTCGCGTGCTGGAGCGCCGCCCACAACTTCGTGTCGGCCGGCAGCGCCGGGTCGGCGTGCAAGTCCGGCCGTGGCGACCGGTTCGCCAGTTCCACCGCACCCCACGTCGCATTGTGAAGTTCGGCCGCATCGCCGACGAGGTTCACGGCACCTTCGAGCAAATTGCGGTCGATGATGATCTCAATCTGATCCCCATCGCGGAGTTTGCCGATGGGGCCACCGGCGAGCGCCTCCGGGGACACGTGGCCGATGCACGCCCCCGTACTGACGCCGCTGAATCGCGCGTCGGTGAGCACCGCGATCTGCTTCCCCCACGGCAGGAACTTGAGCGCGCTCGTCACTTGGTACGTCTCTTCCATCCCCGAACCCATCGGCCCACGACAGCAAAGCACGAGGACATCCCCGGCCACCACGTGCTTGTCTCCTGGTCCCTTCAGCGCCGCGATCGCCGCCGTCTCGGTGGTGAACACTTTCGCCGGGCCGAGCTACCGGTAAACGCCGTCCGCATCGACCACCGTCGGGTCGATGGCCGTCGATTTGATGACCGCACCTTCTGGGGCAAGGTTGCCACGCGGGAAAGTGACGGTGCTGGTCAGCCCCCGTTGGCGGGCCGATTCGGGACTCATGATGACGCTGTCCGGGTCGATGCGATCCCGCGTTTCCAGCAACCCACGCAGCCGCTTGCGACGCTCTGAAGTACTCCACCAATCGAGCACCTTGCCGAGCGTGGCACCGGACGCTGTGAGCACGTCGAGGTTCAATAAACTCAGTTCGCGCAGGTGAAGCATCACCTCGGGCACGCCACCGGCGAGGAAGACGCGAATCGTCGGGTGGCCGACCGGGCCGTTCGGCAACGCATCGACTAACCGTGGCACCGCGCGGTTGAAGAACGTCCAATCGTCGATGGTCGGTCGCTTCAACCCGGCGTGGAACGCGATGGCCGGGATGTGCAGCAACAGATTGGTACTGCCACCGAAGGCCGCGAAGACGGCGAGGGCATTGCGAACCGCCGCATCGGTGAGGATCTGTTTGGTCGTGATGCCCGATTGTTGCATCGACACGAGCGCCTTCGCCGAACGGCGAGCCATGTCGAGCCAGATCGGTTGGCCCGACGGCGACAGCGCCGCGTGCGGCAAACTCAGCCCGAGCGCTTCGCCGATGACCTGCGCGGTCGCCGCCGTGCCGAGAAACTGGCACCCGCCACCGGGCGACGCACACGAGTGGCACCCGGCTTCCGCCGCTTGGTCGAGCGTGATTTCGCCGTTGGCGTAGCGCGCGCCGATGCTCTGCACCTTGCCCGTGTCTTCCTCGCCGGCTTCCCCCGCGAGCATCACACCGCCGGGCACAAGGATCGTCGGGAAGTCGTGCTGGCTGGCGAGGGCCATCATCATCGCGGGCAGGCCTTTGTCGCAGGTGGCCACGCCCATGACCCCGGCGCGCGTCGGCAAGCTGCGCATCAGCCGGCGCATCACCATGCTGGAATCGTTGCGGTACGGCAGGCTGTCGTACATCCCGGCGGTGCCCTGGGTCCGCCCGTCGCACGGGTCGGTGACTGCCCCCGCAAACGGGATCGTCTTCAGTCGCTGGAACTCTTCCGCGGCGGCCTTCACCAGCAGTCCGACCTCCCAGTGGCCGCTGTGGAAGCCCAGGGCGATGGGCGACCCGTCTTCGGCGCGCAGGCCACCGTGGGTACTCAGGATCAGGAATTCCTTGCGGCCGAGCAGCGCCGGGTTCAGCCCCATGCCGACGTTCTGGCTCCAGCCGAACAGGTCCCCACTGGGGGAATGCCGGAGCAGGTCATCGGTCAACGGCAGTTTCCCCGCCGGCCCGCGCACGGTCGAGGTCAAGGTGTACACGGAGTCGTCGGCGGTCTCGACGAGTTCGGCGAAGGCGGTCATGGCGAATCTCACGGCACGGGTGGTCATTGTGCGAATTGAAAACGAGATGTGCCAGAGACACAGATGGAGTTCGTATCCGTTTAGCCCGCCTCAGACTACTGAGTTTTGTATTTTCACTGGGCCTTGTTAAGATGCGTCTGTCGAGAGCTTCGGCCTGGACCGCATCTCCGGGGGCAATTTACTATGACCGTGACCGCCGAAATCCGTGACCAACTCCACCGTATCGCGGATCGCCTTCCCGATGGGGCGACATGGGAAGATCTCCAGTACGAGATTTACGTCCGGCAGTCGATCGAAGCCGGATTGGCCGACAGCCGCGCCGGGCGGTTGTTGACCGAGGAGGAAGTCCGCCGTCGCTTGGGCCTGCCCGCATGAACGTCGCCTGGACCGAAACGGCCGCGTCGCAGTTGCCCGTAGCCGAGACTACGTGGCTTGGAGCAGTCCCGGCTACGGGCAAGCCATCGCCGCGCGGGTCATCTCTCGAACACGGAGCTTGGGCGATTTGCCGTTTCTCGGGAGCGATTTGCCGGAATACGGCGACCCATCCATCCGCGAAATCTTTGAACATCCTTATCGCATTCTGTATTTTCTTCCCGGCTTCAAAGTTCAAATCTTGGCTTTAATCCACTCTTCTCGCCAATTGCCTGCCAGCCCGCCACTTTGAATTTGACTTCCCGAATTTGGAGCTTATATACAAGCGTCCAGTTTTCTCGAACCGTGGTGCCCCATGCCAAACCCCATCGATATCCGTTACGCCGTCCGGCCGCGTTCCCGTTCGTTACTGGCGGGGGAAGTGTGCGATCTGTTCGGACTTTCGCCCGCCGAGCCGCCCCACGTCGTCGCGGCCGGGTTTGAAATCGACATCCCGGCGGGGGCCGTGGTGCTCCTCACCGGGCCGAGCGGCTCGGGGAAATCGAGCTTGCTGCGCGAACTCGGCCGCCGCGCGAACGCCCTCGATTTGGCGGCGTTGACGCTGCCCGAGGTGCCGTTGATCGACGCGCTGCCGGGGACGTTGGACGAGCGCTTATCGGCACTGGCCGCGGCCGGATTGGGCGAAGCCCGATTGATGCTGCGGACGCCGGCGGAATTGAGCGACGGCCAGCGCTACCGCTTCCGCTTGGCCTTCGGGTTGACCCAAGGTGCGAAGGTCCTGATGCTCGATGAATTCGGCGCCGTACTCGACCGCACGCTGGCGAAAGTCGTCGCCTACAACTTGCGAAAAACCGCGACGCGAACCGGCGTCGGTGCCCTCTGTGCGACGACCCACGAAGACTTGGCCGACGACTTGGACCCGGACATCCGCATCCGTTGCCACGGCGACGGAATCATCGACGTCGAGCACCGGAATGTTAAAAAAAACGCATCTCCTTCCACCCTCGACTCTGGCTCTCGGAGGGCACCCGCCGCGATTGGCCGCACTTCGCTCGGTGGCATTACCGCAGCCACCACCTCGCCTACACCCGCCGCGTGATCGTACTGTGGCACGGCGATGCGCCGATCGGCATCGTGGTCTTCGGCACCCCCGCGGCGTCCCTCGCCTTGCGGAGCCGCTACTTCGGTTTGAAAAATCCGCGCACCGGTTTGGCGATGCAATCGCTGAACGAACGGCTCTGGCTGTTGCAGCGGGTCGTGCTCCACCCGACCTACCGCGGCGCGGGACTCGCGTCGGAGTTCATCCGCCGGGCGTGCGATCTCTGCGACGTCGACTGGATCGAAACCCTGTCGGCGATGGGCCGGGCGAACCCCGTCTTCGAGCGCGCCGGGTTCGTGCGGGTCGGCGCGGTGAAGCGCAACGGCAGCGTGAACGGCGCCTACGGCGGCCGTGCCAAATTGAGCGACGAGACGCGGAGCAAGAGCCGCTTCAGCGAGCCGGTCTATTACGTCTTCGACAACCGGCATCGCCGCGCACGACTGGGCCCACCTCGCCCGCTCCCCCTTGTCCCGCCGGCCGGGGCGGGGGTATAACCACCCCATGAACGAACCGCAGACCGAATTGGCCATCGCCGAGAAACGCATCGGGCAACTCGAGGCCGCGCTCAGTCGCCGCACGGAATTGTTGGAACAACGAACCGCCGCGCTCGCGAACATCCAAGCGGGCAAGGCCTACAAGTTCGCCGGCGCCGTGCAGAAACTGACGGCGCGATTCTTCCCGCTGCACACCCGCCGACGGGCGATGTTGCGGTCCGGGTCAAAAATGGTCGCCGGCGCGGCGGGCTGGGCGCTCGGCAAGCGGGCCGCGCGCAACGGTCCGCCCCCGGAGCAACGGCACCTGACCGAGTCGACGCCGCCGGGCGAATACCGCCGTTGGATCGCGCGGCACGAGCCGAACGCCTCGCAATTGGAAAAGCAACGGGCCTTCCCATTCGCGACACCGCCGAAGATTTCCGTCGTCGTGCCGGTCTACAACCCGCCCGCCGAGTTCCTCGAAGCGATGGTGAAATCGGTTCTGGCGCAGACCTATTCCAATTGGGAACTCTGCCTCGCCGATGCCAGCCCGAAGGAACACGTCCGACCGATCTTGCAGAAGTTCGCCGCGCAGGATTCGCGCATCAAAGTGCAATTCCTCGAAACGAATCTCGGCATCGCCGGGAACAGCAACGCGGCCCTCGCGCTGGCCACCGGCGAGTTCGTGGCGCTGCTCGACCACGACGATACCCTCGCCCCGTTCGCGCTCCACGAGATGGCGACGGCGATCGCCGCGAATCCGCAGGCCGAGTTCTTGTACAGCGACGAAGACAAGCTCGACACGGCCGGGGAGCGCGTCGAGCCGAACTTCAAACCCGATTGGTCGCCCGAAACGCTACTCAGTCGGAACTACATCTGCCACCTGCTGGTGTTGAAGCGCGACCTCGTCGAACGGATCGGCGGCTTCCGCGCGGGCTTCGACGGCGCCCAAGATTACGACCTCGTGCTGCGGGCCGGCGAAGTGGCGAAACGGATCGTCCACGTGCCGCGCGTGCTCTACCACTGGCGGATGCACGCCGCGAGTACCGCCCTCAATAAGGGGAGCAAAAACTACGCCTACGACCACGGCAAGAAGGCCATCGCCGAGCACCTGGCCCGCACCGGTGTCGAGGCGTCGGTGCACGACGGCCTCGCGCTGGGCATGTATCACGTCATCTATTTGTTGAAGGCGCAGCCGTTGGTCACGGTTATCATCCCGAATAAAGATCATCCGGAGATGCTGGCCCGCTGCGTCGACAGTTTGGCGAAGTCGAGCTACGCGA
The DNA here is from genome assembly GCA_025352235.1 of Fimbriiglobus sp. Taxonomy (GTDB): domain Bacteria; phylum Planctomycetota; class Planctomycetia; order Gemmatales; family Gemmataceae; genus JALHQU01. The sequence continues at coordinate 5,882 of JANXTU010000337.1, forward strand.
ACTACGAACTCATCGTCGTCGAAAACGGCAGTACGCTCCCCGCGACGCACGACTACTACGCGCGGTTGAAACTCGATCCGCGCGCGAAGATCTTGGAATGGACGAAGCCCTTCAACTACGCCGCCGTGAACAACTTCGCGGCCCGCGCCGCCAACGGGGAGTTGCTGCTGTTTCTCAACAACGACATCGAAGCGATCAATCCGGATTGGCTCGAAGAGTTGGTGAAGCGGGCCGTGCAACCGGGCGTTGGCGCCGTCGGGGCGAAGCTGTACTACGCCGACGACACCATCCAGCACGCGGGGCTCATCATCGGCATGGGGGGCGTCGCCGGGCACTCGCATTTGAATTACCCGCGGTCGGCACCGGGGCACATGCAGCGCTTGCAATACGCCCAGAACGTCGCCGCCGTCACGGGTGCGTGTTTGCTGATGAAGAAGACCGTCTTCGACGAGGTCGGCGGATTCGACGAAGGGTTCGTACTCGCCTTCAACGACGTCGACATTTGCTTGCAAGTCTTGGCCAAGGGGTATCGAATCGTCTGGACTCCGGACGCGGAGTTGTACCATCTCGAATCGAAGACGCGCGGCCCCGAGGACACCGAAGAAAAACAGAAGAGATTCAAACGCGAGATCGACCTCTTCCACCTGAAATGGGGCGAGTTCCTGAAAGCGGGTGACCCTTACTACAGCCGCCACTTTCGCCTGGATCGACCCGATTTTGCACTGAGGGTCGGCTGAGATTGGCGGTCGCACTCTTTGCCCCAACGGGGCCGATGTCGATAGCCCGGGGCGGAAGCCCCGGGTTTCTGGACGGGTAAGTCTTCGCCCTGAAGGGGCCGGCGTCTCTCCTGCATCGTGCGCCGGCCCCTTCAGGGCGAGGGAAAAATTGTCACGGACACCCAAGGGCTTCCGCCCTGGGCTTTAAAAGTCGGCCCCGTTGGGGCGAAGAAGATCCAGTGCGATTCATTGCCCGCCTGCCGTTCGCCCGAGGTTCCGCCCATGTTCGGTCAATATCCCCTCCGCCCGGCCGTGACTCTGCTGGCCGTGCTGTTCGCTTCACAGATCCGCGGTGCGGACAAGCCGGATTTCGCGCGCGATGTTCAGCCGATCTTGTCGGAGTATTGCTACGCGTGCCACGGGCCGGACGCCAAGGCGCGCAAGGCCGACCTGCGGCTCGACACGGCCGAGGGGGCACTGCGGAAGAAAGACCCCGTCGTGGCGCCGGGCAAAAGTGCCGATTCGGAACTGATCCTGCGCATCGTTTCGACGGATGAAAACGAAGTGATGCCGCCGCCGCATGTCAAGAAGCCGGTGCCGGCGAAGCAGCTCGCGATTTTGAAGGCGTGGATCGACTCCGGCGCCGCCTGGGGCGCGCACTGGGCGTTCGTGCCCCCGAAGCGCGGTGGTGGTTCCATCGATTCTCATGTGCGGGATCGGCTGGAAAAAGAGGGGTTGAAGCCGTCGCCGGAAGCGAGCCGAGAGACGCTGTTGCGCCGCGTCACCCTCGACCTCACCGGCTTGCCACCGACGGCGGCGGAGCGGGAGGCGTTCCTGAAAGACGGTTCGCCCGAAGCGTACACGAAGGTCGTCGACCGGCTGTTGAAGTCCCCGCGCTTCGGCGAGCGCATGGTTTGGGAATGGCTCGAAGCGGCCCGCTACGCCGACAGCAACGGCTACCAAGGCGACGGCGAACGGACGATGTACCCTTGGCGGGACTGGGCCATCCGCGCTTTCAACGACAACAAACCCTTCGACCGATTCACTGTCGAACAACTCGCCGGTGACCTGCTGCCCAAGGCGACCCCGGAGCAAAAACTGGCGACAGGCTTTTTGCGCAACCACCCCATCAACGGCGAGGGCGGCCGCATCCCCGACGAGAACCGCGTCGATTACGTCATGGACATGGCCGAGACGGTCGCCACCGTCTGGCTCGGACTGACCTTCAACTGTTGCCGGTGCCACGACCACAAGTTCGACCCGATCGCGCAGAGGGAATACTACGGGCTGTTCGCGTTCTTCAACCAAACCAGCGTGACCGGCGGCGGCGGCGATCCGTTCACCAAGCCGACGCTCGACTGGCCGACGGCCGAGCAGAGTGCGGCGTTGGTGAAGGCGACGGAGACCGCCGCGAAGTTGGCCGGCGAAGTGACCGATGCGGAAGCGAAGATCGAGAAGCCGAAGGACTTGCCGAAAGAGATCGCGGAGGCGCTGAAAGTCGTCCCGGCGAACCGGACGAAGGCGCAAATCGACGCGCTCGAAAAGAAGTTCGGTTCGGAGAAACCCTATGCCGCCAAGCTCGCCGAACTCGGCAAGGCCATCGATTCCCGCGAGAGTATCCGGCGCGGCATCCCGCGCGTCATGGTGATGGAGGACCTGCCGAAGCCGCGGGACTCGTTCGTCTACGAGAAGGGCCTGTACAACAAGCCCGGCGCGAAGGTCGGCCCTATCGTTCCCGCCGTACTATCGCCGTTGAAAGCCGACAAACTCGACCGGCTCGCACTGGCGAACTGGCTCGTCGCCAAAGAGCACCCGCTGACGGCCCGCGTGACGGTCAACCGTTTTTGGCAGCAGTTCTTCGGCACCGGCCTCGTGAAGACGAGCAACGACTTCGGCGTGCAGGGCGAACGCCCGAGCCACCCGGAGCTACTCGATTGGCTCGCGGTCGAATTCGTCGAATCGGGCTGGGATGTCAAGCGCCTCGTGAAGGGGATGGTCACGAGCTCGACCTACCGCCAAAGCTCGAATGCGACGAAGGAGCAGCACGAACGCGACCCGGAGAACCGCTTGCTGGCGCGGGCGCCGCGCTACCGGTTGCCGTCGTGGATGATCCGCGATCAAGCCCTCGCCGTCAGTGGACTGCTCGTCGATAAACTCGGCGGGCCGCCGGTGAAACCGTACCAACCCGGCGGAGTTTGGGAGGAAGCGACTTTCGGCGGCAAGCAGTACACGCCCGACAGCGGCGAGGGGCTGTATCGCCGCAGCGTTTACACGTTCTGGCGGCGCATCGTCGGGCCGACGATGTTCTTCGACGTGTCGCCGCGTTTGGTCTGCTCGGTGAAGTCGGGCCGCACGAATACCCCGTTGCACGCGCTGCTCACGCTGAACGATACGACCTTCGTCGAAGCGGGTCGCGTCTTGGCCGAGAAGCTCACGGCCGCGCAGGCGAAGGACGCGGATCGGATCGCCGCGGCGGTCCGGGCGATCCTCGGGCGCGAGCCGAAACCGGCCGAGGCGACGATCCTGCTGGCGTCGCTCGAGCGCCTGCGCGGGCAGTACAAGAAGGATCCGAACGCCGCGAAGGAACTCCTCGCCGTCGGCGCAACCAGACCGGATGCGAAGCTCGACCCGGTCGAACTCGCGGCGCTGGGCTCGCTCTGCAATCTGCTGTTCAACTTGGACGAAAGCCTGAGCAAGGAGTGACGCGGGATATCACGTTCCTTGATCCACCGCGAGCGGTTTGGGGACGACTTCCAAATGGACGGGGGGTACCGGGGGCGTGGGGGCCGGAACGCCGGACGCTTCGAGCAAGCCGCCCAGCGCCCGTTGGATCGCCTTCTGGGCCTCGTCGGGTTTCATCTCCGTGATGCCTTTGAGCGGGGCGCCGACTTCCCAGCGGTAGAACTTCTCGACCGGGACCGCAGCCGGTTTGGGATCTGCGGCCGGTTTCGGGGGCGTCGTTTTACCGGGACGGGTTCCGCCGGCCTTCGCCGGTTCCGTGCCTTCGGTTTCGCCGAGGATCAGGGCGTTGCCGTCGACGCCGTAGATTTTGTAAAGGTGCTTGGTACTCGATTTCTCATCCGAGAACGCCAGCAGATTCCCCTCTTTGGGGAAGGTCGGGTCTTCCATCCGGCCATCGGGTCGCTTGTCGCTCTTTTTCATCTTCATGTAGCGCTTCGCTTCGATGGTCAACTTCTCCCCCTTTTGCTGCAGGTTGATCTCGAAATCCAAGTTGTTCCAGACATCGAAGATTTCGACGTGGGCGGAACCGTCCGACGATTTCACGAGCGTGACCAAGCGGATGTACGGGCTGATGTCCGGGCCGGGCGGATCGACCTTGGTCGGCTCTTTCTCTTTGATGACGACGACCGGGGGCGGCGGCAGTTTGCCGTGGACCGCGTCTTTGCCGACGATGTACGCGTATTCGCGCGCCGGGTTCGCCAAGATTTCGCTGATCTGATACGGGGCGATTCCCCGGCCGATGTCGGGGGTGGTGTTTTCCATCGAGTACAAGCCCGCGGCGCCGAAGACCGACCCGGCCGAGACGGGGGCGCTCAACAGCGTCTTGCGCGACGGGGCTCCGTCGAGCACGAGCGCTTCCGTGACGATCGTCACGGTCAAGTCGGCGCGCTCTTTCGCTTGGCGTTTGTCGTCGCCGATCTCGTACGTGTTGTCGCGCTTCAGCGTGAAATTCGTGATCTGATGGAGCAAATTCAGATCGTAATACTTCTTGAGGAAGGCCATCGTGGTGGTGAGGTCGACCTTCGCCATGGTGATCGTGTAGGCGATCTTGGTGTAGGCCGGGCGGCCTTTGATCAATTCGGGGATCCCGCGGTTGTCCGGGGGTTTTTCCTTCACGGTGTAGCCGGCGGGCACTTTCGCTTCGAGGAGCAAACGCGTCAGCGCGGCTTGGTACTCGCGCTTGCCGAGGTCGAGGTCGGCGGGGAGACTGCGCGGCAGGATGCCCGCCAGGACCTTCTTGTTGCGCGCTTGCGTGGCGCCGAAATCGTTTTCGGCCGCGGCGTTCTCGGTTTCGAGCGCCCGGTTGGCTTTGCGCTTTTCCAGCAGCGGGAACAGGAGCATGAAGACGAAGGCGTAGCCGATGGCTGCGGAGGCGAGGACGGCGACGATCCCGATCAAAACGCGTTCGCGGGACGAAATGTTCACGGGCCACCCCCTTCGAATGGATCCAAGAGCGGCTCATCGACTTTGGGGGCGACGGGGACGGTTTTCGGCGGGAGCGGCGGCGCCGCCAGCTTCCGTTTGAAGTCGCCCGGCAGACGCGGATACAACTCGGCGTTGATGGTGAACTGCTGGGTTTTAGAACCGGCCCCCCCGCCGGGGGCGAGACCGCCCTGGGTCATGCGGGCGTTGCCATAGCCGAGTTCCTTGTTGAGGGTATCGTTCAGCTTCGCCGGCAAGATCGAATCTTCGCCCAAGATCATCAGTGTGAATTTGGCGATCGGCTTATCGCCGGCCTTCCCGCCCGGTCTCGCCGGGGTGCCGGGGGAAATCGCCGGTGCAACCGCTTTCTGCGCCGCGTTCCCTTTCGGCGGCGTCGGGTCGATCACCGCCCCCGTGAACTCCGTCAGCCGGAGTTTGTCGAGCGTCGGAAATTGGTCGTTCAAATCGTAGAAGATGTCGATCCAAGGCACCTCGCGCTTCGCGTATTGCTGGGCCGCGTCGACCCGCTTGTTGTCGAGTTCCTGCCCTTTGACTTTCTCTTCGAGGTCGATCTTCTCTTGGGCCAGCCGGCGCCCGTCTTTCTCCGCCTCGTTCAATTGCAGGTAGAGGAAGCCGGCCGCGAGGACGAGCAGCAGGGCGAAGAGCGCCCCGCCCATCACCAGCAGTCGGCGGTTCTTATTCGGGGCGGAGCGCGGCGCCCGGGGCGCCGTGAAGTTGACGCTCAGTTTCTCCCCGGTCGTTTTCGTCGCCAGCAGTCCGACGGGGCCGAGGAACCGGCCGTGGAGTTCGGGCGGCACGTCCCCGGTCGTTTTCGACCCGGCCAGCGGGTCGAGCGGGTGGACCGGCAGACCGGCGCTCGCTTGCAACCGTCCGATCCAACTCGCGCCGGTCGCGTCTCCTTCGGCGAGGTACAGAGCCCGCACCGGCCGGCCGGGCGACTGGGCGTCGAACGACGCGAGGCTCCGTTTGATCTCGCCGAGCAAGGCGGATTCCGTCGACAGCGACAACGGCGAAATGGTGCGGGAGAAGAGTGTCCGGGGCCCTTGGCCGACGGCGAATTCGCCGCCGGTGCCCCAGAGGCTGAGCACCGCGATCGGCGCGTCCGGCTCATCGGGTGGCGGCGCGGCCCCGGTCGCGATCGCGCGCCGCGCGGCGGCGAGGCTGGCGAACGGCCGGACCGACACCGCGGCCAGTTTCAACCCGGCGGCTGTGCAAAACTCCTGCGCCGCGGCGTAGAGCGCCTTGCGCACGAAGATCACGGTCGCCCGTTGCTGAATTTCGCCGGGGGCGCCGGGCACCGTGAAGTAGTCCATCACCACATCGTCGGCGGCGTCGGCGAGATCCTTCTGCGCTTGGAACCGGACGACGGCCGCTTCCTCGCTCGCGGCGACCGGCGGGAATTTGACGTCTTTGATGATGACGCGGTCCCGGCCGAAGCAGAGCAGCGCCGGCGCCGGCGCGATGCCCGCTTCTTTCAACAGCGCCTTCAACCGGTTGCCGAGGGCCGAGGCGTTGGCGGCGGTGAGGTTCGACGGAACTTCGTCCGAGACGGCGAGGGTCCGTTCGATGTGAACGCCCCCGCCCCGGACGCTCCCCGCGGCGACGAACAGTCCCCCGGCGTCGGCGTCGATGGCCAAAAAGCGTGACAAGGTGATCCTCCGGGATGCTCAGCGGGGCAGTTTATCGTCGGTGAACCCGCGACCGAGGTCGGTGAGGTCCCGGTAGTACAAGATCCGGGGCACGCCGAGCGCCACATCGACCACGGCCTCGACCCGGGAGACCGGCCCCCCGGCTTTGCCGAAATACCCGACCGAATGGATTCGGTACGTGAAGGTGCGGCCGCCGATGTATTTTTCGATGATCTTGAACTTATCGGCCGAAAGTTTGGCCTGCGTGACGATCCACGCCCCGGAAAGGGTCGCCGGGTCGGTCGGCGTGAGGGTCGAACGCGTCGTGATCATCGTATCGACTTCCGTCTCGATCAATCCGGGGAGACCGAGCAGAACGTCCCGCGAGGCGGTGTTGACGTTGATGCGCGGGCTGAGTTCGTAACCGGTGCTCGCGGACGTTTTGTCCAAAAGTAGCGACAACAGCGATTGGAGCTGGGCCGGGTCATTCAGCGGGCACGATACCACCGGTACCGGGTTCGGCGGCATCCCCGGCGGCGCCGGCGGGGCGGTCAACGGGATTTGCGTGCTGAACAGGGTCATGGTCGAGCTGAGTTTCCGCGTCCCTTGTCCTTTGGCATCGACGATTCTTTGCACGAGATCCCGCAGGTTCGTGGGTGGGGCCGCGACTTGCATCGCGGTGAGTGGCGCCGCGGCGACCGCTTTATTGGTGGATCGCACATAGACGATGTAATCGGATAGTTCTTGCCCGACGACCGGGGTCAATTGGGCCGAGAGCGTCGCCAAGTCGGCGGTATTCAAATCGATCCGGGTCAGTCCTTCGGAGTCGATGTTCACCTCGCGGCCGTAGCAGGTGAGGAACTCACTCCAACCACGGTTGAGTTCCGCGCCGTCGTCTTCCCCGGCGTCGAGGATGCCGTTGCGGTTGCGGTCGTTGCCGAAGAGCAATTGCGGCGTGACGCCGCGGACCAGCAGCAGTTCTTCCAAGCTGCTGATCGGGCCGTTCTTGCAAGCGTACGGCGGGCTGAACCCTTGGTAGATGCCCGCCTCGGCCCCGCTGGGCCGCTGGGTTTCGTCGGCGTCGAGCCAATCGACAATGGCGTCGGCGATCTCCTCGGTCATGTTCGTCAGTTTCAACAGCGCGGCGTACAGCGTCTCGCCGGTCGGGTCTTGCAAGATCAACGAGTTCACGTTGAGCTTGGCGCATTCGTCCGCGACGCCGTAGCGCAGCGGATAGCGATCGCCGCCCGTGCCGCCGGTGTCGGAGAGGTTGATGAGCGAAAATCGCCCGCCGCCGCGCTTGCCCGCCGGGTCGCCGACGGCGATCCCGCCGAAAAGATCCTTGTTGTCGTAGGGGTTGCCGTTGAGCGTGCCCGTCATGTCCGGGTCGGCGAGCAGACCGATCGCGTAGTGCACGCCCGAGGAAGCGAAGCCTTTGGTCTCCCCGGCATCGGAGGCGCGGACGGACACTTGCAATTCGGTCGACATCGACTCGGCGTAGCGGTAGGCCACGAGCGACAAGACGACGACGACGATCAACACGGCGAAGAGGACGTATCCCCCGCGAGCCGGCCCGGTCACGGGTCGGAGCTTCTTCATCATCACAGGCCCCCCGTCGTGGTGGTCGCGGCATCCGGGGTCGTCGTCGCGTCGGGTGCGATCAACCCAACGCCGGAGCGGATCGCGAAAATGTGGACGATCTTTTTCGTGGCTTTGTTCCCTTCGCGGTCGGTGAACTCGAAGGTGATCGTCGCCTTGATGGCCCGGGGTGGCCCGGTCGAGGAACTGCCGTCGATCGACGCTTGCGAGCCGTCCCATTCGCTGACGTAGCTCGTGCCGTCTGTGTACTCGAACGCGATCGCCACGATTTCCGGCGCGATGACTTCGCCGTCTTCGTTGGTGCGGTCGATCTCGGTGCTGTTGCCGACTTTGTCGGCCGTGATCCACGGTTTATCCTGCCGGCACAGTCCCTTGCCGCTGCTGTGGAGGTAGTAGCTGATGCGGTGGGCGTCGGAGGGCAGCAAAGCGTTCGGGTCGGCGGCCGTTTCCCGATCCGAGAGCCACGTCGGAACCTTGGAGACGAACACGATCAACTGCTCGCTCGTGCCGATCACCCCGGCATCGAAGCGGATCAGTGGGTCGGTCGTCATCGTCGTAGCCGTCGAAGTCGTATCGGTGGTCGCAGTCGCAGTCGTACCGGTCGTCGCCGTCGTGTCGGTCGTCGTCGAACTCGCGGCCGCGCCGTCAGTGGCGCCGCCGGACATCGGCGGGAGCACCCCGAGCGGGCTCGACAAGTCGATGGCCATACGGTTGATGACGGCGCGGTTGAGGTCGCTTTCGCCGACGAGCGCCCGGCCGGTGTCCGCGGAGCGGATGGTGAGGTCGAAGGCGAAGTAGAGCGCGGACAGCAGCAGCACGGCGATGGCGCTGGCGATGAGGACTTCGAGGAGCGTGTAGCCCCGGCGGGCGGCGCGGCGAGTCAAACGCATGGGTTACCCTCCGGTCGTGGTCGTCGGGGCGACGGCGGGGGCCGCGTTGCCCAGGAATTGCGGGTCGAAGATGATCTGCGTCTGCGACACTTCCACGCGCCGGCCTTGTTCGATCCAAGTCCGCACGGTCACGGGGTAGGTATTCGCGGCGACGGCGGTGCCGATTTCGACCGACCACTGCCAAAGCGGTTCTTCGTCGAACGTCCCGGAGCCCCCTTCCGTCACCGACACGACGCCGGCTTCGACCTCGGCCATTTTCGATTGGCACAACCGCGTGGCCGTCGTCGTGCGGGCGGCTTCTTGGGCGTTGTTGCTACCGAAGTCGATCAACTGCGCGATCCCGGCCAAGGCCAACAGGAACACGGCCATGGCGATGAGCACCTCCAAGAGGGTCATCCCCTCGCGCGAGCGCCGTCGGGGCTTCAACATCGGTCGCCCCTTATTGTTGTTTGGCGGCCGCGGCGTTCACGGTGACATGTCCGGTGAGCCCGCGGATTTGGACGACGAGCGGAATGATGCCCGGCTCGCGGATTTCGAAGTCGACCAAATCCTCCCGGCAGGTGCCGTCTTGGAGGAACGTCGCCAACCGCACCCAGCCTTCGGCATCGGCGGTCGATAACTCCGACCCGGTAATAATCGGCACGAGGGTGACGTTATCGGGCATCTGCTTTTCGGACTGGAACGGCTTCGCTTGTTCGCCGTCGGTCGGGGCGTCCGGGTCGTCGGGCGAGACGCGGATTTTGGTGCCGTCTTGGGAGATCGACACCCGGTAATTGCGCCCCTCGTCCATGGCGCGGGAACGGGCCATGGCGATATCTCCCGTGACGGCGTCGGCCGCGGCTCGGACCTTGGTATTCCCCTCTTGCCCCGACAACGTCGGCGCGACCAGCGCGCCGAGGAGCACGATGATCGCAACGACCACCAGCAACTCGATCAGGGTGTATCCGTCCCGATTCGAAGCGCGCCGGGCGATCATAGCGGGGAACCTCCGACGGGGATGAAACATCCAGCGCTACCGCGCTCCGCGGCGAGCCGTGCTGTAATGGGTTCTGCCGTCCGGCGTGGTCATGGTCACCTGCGGGTCGGGTGACCCGTACTGATCGACATGGCCTCCGTCATAATTATAGGTGCCGCCCTCGACCGGGCACTTGATCGTCATCAGACCCCCGTCGACACGAGGTTTGCTCCCATCTTGCGGGGCGACCAGATATTCGAGGCTGGGCGGGGCGACACCCTCGTTCTGAGTAGCGTGGTTCTTGGCCGCATTTTCGAAGATGGTCATTTGGCTGCGGCCGGCCTCGATCTTGGAGTCTTCGAGGTACTTGAAGGCGTAGACGCCGGCGACGCTGGCCAAGACCACGAGGATGGCCACGACGACGAGGACTTCGAGGAGCGTGAAGGCGCCGCGGCGGCGAGCCAGCGGGCGGTGGGCGGATAGCAACATGACATTCTCTCCGGGCGAAACAAGGTGGAACGCACCCAACGATAGTATACCGACGTTCGATTCAGAAATTATGAGAGAAAAGGCGAGCCGGCCAGCGTGGCTTCATAATCCGACAGCTCACGCTGGCCGGCTCGCTTTTTTTGCCTCAGTCTTGGACGGTTTGCCCCATCTTGAATACCGGGAGCAGCAGACCGGACACCACGAGCAACACCAGCAGGGCCATGACCAGCAGCATCACGGGTTCCAACAGTTTTACCATCAGCTCGAGGTTGCGGGTCGTCCGGCGATCCAGTCCGTCCGCGATGTCGACGAGCACTTTTTCCAAACTGTTCGATTCCTCGGCGATGGCGATCATCTCGACCACGTCGGTCGGGAAGTAGGCGTTCTTGCGGAGCGGGTCGGCTAGCTTGGCCCCGGCCGTGATGTTCTCCGCCGATTGCTCGATGGCTTCC
>JANXTU010000391.1 GCA_025352235.1 Fimbriiglobus sp.
GCCTCGGCTTGCTGGGCTTCGCCTTGCAGCACGCGGACGCGCACCTTCGTCTGATTCTCTTGGGCCGTGAAGTAGACCCGGCTCACGGCGGCGGGGAGTTGCGTGTTCTTCACCACCAACCGGTTGTTCAAGCGCTGATCGGCTTGGCGGATTTCGACCCCGAGGCTGTGGGCGTTGACGCTGATCTCGACGATGTCGTCGAAGACACCGGCGTGGGCGATGTTGGCCTCCTTGGCCCGGCGCGCCGCGACGATGCCGGCGTGCACGGCCGCACCGCGGGCGACGACTTCGCTGACGGCGAGCGAGCGGTCCGGCTCTTTGCCCGTCAGTTCCCGCAGCATCCGGCCCGTCGCCGGCATGTGCGTGCTGCCGCCGACCATCAGGACTTTCTCCACGGCGTCCCACTTCACGCCGGCTTGGTTGATGACCTGCTGGGAAGTCAACCGCGTCCGCAAGAGCAGGTCGCGGGTGAGGTTCTCGAACTCGGCGCGGGTGATCGGCACCGTCATCTTTTTGCCGTCGTGGGTGCAGGTGATCGTCGCGGAGTCCACTTTGCTGAGCGTGCGCTTGGCACGCTCCGCGGAGGACTCGAGCATCGCCATCGATTGCTCGTCGGTGCGCGGATCGCTGCCGTGCGTCTGGCGGAATTGCTCGGCGACGTGGTTCACCAAGCGGTCGTCCCAATCTTTGCCGCCGAGGCGGACGTCGCCTTCGATGCCGAGGGTTTGGAATCGCTTCTTGCCGAGTTTCACGAGGGTCACGTCGAAGGTGCCGCCGCCGAGGTCGTAGACGAGGATCGTCTTCGCGGCGTCGGGTGGCAAATCGCCGGGCGCGAGGTTCGCCGCCGCGGATTGTTGGAAGGTGTAGGCCAGTGCCGCGGCACTCGGTTCATCGAGGATGTCGAGCACTTCGAGCCCCGCGATGCGGCCCGCGTCGATGGTCGCCTTCCGCCGGCTGTCGTCGAAGTACGCGGGCACCGTGATCACGGCTTGGGTGATTTTACCGAGGTGCTGTTCCGCGTCTTGGATCAACTTGCGCAGGATCACGGCCGAGAGCGTCTCGGGGCGGAAGGATCGGCCCGTGACCAACCGCCCGTAGTCCGCCCGGCCCATCTGCCGCTTCACGAGCATCGCCACTTTGTCCGGCTGTTCCAGTGCCACATCGAGCGCCGGCTGGCCGACGACGGCTTCGCCCGTGCCCGTCAGATAAACGGCGGAGGGTGTCAGCACTTCCCCCTCGCGGTTGGGGATGGTGACGGGCCGGCCGCGATCGTCCAAGTGCGCCACGGCGCAAAACGTCGTGCCGAGGTCGATGCCAACGATCATGGGCTGGGGAATCCGAGTGGGGGTACAATCAGTGTACGCCACGAATGGAACCGCGAAAATGCCCGAGATTGCCCCCGGCCGCTATCGGCACTTCAAAGGGAACGAATACGAGGTGCTCGGCACCGCGCTGCACAGCGAGACGCGGGAACCGCACGTCGTCTACCGGCCGCTGTACGGCGATGGGGGATTGTGGATCCGCCCCGCCGCGATGTTCGCGGAAACCGTCGAGCGCGACGGCGCGATGGTGGCGCGATTCGAGCGGATCATTTCGCCGGGCGCCGGGCCAACGCCGAGCGCGCTTCCCGGACCCGGGTGAAGCGATCGTCCCCTTCGGCGTATTCCTTGAGCAAAGCCGCCGCGCGCGGATCGGCCATAAACTCGAGGACGGCGACCATCCTCCGATCACGGATTTGCTGTGGCGACTGACCCTCGCGGATCCGCCCGACGATTCTTTCCACACGCGCCGACGCTTCGGCCGACAGCGTTCCTTTCAGCGCGGCCTCCAAAGCGGGCAGTGCGTCTTCCCCCGCGTTCTGCAATTGGCGCTCGGCCTCTTCGCGATCGCGGAACGCTTTGGCGTCGAGCCCGGTGAGCCATTGGGCCAGTTGCTCGGCGGTCGGCTTCGGCGCGGGTTTCAGCGCTCCGCGGAATAAAGCGAGGGCTTGATCGGGATGATCCAACAAGTCCCAGACGGCGGAATAGCCTTCCCCCCCACTGAGTTTCGCCGCCGCCGCATCGAGTTGGCTCGGGGTGAGCTTTTCCGCGGTCGGCAACCCGAATCGACCCGTGAGATCCCACTGCAAGATCGTCGTGTCGGGATTGGCCACGAACAGCGAACGGCCGTCCGCGGAAAAGAGCATGGTCGCCGAGTTGGCGCGGGGGCGGAACGGGGCGAACGACTTGACCAGTTTCCAGGTGCCGACTTCCCAAATGGCGATGCTCGATTGGTCGTCGATTCCGGACAGGACCGCGAGCAACCGCTCGTCGGGCGAGAGCCGAAGACCGATGATGTGGGCCAACGCTTTGGGGGTGTCCGGCTCGGTCGTCAACCTCAATGTCGGGTCGGTCAACGTCGCGATTTGCACGCCGGTGGCGGTGTTCCAAACCCGGCAGGTCGCGTCGTTCCAGTGGCCGCCCGTGACCAAAGTGCGGTCGTCCGCAGTGAATAAGGAATGGCCCGGCGATCCGTTCGATTTCAAGGTGCGGATCAAGTTGCCGGTCGCCACACTGTAGAGATGCAACACATCGACGTTGTAATTGTTGTGCGTCCCGGCGCCGGCCAAGAGTGTCTTGCCGTCGTTGGAAAACTTGAGGTGTTGGCAAGCGTCGCGGTGGCCGGTGAGGACGAACGGTTCTTTGCGTTCGCCGGGTGTCCAGATCAGCACCGTGCACTTGCGGTCTTGGAAACTGACCGCGAGATGCTTGCCATCTTCCGAGATCACCATGCCCCGACTGTTTTCTTCCGGGACGATGCAAGTTGCGATTTCCTTGCCGGCTTTGTCGGCCACGATCAAGCGTTGGGTGTTCCGGTCGATGGTGGCGTCCCAAAGCTTTCCTTTCACCGTGTAAACGTCGGCCGATATGACCTTTGCGACTTTCGGTTCGGCCTTGCGGACGCCTTTGCCGGTCTTGAGATCCCACACGAAGGCTTCCAGACCCGCGACCTTGCTGGTTAGCGTGGCCCCGTCCGGCGCGAGTTCGATCTCGGGTCGGCTGGTGTGGCCCGAATCGGCGAGGAGTTCCTTGCCGGTCTCGACGTTCCACACGCGGACGGTCGACTCCAATCGATTGCCGCAAGCGAGTTGCTTTCCGTCCGGGCTCAGGTTCACGACCAGATAACCCACCCGGTTCGGATCGATGTCGACTTTGAACAGCGATTTGCCGGAGGCGATCTCGAACACTTCGACCGCGCTCTTGGTCCGGGCCGCGAGCCGTTGGCCGTCATTTGAGGCAATGAGCTTGGTCACGGCCGCACCCTGTTCGGTCGGGGCGATGGATCGGATCTCTTTTCCCGTCCCCATGTCCCGGATCACGATCGGCCCTTTTCCCACCGAGTACGCCAGCGTCTTCGTGCCCGGGATCCGGACGAAATCGTTGGGGGTCTCGCCGTTGGGGATCGGTCCGTTCACGATGGTGTCGTCGGCCGGATTCCAGAGTTGCAGCGGCTGGCGTTCGAGCCGGTACTGCCCGTCTTTGATCTTCTTCGTCGCCTGGATTTGCATCGCGAGTACCGTGCCCGAATCGTCGAATTCCAAGCGGGATTCGAACGTTTGGTCCACCGCGAGTTTCTTTTCCGCGACGATGGTTCCGTCCGCGATCTCGGCGTATTGGATTTTTGGTTCGTTCTGCAAAAGCACCGCGAAGCGCTTGCCGTCCGGCGCGATGGCGACGGACGAGCAGCGGCCGATCTTGTAGCGCTGCACTAATTCCCCGGTCACCACATCCCAAAGGGTCACGTTGTACCCCAAGCAGAGGACGCGCTTCCCGTCGGGGGTCAAACGGAACTCGTACGTGTTGTTGATGGCGTGCTCGCCGATGTCACGCAACTTCCCTCCGGTCGCGGCATCGAACACGCCGAGGGGTTTGTTGCCGCTCCCCGCGATGAATGTTTTGCCATCGGGCGCGAACTGGAGAAAATGGGCGTGCGGCTGTCGCAAACGGATGGTACCGAAGCGGCGGACCGCCCCCGCCGGCAGCGGATCGCCGAAGCCGTCGAGGCGCGCGGCCGGCGGCTGGGCCGGTTTGACGTTCACGACCGGCTCGTGAGCTTGGATGGCCTGCTGGGGCCGGACGGTCGCCGCGATCGTCGTCGCGATGCACAGCAACCCGAGCGATGCGGCCAACGAGCCGAAGGACGTCAGCGGCCAACTGGAATGGGCGAGGGCGGCCACCGCGTGGGGGACCACACCCGCAGACAGGGCCGCAGTGCGCGTGAGCAGTTCCGCGGAGGCGCGTTCAGAGCCGAGGAAAAGAACCGCGAGGGCGGCCGGGAGTTCGACGCCGCGCTTCGCCAAGGCGAGGCGCAAGCGCCCGCGGGCCCGTTCGAGGCGGGATTTCAACGCCGCTTCCGTGCAACCGAGCGCCCCGGCGGCGTCGCCGCGAGATTGACCCCCGATGCAGCAAGCGACCACCGCTTCGCGCAGCGGCCGGGGCAATCGGTCGATTTCTTCGTCGATGGCCCGGAACAGTTCGCGGCCACCCGGCGTGTCGTGCGAAGGCCCGACCGCATCTTCGGGGAGCGGGTGGGTGCGCCGGCGGGCGGCGCGCTGGACCACTTTCCGCGCCGCCCGCATCGCCACCGTGTGGAGCCACGGCGCCAACGGCCGGGCCGCATCGAGGCGGCGGATCTGCCGCACCAGCGCCAAGAACGTCGCTTGGAAGACGTCTTCGCGGTCGGCGTGGTTGGCCAAATTCCGCCGGCAGATGCCCCACACCAACGCCGCATGGCGACCGACGAGGATTTCAAACGCCTCTGGATCGCGGAACTCGGCGAATCGCATCATTAGCGCCGCGTCGTCGCCGAACCGCCGGTCGGCAAGGGAACGGCGGACTTGGGAAATGATCCCGTCCAAGGTCGCGGTCATACCGATCTCCCGATCCGGGTGGCGTCTATCTTACTTCTGCCCTCTCGGGGTATTTCGGCCCGTCGATCACCCCCGTGTCTTCCGGCGTTCTCGACGGCGGAAGAATTTCAGCATCGTTTCAAAATGCCGGCCTTCCGTACCGACGTCGAGCCAATCGGCCTGCGACGATCGGGCCAGCCGGATGAATCGTTCGCGCGTTTCGATCTGCCGTGCGGCGAACCCGGCGCGGAACGCCGCACTCGAACTGTCGATCAAATACGATTCGTCGGTCTCGGCGTCTTCCAATTGGATTAACCCGGCGGCGGGCCAGGTTTGCTCGCGGACGTCGGTTGTGCGCACCGCGATGAGGTCGTGCTGGCGAGCCGCGCGCTTGAAACCGTCTTCGTATCCGGTCGTCAGGAAGTCGCTGAACAGGAAGACGATGGCCCGGCGCTTCTGCACCTTGTTCAGGTGGTCGAGCGCGGCCTTCAAGTCGGTGCCGCGCTGTTCCGGCTCGAAGAAGAGGATGTCCCGCAAGATCCGCAGAACGTGGCGTGTCCCCTTGTTCGGCGGCACATAGCGCTCGACGCGGTCGGTGAACGCGAGCAACCCGACGCGGTCTTGATTGTTGATGGCGCAGAAGGCGACGAGCGCCGCCAGTTCCGCCGCGACCGCGCGCTTCGTCTGGGCTTGCGTGCCGAAGCGTTGGCTGCCCGACAGATCGACGGCGAGGATCACGGTGAGTTCGCGCTCTTCGACGTAGCGCTTCACAAACGGCGTACCGGTGCGCGCCGTCACGTTCCAATCGATGCCGCGGATGTCGTCGCCCGGTTGATACTCGCGGACGTCCTCGAAGGCCAGACCCGAGCCTTTAAACGCGGAGTGGTACTCGCCGCCGAGCAGCGTTTGGACCGCCCGGCGGGCCCGGATTTGCAGGCGGCGGATCTGCCGTAAAACTTCGACGGGGAGCATGGCGAATCTCGGGCGTGCCGGTTCTGACCATGATACCCGGACGGGCTTCAGCCCGCGCGGCGGAACGGCAGCGGCAAGGTCCGATGGCCCGCGTCGGCGGCGCCGAGCGCGAGTTCGCGGTAGAGGTCGAGTTCGGCCGGGTCGAAGGCGCGCCCGACGGCGGCCATCGCTTCGGCGATGTCGTGGAGGTGCCGGTTGACGCGGACATCGGTTTCGATTCCGTCGCCGGAGATCCTGCCGAATGCCGGCACCGCATGCGGGGCGAAGCGGTGCGCCGCCGCCACCCGCGCGAACGCCCCGATGGCGGTGCCGCGGTCGAGCAATACCCCGGCTGACAGGTGCGCGAAGTCGCCGACGACGACCGCCGCGCCGCCGGCGGATTCGCACAGCGTCCCCGGCCCGGCGATGACCCCTTCGCCGAGGTAGGCGCCGTCGAATGCGCAACCCGAACCGAGCGTCGCATAGCCGAGGGCAATGGTGTTCTGCAACGTTCCGGAGATGCGGCACTTCGGGCCGAAGACCGTGTTCCCGCGCAGGTCGGCGCGGATGTCCGAGCTGGCGCCGATCGCGCACGGCCCTTCGATGCGGCTGAATGCGCGGACGCGCACGCCCGCTTCCAAGATGACCGGTCCACGCGTGGTGTCGAGCATGACCATCGGTTCGATCGCGGCCGTCGGATCGAGGTGCAGTCGATCCGACGGGCCGACGAGGGCGACGCCGGGCGGGAGGTTGTGCAGCCCGGCCGAATGCGGGAACTCGGCGGCGATCCGCGCGCCGGCGTGGTTCAACAACTCTTGCGATCCGCCAACGACGCAGCCACCGACTTCGATCCGCGGTAGCAGCTCTTTCCAATCTTCGAAACAGTCGTCCAGCGACTGCGGCGAGACCCCGGCCAACTGATCGACGGTCAATTTGGCGTAAGCGATTTCCCCGTTGCAAAGTGCGAGGTGCGGGTCGCGGCCGAGCGAAGCCGGGGGCGAATCCGGCGGAATCCAACGGGCGTTTGCCAAGATCGCGGGGCTGGCGCGGAGCCAGCGCGGGTCGTTGACCGGGACGTGCGGTTCGCGCCGCCGCAGCGACGGGGCGAGTGCGGCCCGGACCAAGTACCCGAGCGAATCGGGCTGGAACCAACGGACGAGGCCGTCCTTCAAAGTGCCGGGGCCGCAGAGCAAGTCGAAGGCGGGGCGGGCGACGGCCAGCGGTGCGAGGCCGACGACACCGCGATCTTCGAAGAGGCACAATCGCATGGGAGAACTCCGCAGGAAGACACCCGACTAGCCGAAGTCCCCGGAAGTTGCCATGGCAATTGTGTGGGGTGTGGCAACCATTCTTGGAGGTTGCTGGAACTAGGCTGGCCTGGGGGCATCGAACGCGGAGGCGGTATTTCCGAGATCGTCTCGTCGTGCTTCTGGGAGGCGTTCCCGGCATTCGTCCAAAAGCGATTGTTCCAAAGGCGATTGTTCCAACACCCCGCCTCTGTCGGCTCGGAATTTTCTTCAAATTTCATGACGCAAATCATTGCTGAACAAGAGGATCGGCCACAGGGGCCGTTTTGGCTCCGATTCTTCCAATTCTTTTAAATGGTTCCAAAGTGGGGTGTCACACACTCTGTTGGAAGCAATTTCCCGAGGTGTTTTCGATGCGCATCGACGTCGCGCCAAGAGTCACCTCCGAACACCGCCGGCGAGGACAACCTCCAAGAATCGTTGCCACACTCCTGGCAATTTAAGTTGAGGCGTACAATTGAAGGATGACACCCACCCCGATGGCTCCACGCCCCGAATTGCTTTCCCCCGCCGGGGATTGGGACGCCCTGCGCGCCGCCGTCGCCAACGGCGCCGACGCCGTTTACTTCGGCCTGTCCGCGTTCAACGCCCGCGCCCGCGCGGCCAACTTCACAGTCGACGAACTGCCGGAGGTCATGGGTTACCTGCACGCCCACAATGTCCGCGGCTTCGTCGCGCTGAACATCTTGATCTTCACCGAGGAACTGCCGGAGGTCGTCGAATTCGTAAAAGCGATCGCCGCCGCGGGGGTCGATGCGGTCATTGTGCAGGACCTCGGATTGGTCGCGCTGATCCGCAAGTTGGCGCCGACGCTCGCGATCCACGGGTCGACGCAGATGACCCTCACCGAGCCGCGTGGCATCGAGTTCGTGCACGAACTCGGTGTCGAGCGCGTCGTGCTGGCACGCGAACTATCTCTCGACGACATTCGCAAAGTCACGGCCGGCACGACGGTGCCGGTGGAGGTCTTCATCCACGGGGCGCTCTGCGTCGCCTACAGTGGCCAGTGCCTGACGAGCGAAGCCCTCGGCGGCCGCAGCGCCAACCGCGGCCAATGCGCCCAAGCCTGCCGGATGACGTACGAGATGCTCGTCGACGGCGTGCCGCGCGACCTCGGCGACAAGGCGTATCTGCTCAGTCCGCAGGACTTGGCCGCGTATGACCTCATCGCGCCGCTGATCGCCGCCGGCGTCATCAGCTTCAAGATTGAAGGCCGATTGAAGGGCGGGCCCTACGTCGCCGCGACGACGAGCACCTACCGCAGCGCCATCGATGCTGCTCTTGCCGAACAAGATTTTCACCTGACCCGCCGCGAAGAGCTCGATCTGGCGCAGACCTTCAGCCGCGGGTTGACCACCGGCTTCCTCGGCGGGGTGAACCACCAGAAACTGGTGCGTGGCCGGGTGCCGAAGAGCCGGGGGATTTTGCTCGGGACGGTCGTCGGCGTCATCGGTTCGACGGTGCGGGTCGAACTCGCCGAGCGTGTGCCGGAGTTGGTGAAGCCGGGCGACGGCGTGATGTTCGACCTCGGCCGGCCGGAAGAAAAAGAGCCGGGTGGCCGCGTTTGGGACGTGATTCAACAGGGGCAGTTCGTCGGACTGAAGTTTGAACCGAACTCGCTCGATTTGTCCCGCGTGACGGTCGGTTGTGAAGTGTGGAAGACCGACGACCCTGCGCTGCGGAAGCGCTTGGAGCAGACCTACTCGCAGGACCGCGTCGTGCGCCGGCTCGATGTCGATGCGACGCTTTCCGGTGCCATCGGCGGAGCGCTGACGTTGACGCTTCGATCCGGCATGGCCGAAGCGAGCGCCAGTTGGCCCGGGCCGTTGGTCGCGGCGACCAAACAACCGACGACACCCGAGACGATCCGCGAGCAACTCGCCCGGCTCGGTGACACCCCGCTGACACTGGCCGGGTGCGCGATCGATGTCCCCGCCGATGCGATGGTGCCGAAGTCGGTGTTGAACGACCTGCGACGCCGGGCGACGGCGGAACTGTTGGCGAAGCGCACGTTGGGGCGGGTGCATGCGATTGCCGATCGGGGAGCGTTGGAATCGATTCGATTCGCCGCGCAGATCTCACCCCCTAACCCCCTCTCCGAAGCGGAGAGGGAGGACAAGAATTCCCAACTCACCGTCCTCGTCCGCAACCTCGCGCAGTTGACCGCGGTCCTCCCCTTCCGCCCGGCTCTCGTGTACGCCGACTTCGAGGATCTCCGCCAGTATCCCGCCGCCGTCGAGGCCGCCCGCGCCGCCGGGGTGAAGATCGGTCTCGCCACGGTGCGGATCTGGAAACCGGGCGAAGACGGCTTCCAAGCGATGGTCGCCCGCGCCGCACCGGACGCGGTGCTCGTGCGCAATCTCGCCAGTATCGACTACTACCGCGAGCGTCTCCCCGACGCCGAGTTGATCGGCGACTTCAGTTTGAACGTCGCCAACGACCTCACCGCGCGCGTTCTCTGGAAGGCCGGGCTGAAACGATTGGTGCCGAGCTTCGACCTCAACTGGGATCAATTCACCGCGCTCTTGAAGCAGTCCGATCCGCTCGGATTCGAGGCCGTGGTTCACCAGCACATGCCGATGTTCCACATGGAGCATTGTGTCTTCGCGGCGTTCCTCAGCACGGGCAAGGACCACCGTGATTGCGGCCGGCCGTGCGACACGCACAAGGTCGAACTGAAGGATCGCACCGGGGCGCAATTCCCAGTGCTGCCCGACACCGGTTGCCGGAACACGGTCTTCAACAGCGTCGCGCAATCGGCGTCCGAGTACATCGGCCGGATGAAGTCCTTCGGTGTGCGCCACTTCCGCATCGATCTTTTGCGCGAGACGCCGGAGCAAGTCGGGCCGCTACTGGAACAGTACCGCCGGGTGATCGCCGGGGAAGACGACGGCCGGGCGACATGGAAGCAGTTGAAGGTGCTCAATCAACTCGGCGTGACCCGCGGTACTCTGCAAATGGCGTGATGGTCGCCTAATCGGAGCCATCGCCGTCAAATAACGACGGGGTCGGCGGTGGTGCCGGGCGTTTCGGTCGACGCGGGCGGAACGTCGTCTCTTTGCGCCGCGACCCGTGTTTGAAGTACACCCCCGCCGTTGCGGCCTTCGCCTCGGCCGATTTGCGGATGGCGTAGAGCGCGTCGGTCATCCATTTCGCCCGCTCCGCGAACGGCACCACCGGCAGGGGATAGTCCGGTAGAGGTTCCCCGCGAACGATCTGTTCCGCCGGCACGCCCTTTAACTCCGGCACCCAGCGCTTCACGAATCGGCCTTCGGCGTCCCAGTCGGCCAGTTGCTTGGTCGGGTTGTACACCCGGATGGCGTTCCAGCCGACCACCCCGGCTTGCATTTGGAGTTGGTTCAAGTGGATGCCGGGGTCGTAGTCGCGAAAGACACGGGCCAAGTGCGGGTGAATGAGCCGCCAGTCGAGGTGCAACACATGGCAGGCGAAACTCGTCACCATCGCCCGCATGCGAAAGTTCACGAATCCAGTAGCCGCCAAGCAGCGCATGACGGCGTCTACCAGCGGGTAGCCGGTGCGACCGTCCCGCCATGCGGCGTGTAAGCGCTCGTCGTTCTCGTAGGGAACATCGCGGTACTTGGGGTGGATGCTGCGGAACTCGAGTTCGGGTTCGGATTCCAACCGCTGCGTGAAGTGATCCCGCCAGTGCAATCGGCTGACGAACGCCTCGAGGCTCTGCTTCCACCGCGGCGAGGTTGGGTCGGCCGGGTCGAGTTCGGCGAGGCGATCCCGGACGGCGTGCCACACCTGCCGGGCGCTGATGGTCCCCCACGCCAGGTGGACACTCAGCCGCGAGCCGGCGGTGAACGCCGTGTTCGGCGAGCTGATGCCCCCGCGGTACCAGCGGCCGCGGCGGCCGAGGAAATCGACTAGCGTGGTGCGGGCGTCGGTCTCGTTCACCGGCTGCCAGAGGAGGTTCGGGGCGAACGCCGGCAGTTTCGGGAAGGCGCTCGCGGCCGCCAAGCGGCGGAGGTCCTCGGACTGGCGGACCGCGATCACGGGCAACGGCACCACGTCCGCGATCCGGGATCGCCACATCCGTTGGAGCCGGTCGCGGTTCACCCCGCCCCGCCGCACGCTCGACTGCGGGAACTCGTGGTATTCGACGCCCTGCTCTCGGCACCACGCGGCGACGGCCTGATCGCGGCGGAATGTGATCCCGTTGCCGATTTCTTCGTGGGCGAACAGGTGAGTGAATGGCACGACCGCGTGCAACTTGGCCAACTTCTCGATCGCTTCCCCGTGGGCGACAACGATGTCCGCACCCAGCTTGCGCAGACCGGCCCGCAACCCGCCGACCGCTTGCCATTGAGCGTGGACATGCATGGCCGATGTGTCGTCGGCCGTTAGCAAGGATGGCTCGAAGCAGAACAGCGGCAACACGTCGAGATCGAGCCGCTCTGCCTCGGCGAGGCAGGCGTTGTCGGCCAGCCGCGCGTCCCGCTTCACCCACCACACCGCGACGCGTCGGGTCACGTGTGCATCCGCTTGGCGGACTTCGGCCGATAGCCGAGTACTTGCGGGGCCACCTTCTCCCAGTACCGCGAGAACCGCGTCGGCTCGACGGGATAGTCGGCGAATATCGGTCGCGGGTGGACCACCACGCGGAACTCCGTCCGTAGCGCCTCGGCCGTTTCCACCACGCCGGGGTTTGGGTGCTCGGACAGGTGAATCGCGGTCGCCCCGAGTTGCCGGGCGAGGGCGGTGAGCCGTTCGACCGGATCGCCGACGAGGGTTGTCATCGCCGGGTCGGGCCGGTGGGCGATCAAATCGTCGAGGCCGTCGAGTACGAACGCCATCCGGTGGTACGCCCACGGCTCGGCCGATAGCGCCGGTTCGTCGAACACGAACGCCGCCGCCGCATCCGGGTTCGCTCTCAGGGCCGGATCGTTCCACGACAGCGCCGCGTCGTGCACCCAGACCAAATCGGACGCCGGCGGCAGCGGACCGATATCATCGAGAGTGACGGAGGCGGGTTGATGATCCTCGTTCCGCACGCCGGCTTCCGCACTTTTCGCTCCCAACGGGGCTTGCGAGCCGGCAAACAAGCGGTGCTGCAGAGTTGGGTAGTCGGCGTCAAATGGGCACTTCACCCTGCACGTATCGCACCATCTCCCGCCGCTGAAAGTGGCGATGTTCTGCTTGTTCATGAAGTACGGCTTGGCGGCGAACGTCCCTTCCACCCACTGCCAACTCGCCGCGTTGCTGGCGTGGTCGCCGTCGTACAGGTACTGGCGGAACAGCCTCGCCCCCTCTTGCCAACGCACGCCGCGGAAGTGGCACAGGTACGCCGCGAACCAGAGCCGGGCGTGGTTGTGCAGGTAACCGTCGTCGAATAATTCCCCGAGCATCCCGTCCATGCAGGGCAACCCGGTCTGGCCGTTTGTTACGTCGAGCGGGATCCGGGTGACACGGGCGACGGCGTGCTTGGGTTCTTCCAGATCTTCGTCGAGACCGCGCCCGTGCCACGCCAACACCTTCTCGAAGAAATCCCGCCATGCCAGTTGCCGGAGGAACTCCTCGGTTCGGGTCGGATCGCTCGGGAACTCCGCTTTCATATGATCCCGCACTTCGACGGCAGTCACCATCCCGTGCCGTAGGTATGGCGACAACCGGGACACCGGGGCATCGAGAAAGTTGCGGGTCCGGCCGTAGGCGACCGCGTCGAAGGATTGCAGCCTCCGGAGGGCTTCGGTCCGCCCGCCCGGCAGGGTGCCGGGCTTCGGGCCGCCCAGATAGCAACCCCGCAGGCGGTCGAGCCAGGCGGTCCGTCGGGCAAGTAGGTCGTTAGGCATCATGTCAAGACTAGTAGTCGCCGCCCGACCCCGTGCGCCCGCTTTTTCTTGCGTCCGTCCCGATCGTTTTGTTAGCGGGAACCCGAACCATATAATCACCCGATGATCCGCCCCCCCGAATCGCCGTCGAGACCTTCTTCGCGCCCGCGCGTCGTCGTGCTCGGTTCGACGGGGTCCATCGGCACCAGTACCCTCGATGTCGCGGCGGCGCTACCGGATCGGATCGAGATCGTCGGCTTGATGGCGAACACCAAGTGGCGGGAACTCGCGGAGCAGTGCCGGCGTTTCAAACCGGCCGTGGCGGTCCTCACCGACCGCGCCGCGTTCGAACAAGTCGATCGGTCCGCGTTCCCGCCCGAAACCGAATTGAAGTTCGGCCACGATGCGGCCTGTGCACTCGCCCAGTCGAAAGGTGTCGAGGTCGTCGTTTCCGCGGTTGTCGGCGCGGCGGGGCTGTACGGCACGTGGGCCGCGGTCGAAGCCGGCAAGATCGTCGCCTTGGCGAACAAAGAAACGCTGGTGGTGGCGGGCGGATTGATCACCGAACTCGCGGCCCGGCGGGGGGCGCAGTTACTGCCGGTGGATAGCGAGCACTCCGCGATCTACCAATGCATCGCCGGCCATCCGATGGTTGAAGTGGAGCGCGTCGTCCTCACCGCCAGCGGCGGGCCGTTCCGCGGTCGCACGACGGCGGATTTGGAAACTGTGACCGTCGAAGCGGCGTTGAAACACCCGACGTGGGTGATGGGGCCGAAAATCACCATCGACAGCGCGACCTTGATGAATAAAGCGCTCGAAGTGATCGAGGCCCATTGGCTCTTCGGCCTGACGGCCGAGCAGATCGACGTGATCGTCCACCCGGAGTCGGTGATTCACTCGTTCGTCGAATTCGTCGATGGCTCGGTGCTCGCGCAGTTGTCGCCGCCCGATATGCGGTTGCCGATTCAGTATGCCCTGACTTACCCGCAGCGCGTGCCCGGTCCGACGAAGCGGCTCGACTGGAAGAGTCTCGCGCAGTTCCGATTCGAGCCGGTCGACCGGCAGACCTTCCCGGCGCTCGACCTCGGCTTCGAGGTCATCCGCCGGGGCGGCAGTTGCGGGGCCGTGTTGAACGCCGCGAACGAAGCGGCCGTGGCGCGGTTTTTGAATCGTGAGATCGGTTTTCTCGAAATCGCCCGCTGCGGGCGGGCCGTGTTGCAGTCCCACCATTACGATCCCCGTCCGACCCTGGAGGGGCTCCTCGCCCTCGACGGTTGGGCCCGCCAGGAGGTAGCCCGTTGGACCCCAAGCCCACTGAGCCGATAGTTGCCCCCGCCGGGACGCTGCGCCTCTGGTTCCACCAGAACTACAAGAAGCTCGCCGTCCTCGCGGCCGTGATCGCGAGCGTCTGCTACTTCTTCTACCCGGCGGATGTCCTCCTCGCCGGGCTGGGGCTGAGCCTCATCATCTTCCTCCACGAACTCGGGCACTTCCTCGCGGCGAAGGCGTGCGATGTCCACGTCAAGACCTTCAGCATCGGCTTCGGGCCACCGCTGCCGTTCTGCTCGTTCAAACGGGGCGAGACGACCTACAAAGTCGGCATGATCCCGCTCGGCGGGTACGTCGCGATGATCGGCGAAGGGGACGCGCGTAACGATTCCGTGATCGAAGACGGCGGCGGCATCGCCGACCCCGACCCGACTTACGGCCCGGAAAGCGAGCCGGACTACCCGCGCAGCTTCAAGAACAAATCGGTGCCGCAGCGGATGCTCATCATCTCCGCCGGCGTCATCATGAACATCCTGCTCGCGGGGACGGCCTTCGTGGTGGCTTACCTCAACGGCGTTGACGAGCAACCGGCCGTCGTGCAGTCGGTCGACCCCGGCTCGGCCGCGTGGCGCGCCGGCATTCGCCCGGGGGCCCAAGTCACCCAACTGAACTCCGTCGATAAACCCTGGTTCGACGATATCCGGCCGATTGTCAATTCGACCCGCAAGGGCGAACCGGTCGATCTCAGCATCGCTTACCGCGGCGCGGCGGAATCGCACCGGATCGAACCGTTGAAAATGGAAGGCGCCAGCTACCCGCAATTGGGCGTGGCCCCCCCGCAAAGCCTCACGCTGATCCGCGCGCAGCAAGACAACGAACCGCCCTTCGCACTCGGCAGCGCCGCGGCGAATGCCGTCGCCGCCGATGGATCGAAGTTCCTGCCCGGCGATCGGATCGTGGCGATGACCGACCCGGCGAATCCGACGACGGTCACGTCGATCGATGCGTCGTACCTCGGGCTCCCCGGCGCGCAATTCGACTTCCGCCGGCGGTTGACCCAACTGGCCGGGCAACCGATTCGCATCCGCGTGTTGCGGAAAGATCAGCCGGATTCGGCGCCGCCGACGGAATTGGTCGTCCCGCCCGCGCTCCGCCAAGACACGGGCCTGCGTATGAAAATGGGGCCCATCTCGGCGCTGCGGCTGAATTCCCCGGCGTTCAAAGCCGGGTTGAAGGAACGCGAGGTCGAAGGCGACTCCGAAAAGGAAGCCGGGGATACCATCACGGCGGTGGAAGTGCTCGACGCGGGTGGGAAACGCTTGCGCTACAGCCTCGATCCGAAAGAGGCGAGCCCCGACGCGGGCACGACCGTGGCCTTGCTCGATCCGCTGCGGTTGCCGTTCGACCTCAACGCGTGGGCCGACAAATGGTCGACCCGGCCGAATCCGAATTGGGCCGTGCGGGTCACGGTTCAGCGCTTCGTCGACAACCGGCTGCAACCGGTGACGCTCGAGTTGACTTGGAACCACGAGTACCGCGAAGATTTCGGCGGCATGAGCCTGCCCGGTTCGCCGGTGCCCCTCGGCGGCTTGGGCCTCGCCTACCGCGTCTCGGCGGAAGTCAACGCGGTGATGCCCGATAGCCCCGCCCACGCGGCCGGGGTTCAACCCGGTGATGTCATCACGCAAGTGCGCTTGAAAACTCTGCCGGTGAAAACCTCCGCTTTGCGCCGCGTCATCGAGTCGATCGGGATCGTCGGCAAGAAAGAAGGGGGCAGTTGGGACGAAGTCGAACGGAACCCCACCAAGGACGGCGGCAAGCCGAAATTCCTCCGCTGGGCCTTCGTGGACTACAAGCTGCAAATCCAAGCGCCGCACACCTTTGATTTGAAAGTCCAACGCAACGGGGAGGAAAAAGAGTTCCTCGACATCGTGGCCCGCGACAACGCCTCGTGGCCCGTGCCGGCCGACGGTTGGTACTTCACGAAAGATCTGCGCGTGCAGAAAGCCGAGGGCGTCGGCGAAGCCTTGGGAATGGGATTCCACCGGACCGTCCGAGCCATTCGGAGCATCTACCAAGGACTCTACGGGATGATCGTCGGCCGGATTTCGGTGACGACCATGAGCGGGCCGATCACCCTCGCCCGCGCGTCTTACATCCTCGCCGGGGAAGACACGTGGAAGCTGATCCTGCTCATCGGGCTCATCAGCGTGAACTTGGCCGTGGTCAATTTCCTGCCGATCCCAATGCTCGACGGCGGGCACATGGTCTTTTTGATCTACGAACTCATCCGCCGCAAGCCGGCCCCGGAGTCGGTGCAGGTGATCCTGACGTGGATCGGCTTCGGCATGGTCGTCTGCCTGATGCTCTTCACCATCGGCTTGGACATCTGGCGATTGTTCGTGTGAGTCAGCGATTCCAACGGGGCGAAATGATTCCAGCGCGATTCCACACACCCTCCCGTGGAACCATTGCAAAAAGCTGGAATCATTCTCCGCTGTTTTCTCTTCGCCCCAACGGGGCGAAGAAAAGATTGCGGACTTTCGATTTCTGACCGTCAGTAGCCGGCGGTCGAAGTCCACTCGCCCTTGCGCAATTCCCAGAAGAAGCAAGGAATGGGATCGTCCTTTTCCGTCACCCGCCTGGGTTGATGGTCGCGCCTGCGGATTTGTTCGCTTTGATGCTGCCGTCTTTTTTGTAGATGAGCTGCTCGGCTTGGTGATACTCGGATCGCCCGACGCCGACCTGCAATTTCGATAAGGTCGCCAGCCGGTTCGGCGTGCCGTCGAAGATGAATTGCTGGCCGTTGTACGTCACGCGGCCGCCGATGCCGAGGTAGGTGTCGTTGCGGAACTCGGCATTACCGTTGGCGATCATCCATTGCACCGGCTTGGTGTCTTTCTTCGATTGCGACGACGACACCGTCAGCGAATCGACGCACGTGAGCACGACCGATCCCTTCGGCAGGGCGTGTTTCTCGAATTGCAAGTTGAGGTTGTCGGTCGGGATGCTGTAGGCCGTGGCGCCTTTGTCGAAGACCGCTTCCTGGTAGAGTTTCCCTTGGTCCTTGGCCACCATCTGCTTGTTGAAGTTCACGACGGTCAGTTTCATTTCGCCCGACTCGGGTTTCTTGGCGACCCGCTGGTTCGGCGCCGCGGCCACCGGCTGGGCTTCGTCCTCGTTCTTTTCGATTTGCAAGATTCGCAGTTCTCCTTCGCCGGCCGCGAAAAGCTCTTGCTCCTTTTGGCGATTCGTGAAGTCGATCTGCTTGGCGCGGAGGCGGCGGGCGCTGACATACTTGTTGTCCGCGTCGAAAACTTCTTCCAAGAAGTAGACATCCCGGGCGGGGGCCTTGCCGGCGTACTGGGCGCGTTCGTCTTCCGGCACCGGCGTGGTCACGGCCGTCTTGAGCTTCGGTTTTTCCTCGGCGATGGCCAAGCCGGTCTTCGGGTCGAGCACCGGGGCTTTCTTCTTCATTTGGTTGAAGTAGATCGGCTTGTCGAAGGTGAGGTCGAGGCGGTGCCCTTGGAGCGTCGAACGGGTCGTGTAGAGGTTCGGTTCGCCGAGATCTTTCGGGGCGGGCAATTGCTCGTTCGGATTTAGCGGGACGATGCGGGCCGGACCATTCGCCAGTGCCGGGGCATCGGGCGGCACGGTCTGCGTGGCGTTGACGCTTTGAAGGAACTCGGCCTTCGAGCGGGCCCCGTAGAAGCGCATTTCCTTGGCCCAGACGATCTTCAAATCGGCCGGCTTGGCGAGGTCTTTTCCGTTGAGGTCGGCCCCGCTGGCCATCACCAGCATGCCGGCGCCGTCGACTCGCACCGTGTTGTTCGGTTGGTCGATGTCGACGACCGGCCCGTACAGCGAGGTCCCCTCGAAGTGGACTTCGGCGGGGACGCCGTCGACACCGGTGCATTTCATCACGCTGCCGGCCGCGGATTGATCGAGGTTGAGCTTCACGCACTTGATCAGTACGCCGACGGTCGGCTTGGCGGGATCTTTGGGGTCGGGATTTTGGTACACGATTACGCGATCTTCGCAGATGGCCGATTCGAGTTCGTATTTCAGCGACGGTCCGGGCGCCGCGACGACCGGTTGTTTCGGATCGCGCGGTAACGCCGGGATCGGGTAACGCACCACGTTGGCGTGGATCACGGCCGCACTCAGGTAGGTCGGGTTCGGAATTTCTTTCTCGGGGGCGGCCGGCGCCGCGACGACCGGCGCGGGGGGCGTCGGATCGACCGGCGAAACCTTCGGCGCGATCACGGCCGGCGGCGGGCCGACCGGGGCGAGGACGGCGAGTTTCGGTGCGGCGACGTCGCGAAAGTTGACGAACAGCTTGTCGGTCTTCTGGATGATCATCTCCGGGGAACCGCCTTCGACGTTCCCTTCGGCGATCAGTTTTTCGGGGGTCGCGTTGGTGTTCGTGGCCTTACCGTCGACTTTGGTCGCGGCCGGCTTCTCGGCGGTAGCCAGCCAAAGCCAGAGTTTATCGCCCGTCAGGCGGAACTCGCCCTCGTTGTCGGCGAAGCGGCCCGGCCCTTCGAATTTCAGCAGTTCCTGCTTCTGCCCGGCGATCTTTTCGTGCTTCAAGAACTTACCCCACGAGGCGGTGCCGGTGATCTTCTTTTGCTCCCCGTCGAACATCTCGAGCCGACCGGGGCCGTTGACGGACAGCGTCGTCAATTTGCCGTCTTTGGATTTCGGCGGGGCGTCGAGCGAGTCGATGATAATGTCGGCGATGTTGACGGCGTCGCCGCCCCAGATTTGGCTCCCCTCACGCTTGGCGTAGGCCGGGCTTCCCCGCAGAGTCGTGACGGATCGGCCGATGCGGGCGTCGCGCTCGTAGCGCAGCTCCGTCCCTTGGGCGACCAAACCGTCCGCTTCCACCGAGAGGTAAACTTGCGGCCCTTTGGCCGTGAGCGTCCGCAGCACGAACCCGCCTTCGTTCGGCGTCGGGCCGGCCGTCTTCGCCGCGGCGGGGCCGGTCGGACTCGAGAAATCGAGCAAGAGTTCGTTGCAAAAGAGGTTGTCTTGACCCCGAAGTGCGGAGAGCCGCGTGACGGTGACGAGGTTCGCTTGGCCGGCGGGGGGCGCTTGCGCCGCGATTTCAAACAGGGCCGTGTTCTTTTCGAGGTTGTATCGGAATGAGCCGGGCGTCTCGATCACCATCAGCGACTTCGCCATCAGCTTTTCAACGGTCCCGGCGCCGTCCCAAACCGAGCCGAGCAGCGCCGGCATCGCGAGGGGCGAATCGGCAACCGACTTCACGGCGACCACCGGCGTCGCCGCGGGGGCGTCGCCGCCGGGCAATCCGGAGCCGCCGTTGCTCCAAAGGTTCATCTGCACATGTTCGAGCAGTTGGATCTCGCGGACGGAATTCGTGTTCGACTTCCCCGGCGCCGGGATCGGAGCCGCAGCGGCCCCCTTGGCCCGGTTGTCCGGTTGCAGGTAGATCATCATGCCGTCGGCGGAGATCGTCGGCGGCGGCAGGGCATAGCCGAGCAGAATATCGGCGATGGCCGATTGGCGGCGGAGATCGTCCGAGCGGGTGAATGCGACGGCGGGCAACGTCCCCCGGAGCGTGCGGGGCAAGTTGCGGCGGTCGATCACTTCGACGGCCGCAGCCGTCCAAATGTGGGCCACATCCGCGTTGTACGGAGCGGTTTCGTCCGGGACGCGGTAGAACATCGGGCCGACCGAACGGATGATGAGGTGATCGTCCCGATCGACCGAGCGCTGATTGTTGATGATCTCGATCTTGCCGCGGCGCGGGTCGGTCGACTCCAAGTCGGGATTCGAGATCAACTCGACTTCGATCAGCTTGGCTTTGTCGGTGATGTCTTGAATGCTCGAAATCGGCCGGTCGAATTTCAGGCGGGCCTTATCGGCGTGGAAGGTGGTGATTTCGCGGGTTTCGCCCGGCGGGGCACCGGGGGTCGGCTTGCCGAATTGGACCAAGCTGACCGGCGTGAGCACCACGAATTGGGTGCCGTTCGGGTTCGCAACGCCGGACGCGACCACCGTCGCCCCGGCTTGGAGTTCGATCTTGGTCTTGTACGTGTTGGCGTCCGTGACTTCGAGGCTCGACGAACCGAACGCTTCGGCGAGGTTGCGGTCCGTCCGCGAGACAGGGTAGTTGTCGATGCGCTGCTGGCCGGTCGCGGCGTCGCAGTATTTTTCCGGCAGGACCGGCAAACCATCGATGGAGCCGAAGGCGATGGAGTAACCCAGATACGCGGCGATGGACCCGGCCAAGCCGAGGAGTGCCAAACCGATTCTGCGGGGCGTCCACACGCTGGGGTGTCTCCGGTGGTCGATTCAAATCCGGAACTGATCCGCGGCCGCCGTCCATTGCCCCCGCAGCGTCAAGAGCCATTCGATGGCCTCGCGCACCGCCCCGCGCCCGCCCGGTTCCCGAGTGGTGAAGACAGCCGCCGCCCGCACTTCCGGGCACGCATCGGCCACGGCCACCGCGAGCCCGCTGCGGAGCATTATAGGCAGGTCGGGCAAGTCATCCCCCATCGCGCAGACCTTGTCGGCCGTAAGCCCCGTGGACGCCAAGAGTTCGTAGAACGCGGCGGCTTTGTCCGAACGACCTTGCAGCACGGGGGACACGTCGAGTTCCGCCATTCGCCGCTCGACCGCCGGGGACGACCGACCGGAAATCACCGCCGCCCTCAGACCCAAATCACGCCAAATTTTCAACCCCGATCCGTCGCGGACGTGAAACCGCTTGATTTCGTCCCCGGCGGCGGTGTACGTCACCCGGCCATCGGTCAAAACGCCGTCGACGTCCAACAGCAGTAGTTCGATACTCATCGCACGGTCGCGGAGGTCGACGGCGACCTTGCGTTCCAGCGATTCGCGGGTGATGCGCTGCGTGTCGCTCATGTCGTTGGCCCCACGAGTCGGAGGATCGGCGGCGCTTCTACCGGATCGCCCGGTTCCAGCAAACCGATGACATCGGTAATGTCGAGCAGGCCGACCGGCTTCCCCGCGTCGTCCACGATGGGCAGTTCGCTGATTTTGCGGCGCCGCAGCAGTTCGAGCGCGTCGGCCATCTTCGCCCGGGCGGTCAGCGTCAGCGGGTTGCGGGTCATCACTTCGGAAATCGGCCGGTCGAACGCGTCGTCGGCGCGATTCTCGAAGAGCCGGGCCAAGTCGGAGTCGGTGAACAGCCCCGCGAGCCGGCCGTCGGCTTCGGTCAACATCACGGCGCCGGTGCGCCGGCCGCTGCTGCGGGCCATCGCGAAGACGGCCCGGACCGTGGTCGTCGCGGGGGCCATGCGCAGTTCGGCCCCGCGCCGCATAACGCTGTCGACCGCGGCCAATTTCCGGCCCAAGCTGCCAGCCGGGTGGAACTGCGCGAATTGCTCGGCCCGGAATTGCTTGAGTTCGGACAGCGTCAGGGCGATGGCGTCGCCGAGCGCGAGCATCACCGTCGTGCTCGTGCTCGGGGCGAGCGCCAGCGGGCAGGCTTCGACGACCGGCCCGTAGACGATGGCGTGATCCGCGACCCGCGCCAGGCGGCTGGTCGCATGCGCCGTGATCGCCAACAGCGGCCCGGCGAGTTCCTTCAACGGCCCGAGCAGCCGCATCAGTTCTTCGCTTTCGCCACTGTGCGAAAGGACCAACACGGCGTCGTGCGGGTGGATCATCCCGAGGTCGCCGTGGACCGCCCGGGTCGCGTCGAGCAGGTAACTGCGGGTGCCGGTCGAATTGAGCGTACCGACGATTTTCTGCCCGACGTCCGCCGATTTGCCGACGCCCGTTACAGCCACGCGGCCCGGGCAAGTGGCCAGCGTGCGGACGACCGCCTCGAAGCTCGCCCCGAGCCGCCCGGCCACGGCGCGCACGGCGTCGGCTTCGGTCGTCAGCACCGTGCGGGCGAACGCCAGAAGGTCGAGTTTCGAGCTGATGGCCTGCGGGTTCATAGGTCTCGCGCCGATGCCGGAGGGGTCAGTCAACATATATCGTGACGCCCCGGGCCGACAATCGCAAGTCGAACTCCCATGCTGACGCGATTCCTCTGCCCGTCCAAATCGCCCTCCCCACCCAATTTGCCAAGCTGAAGTTGGAACAATTGGAAGCGCGTGACGTGCCGGCCTTGTTCGCCGTCCATCTTGGCCGTACAGCATGGCGAACTCCGGCTATTTCCCGCGCGGGGCGGGCTGAGGTTTGACATCCTTCATCAGGTGTTGCAAGCCATATTCGGCGAGCAGTTGATTCAGGCGCTCCGGATGGGACCGATCCAGCTCCTCGCACAGACGATCCACCGCTTCTTGATCCCGCTTGGCTCGCGCGAATAACTCGGGTGTCGTCATCGTGAGCCCTTCCCGATAGTGCTTCAAACTCGCTGCAATCTTGGTTTCCGCGTTGGTGCGGAGTCGTTCGTCTCCGGATTTTTCGATCTCGAGTCGCAGTCGTTCGATCCGTACGCGTGTCGCTACCAGTTCCTCCCGCTTGCGCACGGCCAATGCGGAGTTAAACCCGTATTTCTGCTGGGCTTGAAGGAGGTGATCCGCGAGCATTTCCTCTCGGACGATGGAACCGGCCAGTTGCACGGGAATCAGCGCGTGTTCGAGCGACGGTATGCCGGGCAAAGCCCGTTCGGGTGCTTTGGCCTTCGTTACGTCGGGCAACTGAAAGAAGCCCAAAAGAATTGACGAACAGCAGACATAGGCCGGCAGCATCGGAGGGCTCCATGCGGATCGTTGAATTATGCGTCCGGAAAGAGTCGCAGCGGCACGAGGTTATCGATTGCGGGATCGAGCGTCACGCTCAACCCGTTCAATCTCGTCACTTTCGCGTTCGGACTCAGGGCGAGTAGTTGTGCCAAGAGCGCCTGAGCCGCGATCCGATCATCACGATACGCGTAAACGAGGTCGTCCAGTTTTTCGTAGGCACTTTCGGCTTGGGCTTTCCAGAGGTCTAGGATCTCTTGCTTGGCCGGCTTGTCTGCGGCGGCAGCGTCGGCTAAATCCAGTTCGGCTTTGTCAATGAGAGTCTCTAAGACATCGCATGCATCCATTTGTGTTTCGCACTTTTTGATGTCCGCTTCGATCTTGAGCAAAGCATCTAGATACGCCAACTTCGCCACGTCGATTCTCTGCTGCACCGTATCGACCAACTCCGGCCAGATTTGCGGGTCGATTCCGCCCTGTGACGGAGGTGGAATCGGAATCGGGGTGGTCGGGGCCGCGTCCGGGACGATGCGGGCGTCGAGCGTTTCTAGATGCAGTTTGAATTTCGTCACGGTGAATCTCGCAGTGTCGATTCCGGGTGAAGTGACAGTGTTGCCCCCCCCCGTTGTCCATCCCAAGCCAAACATTCCGCGCCGATTCTCCAAAGTTTTGCAAATCCGAACCTGTGCTGTTTAGCACTTCCTTGCCCAACTTCCAGCGTTGGGGTCTTGAGTCCAGCGTTTGGGTCTTGAGTCCAGCGTTTTGATCTTGAGTCTACGCGAGGGTGTGCGACTTCCCGCTGGACACAACACTCGGACCCGACGGGTGGTCACTTTGAGTCGAGAGCCTATGAAGACGGGCAACCATCCGGGATCGTCGCCCGGAACATCCACGCCGAGGTTTCGGCCGTCCCATGTCGAACGCGATTGCAATCTACACGGCGGTCGTGTTCGCGCTGAGCATCGTCTGCTTCGCGGCCTACGGTTTGGACAAACGCCGCGCCGGCCACGGCGGTCGCCGCGTCCCGGAACTGACCCTACAGATCCTGGCACTCTCGGGCGGCTGGCCCGGCGGGTGGCTGGCGCAGCGGCAGTTCCGCCACAAGACGAGGAAACCGGCCTTCTTGATCGCCTTCTGGTGCGTCGTCGTGTTGCACGTCGCCCTCGTCGGTGCGGCAGCGTATGTCGTTTACGGACCCGCGAGCGATCGAAACCCCTTGCAAAAAGCGATCGGCCGGGAATGAGCGACACCTACTTGCCCGGTCCGACGCCGGACACCGTTCGAGCCGCCGATGGCCGAGTCTTGACCGCGCCCGACGGTTGGATTCTGCTCCCACCCGGCGACGCCGCGCTGACCCGGCGTGCCAAGGCCGCCGGCGACCATTGGGTCGTCGCCGAGAAGAAGGGCCGCAAGGTGTTCTCGCGGGGGATTTGGACGTCGGCGGCAACGGTCGAACGAATCCGGGCCGACCTCGAAGCCGAACGAGGCACCGAGGGGTTTGCCAAGAAGAAGGAAGCCGGTGCCCGGCGGCGCGAGAAGGCCCAAGCCGAGTACGTCGAGGATTTCCACGGGGCGGTCGTGGCGTTCCTAAGCTTCCACCCCGGCCATGCCGAGCTTGCCGACCGGTTGGCCCGCGCCGTGACCGATCACGCCACGCCGGTGGGGAGCGGCACGGTGGCCAGGACGCAGCGCATCCCCGTCGAACAGCGGGCCGAAGCCGCAGTCATCGCTTGGATGCGGCACCGAACGACCGGGTATGATTCGTTGACGATCCCGCGTGTGAAGGGACAACGCCGAGAGGTTCGCCGGATGCTGGCGCAGCGGTCCAAGGAATTGTTGGCCCGCTATCGCCGGGGCGAAGCGGCCGGAGTGGATTGTCCGTTGCAGAAAGCACTTCCGATTCCGGCTTGAACGCAGCCTCGCTCAGACGCTCGCTTCCACGGGTTTTTCGGCCCGGTCGCGGCGCTTGACCAGCGCCACGCGGTTGCCCACCGGGTTGTACCGGACCTCGTCCATGAAGGCCCGCATCAGGAGCAGCCCGCGTCCGGACGGGCGGCACAAATACTCGGGGTCGGTCGGGTCGGGCAAACCGGCGACGTCGAATCCAGGGCCTTCGTCGGTGATGACGAACGACGCTTCGTCTTGGGAGACCCGCACTCGCACGCGGCGTTCTCGATACGGCGCTTCGAGCCGACGTTCCGAGGCCAACGCGTAGAAGATCTTGTCGCCCCAGGAACTTCTTCTTGAGTTGCGGCCGACCTTGCCCTTCGTTTCGCCGCCGGGAGTCCCATCCGTCCGTGGTCGGAGTCTTCGACTTCGGCGAAATCCCCCGTGTCTGCGAAACACCGCGATTCGATCCCACGGGGACGGACGTACCCTGCTCCCGTAGGGCGGGTGGAGTCTTCGGAACCCGCCGCCGGAAAGAAGGCTCCTCCGCCGGAAACCGATGGATCCTCCCATTCTGCGGCGGGTTCCGAAGACTCCACCCGCCCTACGAGGCTTGGGAGATTGTGAAGGCTGAGGATCTGTCGGATTTGCGGAAGTTTTTGATTGGCATCCGATGGAACGTCGGCGATGGTATCAGAATCCAGCGGGTGAAGCGGATCTCCCCACCGCCGAGTGTAGCCTGCGTTAGACAGATGCACCAGCGGGAATGGGCAGAAATAATTCTGTCCAATTACTGTTCGGCAGCGTCGAGCCAGACGTTGCCCCAACGACGAGGCTCAGCGATGGCAGATGCAGCCGAGTGGTACTATTCCGTCGGGGGCCAGCGGAGCGGCCCGGTGACCGGGGCGGACCTGAAGGAACTCGCGCAGGCCGGCAAGATCGGCCCGGACGACATGGTGTGGAAGGACGGCATGCCCGAGTGGCGGACGGCGGCCAAGGTCAAGGGGCTGATCCCACCGCCGCCCCCGCGCACCGGGCCGCCGGACCTCCCGCCGACCGGCGGTCCCCCGCCGATCCCGGCGAGCCGTACTGGTGGGTCCAACCCGCTCGGCAACTTGTCCGGGCCGCTCCGGTCGGCGGTCTGGGTAAAGGCGGTCAGCGGGGTCGGACTGCTGCTGGTGCTGATCGGGCTGGTCTGCCCGTGGTACTCGTACGCCAGTAGCGCGAGCGTGGACATGAGCGGGGTGCCCGGGGCCGGGAGCGGGCGGCCGGACAAGAGCGTCCGGGGCGGCGGGTTTTCGGCGAGCGACGACGGCATGGGCCGGTCGTCGGCGTCGGCCACGGCGTCCGTCACCGGCATCACCACGTTGCCCGGCATCGTGGCGACGCTCGGGTTCGCGGCGGCCGCCGGGCTGAGTTTCCTGCCCAAGCGGTGGGCGGCGGTCGGGGCGGCCGGGGCCGGCGGGCTGATTCTGCTGGCGGTCGTGGTCAGCCTGGTGTACGCACCGTCGGTCAAGGAGGGGCAGTCGGCCGGGGGGCCGGGGATGGGGTTCAGCAGCAAGGTCGAGGTGTCGTCGTCATGGGGGCAGTTCGTGACCGCGCTGGGTGGCCTGCCGGTGATCGCGGGGGCGGCCCTTGGGTTACTCGGGGTCGGTCAGGCGGTCAGCGGTGGTGGCTACCGTCGTGCCCGTCCGGCGGCGGAGGCTCCGCCGTTCGAGATGTGAGAGGCAGGTGTCGCTCAGACGCCGCCCAAGGAACTTCGAATTTGCCGGGCGGTTTGAATGGTGGCTAAAGCTCAAGCGGTGAATGGCTTAGGATAAATGAGCGATGTGGCCTCGCGGCCAGTTTCTTGGCTTGCGGCGCGGGTGGAGCTGCAAATTCGGCCTTCGGGGCGCACCCCGTTCGACGGCGAGGCGGGGTGCTTGTGCTCCTAAGGAGCGAAAAAAGGCGTCCGGCGGGGGAGTCGGCAAAAGTAACCAGCCGTGGACTCCCGGCGTCGCTTCGGCTCGCCGGATTCCTTACCGGCCCTCCACCGTGGCGATGGTCACTTTCGGCTGAGCCCCCAAGACGTTCAGCACCGGCAGCAGGGGGATGAAGCCGCGTTCGCGGGAAGCTACAAGATGCCGCAGACCAGCCCGACCGCCACCGCGAACAGCGTGACCGCCACGATCCGCTGCACGCCCTGCATGGTCAGTTTTTTGAGGTAGCGGTTGCCGAGCCACGCACCGACAAACGCGGACAAGACGGCCGCGCCGAGTAACCTGTAATTGAGTCCCGCCCCTTCGGCGAGCAGCGACCGCGAATAGACCCCCAGACGCGACACGTCAATCAGGCACGCGATCACGACTCCGCTGGCCACGAACGCCTCCTTCGAGAGGCCGGCACGCGACAAAAATGCCGATCGCAGCGCCCCCTGCATCCCGGACAGGCCTCCGAAGAACCCGCTCAGCAGTCCGCCCAACGTCAGAAACTGCGACCCGAACGACAGGTCCCGGAAGCGCGGGAGGAGTTCGGCGAGGGCGAAAAGCAGCAGCAGCACTCCGATGGTCAGCTTGGCGGGGGTGACCTTGAACTCGCGGTCGGCGAGGGTGTATTCCAGAACCGGCGCGGTGCCCGCGAGCCAGAGCAGCACCCACGCGCCGATGAATGAGGCGACCAGAGCGGGCACCCCGAACCGGAGGATGATCCGCCGGTCCGCCTGCCGCCCGACCAGCCCGAGCTTAAACAGTCCATTGAGAAAATGGACGATGGCCGTCATGGCCACAGCCTGCTCGATTGGGAAGAACAGGGCGAATGCGGGAAGCAGGAGCGTGCCGAGGCCGAAGCCCGAGAAGAACGTGAGCCCGGACGCCAAAAGAGCCACCGCGCAAATGACGACGTAACTCATGCGATGTCACTCGATCTCTTCGATCGTGCCGTCCGGCCGGATGTCGATCTCCCGGACCTTCCCGTTCTTCGCTTTTCCCCGGACCTCGTAACTGCCGTTCGCCTTCTTCCACGCGGTGTCGAACGCCACGTCCGGCAGCTTCTCCTTCGCGACCTTCATGATGTCCGGCGGCACGTCCTTGATGTCCATTGTCGTTTTCTGTTCTTTCGTCTCGCCGCAGCCGACCATGGCGATGACCGACACACCGAGCAAGAGGCCGAATAGGAGCCCACGCATCAGTAATCCCCCGTGGAAATCGCCTCGCCGCCGGAGCGGGTGGAGAGGGCTTTGTAAGTGGAGTAGCTCGTCGAACGGCTGAGGTAGCCGACGTGGCCGTCGCCGAATACGAAATTTCCGCCGCCGGTGTGCCGCGCGGTGTAGTGGTTGGCCTCCTCCGGGTAGGCCGGTCCCTTGAACGTCTCACCGGTGTGGGCCAGCACGAAGTTGGCGGCGTTCTGCACCTGCATCGGCATCGGGGAGCCGGGCGTCGGAACATGGTTCGTGCCGGTTACGGCCCCGACCCAAGTAGACTCGGCGTCCCGGAACGACCGCTCGCCCACCATCAGGGTACTACTGGTCCCGTCCGTGATGTCCCCGATCCGGATCGCACTGCCCCGGAAGAAGACCCCATCGCCGTCCACCCCCGGCTCGTTGACCCCGAAGTTGCCGACGTGGTTCGACGGGGCGACGGTGCAGGTGGTGGACACGAGTAGCCCGCTGGCCGACCGGGGGCCGACTGGGAACGCCTGCTGGGGCGGCGTGTCGGACGGGCAGAGGAACGACTTGACAATAACGGTGCGAGCCTGAGCGTTCGCTGCCACCTCAATGGGCTGCTTGAGGTCGATCTGGCGGAACAGATTGTCTTGCTCCAACTGCGGCAGAATGTGAGCCGCCCACCCCCAACCGGGGCCGGTGTCGTTGCCGCTCGCATCGTAGGCTGAAACATAGCCGGGAGGGAACTTTTGGGTCACGTCGTGGTAGTTGTGAAGGGCCAAGCCGACTTGCTTCATATTGTTCACGCACTGCGTCCGAGCCGCCGCCTCACGCACCTTCTGCACCGCAGGGAGCAGTAGGCCGATGAGAATGGCGATGATGGCAATCACCACCAGCAACTCGATGAGGGTGAACGCGGACCTCGTTTTCATGTTGGTCCCCTAACACAATTCCAATTGGATCGTGTTTGCAGTATAGCAGAATGAGTCAGGCCGTGCGTACACGTGGACAAGAGGCTTTAAGCTCCAATTCGGCGATGTCAAATGACTCCGCCGAGAAAAGGCGAACCGGTCCGGGCGAGGTGTCGCAACGATTCTCGAAATGGCCGACCCGAGCGGGGCGGCGCCAGCCCCCCGTGTCTGCAAAACACCGCGATTCGATCCCACGGGGACTGACATCCCCCCGCTCGGGAAGAAATCTCCGACAATCCGTCGCCTTTCCGCCCGTTCTGTTTGACCGGCGATTCCAAATCCATTAGCCTAGCGCCACCTTCGCGCGGCGACACCGACCCGCGGGAAGCGGATCGGCCGAGCGAATTCCGTCGAATTCCTGTTCGGCGAAGAGGAGGAATGCCAGAATGTTACAGGTAATCGGGTTGATCGTTGCGGTCTATGCGATGGTTCGAGTCGTCCAGGTTCCAATCGAGATGACTGCAACAAAAGAGGAGTGGCTCGGGTTGCCGTTCAAGGTGCGTTTTTTCATCTTAGCCGGCGTTTCGGCGGGTGGCCTACTCGTTCTCGGCATCTTGACGTTGGTGCTGCTGGCGTCGGGTGCTGACATTCCCCGACGTTGAAGGTAGGGCATCGCAAGAGTTAGTGTGTCCCGAGTGCTTCACGAAAACGCCGCCCCGGGCGCTGCAGGTGACGGCGGGGGCATGAGGGTTTTCTCGGGCGTGTAGCCACCGGATGCCCGCCGGCTGCTGAGCTGGGTCGTTCGGCGGCGGGACGGTCACTCAACTGCGGGTGGTAAACTCTCGCTATTCTCAGCGCAGTCTGGGTTGACACGGCTCCGCGAAAAGTGGCTGGGCTCGTTCGAGACTGGCGGAACTTATCCGAGCCGTGCGGAGAACGTCGCTTTTCGCTCCGCGAAAAGTAGCTGGGCTCGCCCGCGAGGTGCGGAACGCGAATGCTGGCCTCAACCACTTTTCGCGGAGCAGTGTCAACCCAGACTGCGCTGAGAATAACCACAGAGGCACAGAGAAGATCAGACAGAACAAAAAATCCGGGTGGGGCGAAGGTATTGCCGTTGGCCGCACCCTTCTTTGTTTCTGCTCCTTTC
>JANXTU010000400.1 GCA_025352235.1 Fimbriiglobus sp.
GGCGGCCGAGCGTCGCGTGGTACAGTTCGTCGAGGATCGTCGCGTCCGAGGTTTTCGCCGCCAGCAACTTCCCGATGCGGTTATCCGGCTCGCGCACGATGGTGTGCAACAGATTGCCGGTCATCATCTGGAAGGCCTGCAGCAAGCCGGGATCTTCGTTGCGTTCGCATTCGCACGTCAGCAGCCGGTCCGGTTTGCCGAAGACTTTTAGGAAGCGCATGCCCGAAGCCTCCGCGGGGCGGCGGCCCTGCATCGGCGTCGCGGGAACTTCCCCGGCCCGCATTCCGTACGGGTACGACGGGAACTTCACCGAGGTGCCCATCGACTTCGCCAGCGCGTCGAGTAGTTGCTCGGCTTCGAGCGGTTGGACGAACGCCCGCGAATAGTGCGACTCGTCCAGGCGATTCGTCTCATTTGCCGTCGCCGAGAGCTGGTAAACACGCGAGTTCAAAATGTGTCGCACCAACGGCTTCAATCGGTAGCCGCCGTCGACGAAGACTTTCGTGAGGTGATCGAGCAGCGCGGGGTTCGTCGCGGGGTTGGCGATCTTGAAGTCGTCGATCGGCTCGACGATCCCCCGGCCCAGTAGGTGAGCCCAGATGCGATTGGCCTGGGCCTTGGCGAAGAAGGGATTGCCCGGCGCCGCAACCCAATCGGCGAGGGCGCCCAAACGATCCGCGCGGCCGCCGAGGTCGGGTGTGGTCGCGCCGAGGAATTTGGGTTCGGCGTCGCCGCCGCGTGGGTGGGCGAGTTCACCGCGGGTCGTCGCCAGTACGATTTGCTCGCCGATGAATTCGTGCTTGTCGAGGTTGTCGACCTTCGTGTTATTCAACACCCGGTAATCGATGCGGGCGAACAGCGCGGCGAAGCGGTGGTAGTCGTCTTGCGTCCAGCGGTCGAACGGGTGATTGTGGCACTTCGCGCAACTGACCCGGAGGCCCAGAAATACCTGCGCGACCGACTCGGCACGCTGGTAGGGATCGCGGATCGCTCGGTAGAAATTCGCCGGGGCGCTGGCGTAGGTGCTGCCCCGCGCCGAGAGAATTTCGCGGGCGAAGTCGTTGAGCGGTTTGTCCTCGGCGATCCAGCCTTGGATCCAGCGGTGGAAGACCTGAACGCCCTTGCGGTCGAGGGTTTTCTCCTCGTTCCGCAAGAGATCGGCCCATTTCTGGGCCCAATACGCCGTGAACTCCGGGCGCTTCAGCAGGGTATCGATCAACTTGGTCCGCTTGTCCGGGGCGGGGTCGGCGAGGAACACCCGGCACTCCTCGGCCGTCGGCACGATGCCGCACGAGTCGAGGTAGACGCGCCGCAGGAAGACGGAATCGGAACTGAGTTCCGACGGCCGCATCCGCAGCGGGAGCAGATCGGCGTACACGAGACCGTCGATGGCGTTGTTCTTCGGCAGTCGGCTCAAATCGGGCACCGGGCGATCCGGCAGGAACGCGACGCGCACCGGGACTTGCCAGTCGAGATAGCGCACGAGCACCATGGCTTCGCCGGGTTGTTCCCGTCGCACTTCGCCCGTCGGCGTGACCCGCACCGTGCCGACGGTGTTGAGTTCGTAGGTGGCCAAGCCCGTCACATCGCGGGTCGTGCCGTCGCTGAAGGTGGCGATCGCCGTCAGTTGAACGCGGTCGATCGGATCGATCAAAATGTGGGCCGTGCCGTTCAGCGTGAGCTTCGTCGGCTTCGGTGTCGAGTCGTTGTCCGCGGCCCCGCCGGTGGCGATCCACGCTTTCAGGAAACCGTAGTCCGGGCTGCCCGGTGCGAAGCGAATGCCCCCCTCGTGCGGCACGGCCCCGGTGGCCTTCTTCAATAGCAAACTCGCCGCAGGGTCGAGCGGATCGATCCGTCGGCCGAGCATCCCGCGCGTCAACGCCGCCCGGTCGGAGTCCGGGTCTTCCCCGCGCAGGGAGAGTTTCAGCCCGCCCTTACCGTTCAAATTCCCATGGCACGCCCCGGCGTTGCACCCCGAGCGCGACAACACCGCCATCACGTCGTTGCGAAACGACACCGGCGGCTCGGCGGCGATGCCCGGCGAGGCGGTGAATAGCAATGCAAGCGGAAGCCATCGCATGAAGGAACCCAGATTGCAGGAGCGTTTGCAAAATTATAGTCGAAGGCGGAGCCTCATCACGAATCAAATACCATTCGTCGGATTTGCGGTCGCCGCTCCATCACTTCACCCGCTCGTAGACCTCCAAGAACACACCCGAATCTTTGCGGCTGTAGAAAGCCGTGGGGCGCACGTCCCCGCCGGACTGATAGCAGAGCGTGAGCTTGTCC
Source organism: Fimbriiglobus sp. (assembly GCA_025352235.1). Classification (GTDB taxonomy): domain Bacteria; phylum Planctomycetota; class Planctomycetia; order Gemmatales; family Gemmataceae; genus JALHQU01. Next base: position 2,290 of record JANXTU010000400.1, read on the forward strand.
CCCTCCACTTTGCAAATGCCTTTGAGCGATTTCTTCTCACCGCCACCGGCGTTGTAGACAATGTCGCACTGGGTCGGCAGGGCATTCGTCACGAGGGTCGCCGTGCCGAAGATCGAATCGCGTCCTCCGGAGAGCGTCACGCGGTCGCTGGCGAACTCCATCGTCCGCCCGGCGAATTCTTCCTGATCCGCTTCGATCCCCGAGATGATCACCGAGACCGCGTTCCATTTGCCGTTGAGTCCGGGGACGGACTCCGGCCGCGCGGTCGATTTGGGCGAACCGGAATGGCAGCCGAGGGAGACGAGCAAAATCAGAGGCAACAATCGCAGCATCATCGACCTACCGATACGGATTCGATGGGGAATCATACATCCGATTGCGAGCTTCCGCGAGCCGTTCGGTTGCCGCTTCGGCCGCTTCGGCCACAATAGCTAAACACGCAGCCCGCTCCCAATTCAGGATCTTGGCCATGACGAATAGTTTCGGAGCCGAATCGACCCTCGTCGTCGGCGGAAAAGGCCACACCATTTACAAGTTGTCGGTCCTCGAGACGCTCTATCCGAAGGTTCGCAATCTGCCCTACTGCCTGAAGATTCTGTTGGAAAATCTGCTGCGTTGCGAGAACGGCGTCGCGGTGCGCAAGGCCGACATCATCGCGCTGGCCCAGTGGAACGCGAAGGCCGAACCCGATACCGAGATCGGCTTCACCCCGGCCCGCGTGCTGCTCCAAGACTTCACCGGCGTGCCGTGCGTGGTCGACCTCGCCGCCATGCGCGACGCCATGAAGGCCCTCGGCGGCGACCCCGCGAGGATCAATCCGCTGGTGCCGTGCGAACTCGTCATCGACCACTCCGTGCAGGTCGATTACGCCGGCACGCCGTCCTCGTTCGACCAGAATACCCACCTCGAATACGAACGCAACCAAGAGCGCTACACCTTCCTGCGCTGGGGGCAGAGCGCCTTCGAGAACTTCAAGGTCGTGCCGCCCGAGACGGGGATCGTCCACCAAGTGAACGTGGAATATCTGGCCCGTGTCGTGTTCGTCAACGACCACGGCATGGCTTATCCGGATACGCTCGTCGGCACCGACAGCCACACCACGATGGTGAACAGCCTCGGCGTGCTCGGCTGGGGCGTCGGCGGTATCGAAGCCGAAGCGGCGATGCTCGGTCAACCCGTGAGCATGCTGATTCCGCAAGTCGTCGGCTTCAAACTCCTGGGCAAATTGAAGGAAGGCGCCACCGCCACCGACCTCGTGCTGACCGTGACGCAGATGCTCCGCAAGAAGGGCGTCGTCGGTAAGTTCGTCGAGTTTTTCGGGCCGGGCTTGGCCGACCTACCGCTGGCGGATCGCGCGACCATCGCCAACATGGCCCCCGAATACGGGGCGACCTGCGGCATCTTCCCCGTCGACGCCGAGACGCTGAAGTACCTCCGCCAGACCGGGCGCAAGGAAGAGCAGATCGCCATCGTCGAAGCCTACTGCAAAGAACAAGGGATGTTCAACGACGCCACGACGCCGGCCGCCGACTACACCGATACGCTCGAACTGGACATGGCCACCGTCGTGCCGAGCCTCGCCGGGCCGACCCGCCCGCAGGACCGCGTGGCGTTGACGGATGTGAAGAAATCGTTCTACGACGTGCTGCCGAAACTGAAGACGGCCGCGAAACCGAAGCCCGCGCTGCCGATGGCTTGCGACGAACCCGGCATCGCCGAATCGCCCTCGACCGCCGACGGGCACCTCGTCGATGGGTCCGTGGTCATCGCCGCGATCACCAGTTGCACGAACACGAGCAATCCGTCGGTGATGATCGCAGCGGGGATCTTGGCGAAGAAGGCCGTGGCGCGGGGGCTGCACACGAAGTCGTGGGTGAAAACGAGCCTCGCCCCCGGTTCCAAAGTCGTCACCGACTACCTCACCGATGCGGAACTGCTGCCGGAACTCGAGGCGCTCCGCTTCCACGTCGTCGGCTACGGCTGCACGACTTGCATCGGCAACAGCGGGCCGCTGCCCGAGGCCATCTCGAAAGAGATCGCGGCCGGCGGACTGGTCGTCTCGGCGGTGCTCAGCGGCAACCGCAACTTCGAAGGACGTGTCCACGGCGAAGTCCGGGCCAACTACTTGGCGTCGCCGCCGTTGGTGGTCGCCTACGCCCTTGCCGGCAAGATCGACATCGACTGGGACATCGAGCCGGTCGGCAAAGATTCCACGGGGATCGACGTCTTCCTGAAAGAGATCTGGCCGACTCAAGCCGAGGTGCAGGCGGTCCTCGAGAAGTCGATCAAGAAGGAGAGCTACGAGCGGATCTACGCCGGCGTGTTCGATGGCGATGCGAACTGGAAGTCGCTACCGGTGCCGATGGGCAAGCTGTTCACGTGGGAAGCGAAGTCGACGTACATCGCCAACCCGCCCTACTTCGCGGGCATGACCATGAATCCGCCGCCGGTGACGGAAATCATCGGGGCGCGCGTACTCGCGCTGCTCGGTGACAGTATCACGACCGACCACATCAGCCCCGCCGGGAACATCAAGAAGGATTCCCCCGCCGGGGCCTACCTCATGGAGCACGGCGTATCACCGGCCGACTTCAACCAGTACGGCGCCCGCCGCGGCCATCACGACGTGATGATGCGCGGCACCTTCGCCAACGTCCGCTTGAAGAACCAACTCGTCCCCGGCGTCGAGGGGGGCTTCACCCGGTATTTGCCCACGAACGAGCAGATGAGCATCTTCGACGCGGCGATGAAGTACAAAACCGACGGCACGCCACTCGTGGTGCTGGGCGGCAAGGAATACGGTTCCGGGTCGAGCCGCGATTGGGCGGCCAAGGGGACGAACCTGCTCGGCGTGAAGGTCGTGATCGTCGAGAGCTACGAACGCATCCACCGCAGCAACCTCGTCGGCATGGGCGTGCTGCCACTGCAATTCAAAGCCGGTGACAACGCGGTGTCACTCGGGCTGACCGGCGAGGAGACGTTCACCGTCGAAGGCTTGATCGCGGGACTGACCGCAAACTTCGCCGGCGGCAAAGAGTTGAAAGTCCACGTCGTGAAACCCGACGGCACCACCGCGATCTTCCCCGTCCTCTGCCGGATCGACACCCCGCAGGAGGTCCTCTACTACCAACACGGCGGCATCCTGCCCTACGTTTTGAGGCAGTTGCTGTCGGTGAAGTGAGGGAGAGGTAGCCGCGAAGCGGTGTTCAATCGAGCGACACCGATTCGCCTTTGTCGGGGGTGACCGAACTCCAGAAAACCGATTCGTTGATGCCCTCCCGGATGAATCGCACGCTCCCGTCCACGAAGCCGCAGAGGATCCCGCAGGGCAACGACGACTGCGGGATGCGGGGATCGCAGTGCTGGGTCAGCGGGCGGACTTGGAAGGTGAGCGGCAGACTACCGATACTCAACGGTCCGTTGGGACCAGTGACCGTGACGGGCGCGACGTCGTGGAACGCCTTCCCGTCCGCGAACGTCGCACGCCGCAATTGGGATGACGAACACGGTACCATTTTAAACGTGGGGGACAATTCGTAGCAAGTCGTATGAATCTGCCTCCAGTCGAATCGGGCTTCGCCGCAGAGCGCGTAGTGTTCGGTGATCGCGATGGTCGACGAGGTGCCGTCGGGAATCGACGCGGATAGGCGCGACCCCTTGGCGTACACGGGCGAACTGAAGGCCAGGCTCGTCACCGTCCGTTGCAGCTCCATATCTTCCAACGTCCCGGAGGGCGGCGGCGGCGGCGGGGAAATGGGCGGCGACGCGTTCAGCGAGGGATCCGATTTGAATCGCATCAAACTCGGAGGGTGACGGCGCTGCGCTTCGAGGTAGGGCAGTAGCGCCGAAAACAGCGAAACGTTCCCCAGATTCGGATCGGGGTTGCCGTCCACACTCGGCAATCGATCGTTTTGTACGGAAGCGTAGTGATGCGTCGCGAGCAGCGTTTGCTTGATGCCGTTCTTGGCGCTGGCTTTCAACGCCTGCAAACGCACCATCTGAATGGCCGGCAGCAGGAGCCCGATGAGCAGGGCGAGTATCGCGATCACAACCAAAAGCTCAATCAGGGAAAGGGCGGTCCTTCTTCGGTTGGTTCGAAATTCCATCTTCATCAAAGTCCTCCTGATCACATTTCAGAAACGCGACCATATCACGGAAGTCCAACCAAGCGCACCCGAATTCGATAACGCGCCACTCGTCCCTCGTCGCGGCGGCGGTTGCTCTCGGGAAAGCGATCCCGCCCATGGGTGCCCCTTTTCCGTCCGGATCCAAAATGGTTTCGCCGGTCTCTGCAGCCCCCGAAATCGGACGCAAAGCGTTGTCAGGCATGGGTTCTACCCAAATTCGGAAATGATTTCGCGGAGGGGTGGGGCGCTCCGCGCCGAAACCATTTTCCGGAGTCGGGCGACCCCATTCGGTTCGGATCGCTCGTTTCTTCAGGCAAAATGCTTGACACCCACGACGGCCACGTTATGGTCCCGCCGCACCGCACACGGCCGGCGTGCCCGCGCATCACACGGCGACGGACCATTCGGGGGAATGGCCCTTCGCCGGCGCGGCGCACCCGGTCCGATCCACGCCGGACTCGGCGACGCTGAGGGGAATCCGATGGCCCGCTTCCGCAATCGATTGATGGCCTGCAGTCTGCTCGCTGGCCTGTCCGGGGCCGTCGGAGCGACCGTCGGGTGCCTCCCGCAGCAGACGAATCGCGGCCAAGTCGCCGACGACACCGACAAAGACGTCAACGCCACCGTCGGCATGAAAACCATCGTCGGCAACGCCGAACCGATCCCGATCTCGGCCGTCGGCCTCGTCTACAACCTCAAAGGCACGGGCAGCTCCCCGACGCCGGACGGTTGGCGGTCGATGCTCGAAAACGCGATGAAGAAGCGCAAGCTGAACCCGAAGGAACTGCTCGACGACCCGGCCCGCACGACCTCGCTCGTGCTCGTGTCCGGCACCGTCCCGCCGGGCTGCCGCAGTCAAGATCGGTTCGACCTCACCGTCACGCTGCCACCGGGCAGCAAGACGACGTCCCTCCGCGGCGGTACGCTCGAAATCTGCGACCTCACGAATTTCGAATCGACCGGCAACGCCCGCCAACAACTCGCCGATGCCGGCATGGGCGGCAAAACACCCCGCGGCGGCGGTGGCGATTCGGTCCTGATGGGCAACCGATTGGGCACGGGCGAAGGCCCCCTCGTCAGCGGGCAACTCCTCCAAGCGAAAGAATCCACCGGTGATGAACCGCCAGTTGCGACGTCCAATACCGGCGAGAAAATCGCGAAGGTCTGGAACGGCGGCGTCTGCTTGTTGGAACGGCCCTACTACTTCTTGATGACCGACGCCGCGTCGCAACCGCGTTTGGCGATGGTGATCGCCTCGCGGTTGAACACCGTCTTCCACGGTTCGACCGACCGCGGGAACAAAATCGCCGAAGCCAAGGTGCAGGGCAAACCGCTCGTCGCGGTCTTCGTGCCGCCGAATTACCGCCACAACCACGCCCGGTTCTTGATGGTCGCCCGGAACGTGCCGCTGACGAACGTCGGCCCGAACGACCCGTACCGCAAGAAGCTCGAGCAGGAATTGGTGCAGGCGGAAACGGCCCTGAGCGCTTCGGTAAAACTCGAAGCCCTCGGCACCGAAAGCGAAGACGCGCTCCGCGTCGGTTTGGAAAGCAACTCGCCGTGGGTGCAGTTCGCTGCGGCCCAGTCTCTCGCGTACTTGGGCAAAGCCGACCCGGCCGCGTCGGCGATCTTGGCGAAACTCGCCGAACGCCACCCGTCGCTCCGCACCCACTGCCTCATGGCTTTGGCTTCGCAAGACGACGCCCATTGCATCGATCAACTCGGTGAATTGATGAAGTCGAAAGATGCCTCGCTGCGATACGGGGCCTTCACCGCGATGCGGTTGATGGACGAAAACCACGACTCCGTCCGCGGCCGCAAATTGGGCAATTCGTTCTGGCTGCACAGCATCGCCGATGGGTCCGATCCGTTGGTGCATTTGGTCACCGAGCGCCGCAACGAGATCGTTTTGTTCGGCACGACATGGCCGGTGCGCGGACCGTTCTCGTTCCCGCTCGGCACCGATTTCACCGTGACCATGAAAGACGGCGACGAAGCCGTGCTCATCAGCCGCATCGTCACGAAGAACAACGAGCCGACGACCGTCGAAGCGAAGTACCGGGCCGACCTCGGGTACATCTTGAAGGGGATCGCCGAGATGGGCGGGAATTACAGCGACGCCATCGAATTCATCCGCCGGGTCAACGGGGCCGAGTGCCTCGGGGCCAAACTCGCCGTCGATGCCACGCCCCGCGGCATGACGATCCAGCAATTGGCGACCCTCGCCCGCACCGATCTCACGTTGGCCAAGTCGGACGTCGACGTGGCCAAGTTCAACGGCGACATCCTCCAAGCGGGTTGGCAAGCCCCCGACGAACCGAAACCGTTTGAGAAAGCCCCCATCGTGGAAATCGCGCCGTTGAGCCGTGATCAAGGCGGGCGGCTCTTCGGCCCGCGCCAACCCGAGATCAACGCCATCGGTGCGGTGAACGAACGCAAGTAGTGGTTGCCGAGCGGGGGGCGTCAGCCCCCCGTGTCGAAATGAATCCACGCGACAATTCCATGGGGGGCGGACGCCTCCCGCTCGGGTATGAATCCGCATGCTCCGACGCCTCGAACTCATCGGCTTCAAATCGTTCGCGGATCGGACCCGATTCGAGTTCGCCCCGGGCATCACGGCCATCGTCGGGCCTAACGGCAGCGGCAAAAGCAATGTCGTCGACGCCGTGAAATGGGTACTCGGCGAGCAATCGGCCAAATCCCTGCGCGGCGGGGACATGACCGACGTCATCTTCAACGGCTCCAGCACCCGCAAGTCGCTCGGCCTCGCCGAGGTCATCCTCACGTTCGCCAACGACCTACGACTGCTCAACTCCGATGCGGACGAAGTCCAGATCGCCCGGCGCGTCTACCGCGACGGCCAAAGCGAGTACCTCGTCAACGGGCAACTCGCCCGGCTCAAAGACATCAAAGATTTGTTCCTCGGCACCGGCGCGGGGCACGGCGCCTACAGCGTCATCGAACAGGGCCGCGTCGATGCGCTGCTGACGGCGAGCACGAAAGATCGGCGCATCATCTTCGAAGAAGCCGCGGGCATCAGCCGGTTCAAAGCGAAGAAGATTGAGACGCTGCGGAAGCTCGAACGCATCGACGCCGACCTTACCCGGGTCCGCGATATCTTGCTGGAACTGGACAAGCAACTCCGCACGTTGCGGCTGCAAGCTTCGAAGGCCCAGCGATTCCGGGAGTATCACGAGGAGCTGCGCGGGCACCGCGTCGGCCTCGCCGCGCAAGAGTACCGCGAGCTCACCGCAACGCTCGATGGGCAGAAGGGCATACTCGAGGAACTCCGAGCCGGAGTCGGGGAGGCGACTCGGGAGAGTTCGGCGCGCGAGGCGCGCATCCTCCAACTGGAAAACGACACGACCCGGGCGGAGGCGGAACTCCGGACCCGCGAAGGCGAACTCGCGGCGGCACGCCGGGAAATCGCCGAGCGGGAATCGATCGCCAAGTTCGAACGCGCGCAATCGGCGAGCGCGGAAGCCGAACTCGCGCGGCTCGGGCTCCAGCACATCGAACTGCACCGTCGTCGGCACGCCCTCGAGCGGCAATCGGAGCAGGCCACCGCGGAACTGGCGGCGTGCGAAGCCGCCACCGCCCGCGAGCAAATCCGCGCCGACGGTGCCGCCCGGGAACTCGCCGAAGTGTCGGCCCGCATCGCCGCGCTGGCGCGGGCAAGCCAAGATGACCGCCAAAGGCAATACGAGTGGATCGCGAAAGCCGCGCGCCTGCAAGGGGACACCGAAACCGCGCGGAACGAATCGGAACGTCTCCGCCGCGAACTCTTACGGAAATCGGCCGAGGGGGAACGCACCGGCCAACGGCACGACGCCCTCGAATCGATCTTGTTCGATCTGTCCCGCACCGACGCCGACGTCCAACAGAAATTGACCGGCGCGAATGCGAACCTCGCGGAGCACGTCCGGTATAAGGGCGAACTCCGCGCGGAAATCGAGCGGTTGCAACAAGAACTCGAAGCGGAGCGAGAAGCGCGCAGCGCGCTGGGTGGCCGGCTCGAAGTCCTCGAAGCGCTCGAGCGAAATCTGGACGGTTTCGGCGCGGGGGTGCGGGTCGTCTTGCAGCGCCTCGCCGAGGGGCATCCGGCGCTCGCCGGCGTAGCCGGGCTGATCGCCGACGTACTGATCGTTCCGCCGCAGTATGCCCCGTTCGTCGACTTGGTCCTCGCCGAGGCTACGCAGCAATTCGTCGTTCGCGACGCGTCGGACATCGACGGCATCGCTCGGGCCCTCCCCGGTTTGCCGGGTCGGGTCGGGTTCGTCCCCCTGTCAGCCGGCGCGGGCACTGTCCACCCGTTGTCACTGGCGCTCGCCGCTTCGTGCGATCGCCCCGAGTTGGCGGCGCTCCCCGGGCAACTCCTCGGTTCGACGTTGCTGGTCGACGACCTGCTCACGGCCCGCAACGTGGCGTGGGACTACCCGGGCCACCGCATCCTGACACGCGGCGGCGAACTCCTCGAGCCGGACGGCACGCTCGGCATCGGGCCGCCGCTGTCGTCGAGTGGGTTGCTGTCGCGAAAGAGCGAGTTGAAGGAACTGCGGTTCAAATTCGCCGAACGCGAACGGGTCATCGCGCAACTCGAAGCCCGGCAATCCGAATACCGCCGACGGGCCGACGCGCTCGACGCACCGATCCACGCCCTCGAAACCGAGATTCGCGCCCTGGGCGGCGAAGCCGGAACGCTCCGCGATCAACTGCGCGAGCAGCGATTGGTGCAGCAGCAACTGGCCGGGATGCGCGATGTGATCCTCCGCGAAGCAACCCAGTTAGAAAGGGAATTGACCTCGGCCTCGGACGCGTTCGCCGAGTCGCAATCGGCCTGGCGGGAAGCCGAGCAAACCGCGGAGAATATCCGGCAAAAACTCGCGCGGGCCGAAGCCGACTCCGCGCTCGCCCAAACCGAACGTGATCGGAAACAGGCGGACAACGTCGCGGTGCAAATCGAACTCGGCCGAGCCCGAGAGCAGTTGGCGGCATTGAAGAACCGCCGCGACGAATTCACCGGGGAACTGGCGACCCGGGCCCGCGATTCGGCCAACCTGACCGGCCAACGGCGCAGCGCCGCGGTGAAACTCGCCACGAGCCAATTGGCGATCCTCGCGGCGACCGCCGCCGCCGCCGCCGCGTACGCGGCCAAAGACTCGGCCGGCGATCTCGCCCGCCGGAGCCGGCGCGAGTGCGAGGTCCGCCGGGGCGAACGCGATGCCCTGCGCGGGGAACTGAACCGATTCCGCGATTCGTGGTCCGCGCAGCGCGACCGCGCCCATGCCCACGAAATGGTCGTCCAAGATCTCTCGTTCCGCCGCGACAGCGTCGCCGAACGCATCCGCGATGATTACGCCATCGACCTCGCGGCGTGGACCGCGGACGAGCCGATCCCGCTGACCCTCGCCGACCCGGACGCCGCCCAAGAGCAAATCGACGAACTGAAACGGAAGATCGCCAAGCTCGGCGGCGTGAACCCGGAGGCGATCGAGGAACTCGCCGGCGTCGAAGCGCGCGAGAAAGAACTGCGCGGCCAGCACGACGACCTCGCCGATAGCTCCGGAAAGCTCCGGGAGATCATCGACCAAATCAACGGCGACAGCCGCAAGCTGTTCGCCGAAACAATGGCGCTGGTCCGCGGGCACTTCCAAGAACTCTTCCGCAAACTCTTCGGCGGCGGCATGGCGGACATCGTGCTCGAAGACGAAACCGACCCGCTTGAAAGCGGCATCGAAGTCACCGCCCGGCCGCCCGGCAAAGAGCTCCGCAACCTCTCGCTACTGAGCGGCGGCGAACGAACCCTCACGGCCATCGCGCTGCTGCTGGCGATCTTCCGCAGCCGGCCGAGCCCGTTTTGCATCCTCGACGAAGTCGACGCGGCGCTCGACGAAGCCAACACCGCCCGCTTGGCCCACGCCTTGGGCGATTTTCTGGACCGCTCGCAGTTCATCATCATCACGCACAAAAAGCGGACGATGGCCTCGGCCGACGTGCTGTATGGCATCACGATGCAAGAGAGCGGCGTGTCGAAACAGGTCGCCGTGCGCTTCGAAGATTACGCCGAGGAGACGAGCGCGGCCGCGTGAGTGAAAGGGTGTTCCCGGATGCCGGTATTCCTTGGCGTGCGGCTTGCTACAATGCCGAGACTACTTCACCTTGAAAGGATCGTGCAACATGGGCAGCCCCAACGTACTCGAACTGACCACTGACAATTGGGCCGCGACCGTCGCCTCCGGCGAACTCGTCGTTGCCGACTTCTGGGCGCCATGGTGCGGGCCGTGCCGGATGCTGACGCCGACCATCGAAAAGATCGCCGACACGTTCGCCGGCAAAGTGAAAGTCGGCAAAGTGAACATCGACGAGAACCCCGACCTCGCCGTGAAGTACGACGTGAACACGATCCCGCGGATCCTGTTCTTCAAAGGCGGCGACAAAGCGATCCACGAACTCGTCGGCGTCGTCGGCGTGCCGGAGTTGTCCACGCTGATCAATTCGCACATGTGAGAAACGGATTGCTCGCAATGCGGACCTCCCCGAATGGGGAGGTCTTTTCGTTCACACCAAGATTGATCGGATCACGCGCCCGTGGACGTCGGTCAACCGGCGGTCGATGCCGTCGTGGCGCACGGCGAGCTTCTCGTGATCGATGCCCATCAGGTGCAGCAACGTGGCGGACAGGTCGTGGCCATCGGTGGCGTCTTTCGCGGCCCGGTAAGAAAACTCGTCGCTTTCGCCGTGGGTCGCCCCGGCCTTGATTCCCGCTCCGGCGAGCCAAGTCACGAATGTGCCGCCGTTGTGATCGCGGCCGACGCCGCCTTGGGTGAAGGGCATGCGGCCGAACTCGGTCGTGAAAATGACGAGCGTGTCGGCGAGCAGGCCCTTCGATTTCAAATCGCCGAGCAACGCCGCGACGGGGCGATCGACTTGCCGGGCGATCGGCGGCAGTTCCTTGGCGATGTTGGTGTGGTTGTCCCAATTGTTCGAGGGGCCACCTTGACCGCTCCAGATTTGGACGAAGCGGACGTTGCGTTCGAGCATCCGCCGGGCGAGCAGGCAGTTCTTGGCGAAGCCGCCTTCGTGCGCCGTGGCCGCGGTGCCGTACAGTTCGTGGGTCGCTTTCGATTCCTTGGTCAGGTCGAAGACCTCCGGGGCGGCGAGCTGCATCTTCGCGGCGAGTTCGTAGCTTTCGACGCGGGCTGACAACCGGCTGTCACCGGGGCGATCGACGGCGTACTTCCCGTTCAACTCCTTCAGCAGTTTCAAACCATCGTCGCTGGCCGAGGGCGTGACGAATTTGGCGGAAGGCGAAGCCGCGAGATCCGAGATCGGCGATGGGGCCGAGGGGTTGACGACGGTCCCCTGGTGCGAAGCGGAGAGAAACCCGGCCGAGAAGTTGCCCGAGCCGTTGTACGGCAATCCGCGCGGGTCCGGCAGCACCACGAACGACGGCAGCTCGTCGGTCAGCCGGCCGAGGGCATAGCCGATCCAGGAGCCAGCGCAGGGGAAACCGGGCATTTGGAAGCCGGTGTTTTGCAGGTAACTCGCCGGCCCGTGGACGTTCGTTTTGGAGTTCATCCCCATCAAGAAGGCCATGTCGTCGACGCGGGTCGCCAAGTGCGGGAAGACGTCCGTGACCCAACGGCCAGACTTCCCGTGCTGCTTCCATTTGAAGGGGGACTTCATCAGCGGACCGGGCGTCCCGGTGGCGGTCGCCTTCAACCCGACATCGACGATCTGCCCGTGCTTCTTCTCCAGCGTCGGCTTGTAATCGAAGGTGTCCATCTGGCTCATGCCGCCGTTGAGGAACACCTGCACGACGCGCTTCACCTTCGCCTTGTGGTGCAACCCGCCGTTGAACTCGGGATTCGGTTTGGTCTCGGCAGCCATGAGGTGCGATAGCGCGAGCCCGCCGAAGCCGGTGGTCAGGAAATCGCGTCGGGTGGGGATCATCGGGAACTCCGGTCAATCACTAAACAAAAACTCGCTGCTGTTGAACAAGACCCGACACAGGTTCGCCAAGCCATGCTTCTTGGCGTAGGCGAGCCATGCCGTTTCCTCGGCTTCGCGCGGGATTCGCCCAAGTACACGTCGACTGGCGAAGCGGATCTGCTGGACGAGTTCAGGGTTCGCTTTCGCCGCCGCTTCTGCGAGATGTTCGGAATGTCGCAGGGTGAACTTGTTATTCCACAGGACCAGCGCTTGCGGGGCGCTCACGGACGCGGAGCGCACCGGCGCCGACGCGGAGGCGTCGGGGCAGTCGAGCGCTTCGAGCAGCGGGTCGGGCCGGGTGCGGAAGATGAATCGGTAGATACTCCGCCGGCGGGCCTCGGCCGCATCGACGTCGAATTTGTCGTAATCCGCCTCCGGGGTCACGTGGACGCCGGGCTTGGTCAGGAAGTGTTTCACCGGGGCGCCGTACATCGTCTCGTCGAGTCGGCCGCTGGCGAAGAGCACCGCGTCCCGCACCGTCTCGGCGTCGAGCTTGCCCCGGTTCATCCGCCACAACAGCCGGTTGTCGCCGTCCTTCGCTGCGGCCGCGGCATCGTGCTTCACGGCTTGCCGGTAGGTGCCGCTGGTGACGATGAGCTTGTGGAGTTTCTTCAGCGAACCGCCGGAGTCGCGGAACTCGGCGGCGAGCCAGTCGAGCAGTTCCGGGTGCGACGGGGCGCCGCCCATTCTGCCGAAATCGTTCGGCGTATCGACGATCCCTTTGCCGAAGTGGTGGTGCCAGATTCGGTTGACGATCACGCGCCACGTCACGGGGTTCGCGGGGTCGACGAGCCACTCGGCGAGGGCGGCGCGGCGTTGACCTTCGTCGTGGGAGTCTTTCAAAACGAACCGGTGCTTCACCCCTTCCACGGCTTCGATGGAGCCGGGGCTTGCCACCGCGCCGGGCTTCGTCACGTCGCCGCGCTTGAGGATGTGGATCGGGCGCGGCGTCGTCGCCGGGCGAAAGCTGCCGTCGATGGCGAACTGGTTGGTCCCGCAATAGACCTTCGCCGACGCGGGGAGGTCGGCGAGTTCCCGTTCGAGGCGTCGCTCCCAGACCCAATGGGAAAGTAGCGCCCGCTGCAGTTCCGTGCGGTTGCCCTCGGCGATGGCGAAGATCGCCATGAGGTCGGCCGGGATCGGTTGCGGGATCGCCACCGAAATCTTGGCGGTCGTGATGGCCAAGCGAAATCGACCGATGAGGTGATTCCCGCCGTGCAGTTGATCGAGTTCGATGGCGAATGTCGTCCCGACTTTGAACCCGACGGGCGCCTCGAATTCAAAGGCGGCGAAGTGCGGCTTGCTCACTTCGGGGTGGATGCCCCATGCCGTCGCGGCGTTGCCGTCGATGGACCGAGCGATGCCCCAACCGTCTTGATTGAAGTCGGCGGTCGCCGCTTTCAACTTCACCGCCGCGGCCTTCTCGGGCTGGCCTTGCGGGTACACCGTCAAGCGGACTTCGGAGAGGTGCAGGTTGCCGTTGCCCTGCCGACCCGGCCCGCGCAACGGTAGCGAATCGTCCGTCAGCACTTCGAGCCGTAGGCCCGTGATGCCGGTGCGGTCGGTCGCGGCGACGGCGGTGTAGGTGTCGCGATCGGGGGCTGGGCCGCCGGACAACACCGAGTGATCCGGCAGAATCTTCAGCGTCGCGCCGTTCTTCGACTTCGCCGAATCCGGGGGAAGAATGGCCCAGCGGCCTTCGGTCTCCTTCCAACTCTTCTCGAACGCGGCGACTTCCGACCGACGATCCGGTGTCAGTAAGGCCGGATCGACTTTCCCCTTCAGCGTGCGAACCCGCGCCAGCTCGGCGGCCGCGGCGATCCGCTTCTTCGCCAGCACCGGGTCGTAGGCGCGCTCGGCCTTGTCGATCCCCGCGAAGACCGCTTGCAACGAGTAATAATCGGCCTGCGTGATCGGGTCGAATTTGTGATCGTGGCAACGGGCGCAGTGGACGGTCAGCCCGGCGAACGTGGTCATCGTCGTCGTAACGATGTCGTCGCGGTCGAGGTTGCGGGCGATGATGCGATCCGACGAATTCTCGTTGATGTCGCGCAGTCCGCTTTCGTCCCATGGCCCCGCCGCGAGGAAGCCGGTAGCGGCAATCGCTTGCGGATCATCGGGAAAGAGGACATCCCCGGCGACCTGCTCGCGGACGAACTTCGCGTACGGCTTATCGGCGTTGAACGACCGGATGAGGTAGTCGCGGTAGGGCCAAGCGTTCGGCCGAAAGCGGTCTTGATCCTGCCCGTGCGAGTCGGCGTAGTGGGCCACGTCGAGCCAGTGCCGGGCCCAGCGCTCGCCGTAGCGCGGCGACGCCAGCAAACGCTCCACGAGTTTCTCGTAGGCGTCGACCGCGCCGTCCTTCAGGTAAGCATCGAGTTCCTCCGGCGTCGGCGGCAACCCCGTGAGGTCGAGGCTCACCCGGCGGGCCAAGACGCGGCGATCCGCCTCGGGCGAAGGCTTCAACCCGTTCGCCAGCAACTTCTCGAGGACGAAGGCATCGACGGGATTGCGGACCCAAGTCTTGAACTCGGCCGGCGGAGTTGGAACGACGCTTTTATTGATGGGATGGAACGCCCAATTCTCGGGCTTCTCGGCTTTGTCGTCGGAGCGCAGCGCACCGGGGGCGATCAGCAACCCAATGCCGAGAAGGGCGATCAACAGTAGCGGCGAACGATGGTGCAACGGTGGAAGCTCCGTGATATGGGGGAGGACGAGGCCTATGGAATGCTGGAGGATGCTTTCATACGTGGCGACCAGTTTCCAACTGGTCGCCGAGCGATTGGACAAGCACCAACCGTGTCTCGGAGACTCTGTGGTTTTTCAAGCCGACTCGGTTCCGCATCACACAATCCCGCGGAGGATGGTGCCGCGACTGGCGGGGACGGGGCGCTTGAACGCGTCGTGGATCTCCGCACCGGGGTCGATGCCCAAGCAATGCAGCGCGGTCGCCGTGAGGTCGGCCGGGGTCACTTTCCCGTCCTTCGGATAGGCCCCGATCTTGTCGGACGCCCCGAAGACCTGCCCGCCGCGGATGCCGCCGCCGGCGAGCGCGATGCTGAAGACGTGCCCCCAATGATCGCGCCCGGCGGCGCCGTTGAACTTCGGCGAGCGGCCGAATTCGGAGAGGGCCATCACGAGCGTGTCGTCGAGCATCCCCCGTTCCGACAGATCCTCGAGCAGCGCGGAGAACCCATCATCGAGAGTCGGGCCGAGCACCGTCTTCAGGCGTTGCCCTTCTTTGGCGTGCGAATCCCAGCACGGGGCATCCGCCGGTTCCTCGGGCCCCCGGAACCAGTTCACCTGCACCAGTCCGACGCCGGCTTCGATGAGCCGACGGGCGAGCAAACAGCTCTGGCCGAATTGGTGGCGACCGTAGCGATCCCGTTCGCGCGGCGGCTCTTTGGCCAAGTCGAATGCGACCTTGGCCGCGCGGGAACTGAGCAAGTCGAAGGCGGTTTCGGTGTGGGCATTCACCGGCACCGCCGGGGCGCGGTCGAGTTTGCGGAAGAGATTCTGCCGGCCGGTTTGTCGTTCGAGATCGACGTCCGCGCGCAGGGTGAGTTCGGGCAGCGCGAAGGTCGGCGACGCCGGTTCGCAGCGGAAGAGCCACGGGTCGCTGGCGCGGCCGAGGAACCCGGCGTCTTGGCCGGGCCAGACGGAACTATCGGTATTGAAGATGTGCATCGGCAACCGCACCGACCCTGGCAAGCCGCCGACATCGCCGCGGAACTTGCGGACGAGCGCCGCGAGGGCAGGGGAGTCGTTCGGCGCGCCGGGGTTCACGCCTTCGGCATTCAACGGCGCGTGCGGCACGCCCGTGTGCATCGCGTAGCCGCTCGACGAGTGCGCGTTATCGCCCGTCGACATCGCGCGGAGGAGGCAGAGCTTATCGGCCTGTTTCGCCAGCTTTGGAAAGATCGAGCCGATGCGCAGACCGGGAACGACGGTAGCGATGGGGCCGAATTCGCCGCGGATCTCGGCCGGGGCGTCGGGCTTCGGATCCCAGGTCGAGTGCTGGGCCGGGCCACCGAGGAGGAAGAGGACGATGCAGCGCTTCGCTTTCGTCGGCCGGCCGGTCGCACCGGCCGCGAGCAGTTGCGGCAGCGACAGGCCCAAGGCCCCGAGGCCCCCGACGCGCAGCGACTCGCGGCGGGTGGGGAAGTGGTGCGATCGATGCATCGACTGTCTCCTGCGGCGACGGGGAGTTCCGCCGTGGGACACGGGTCGACCGGCCATGGAAAAAGACGAACGGGGCCGGTCGGGTGGGTGTTGAGAGTGTAGCAGCAGGGATTCCGGCTGTCAAATGCCTCAATTGGGGCACGGCAGTTGCGTTCACAACCATCCGCAAGGCGTTTCACAAATCCACACGGACTTTTGAGAAGCCGGCGTCGCGGCGGGTGTCACCGCCGCTTCCCACTGAACGCATTATTGGAAAGTCATCGCCATGGGCCTGCTCGAAATCATTTTGGTCGTCGTCCTCCTGCTCGCCCTTTTCGGTGGCGGCTACGGGTACAATCGTCGCTCGGATTGGGGCATGGCCCCCTTCGGTGGGGCCGGGCTACTGGTGTTCATTCTGCTGGTGCTCCTGGTCGTCCGCGTCATCTAAGCTTGGCGCGGGCCGGAGTGACCCATTGATTGGAGATCGGACTCTTCGCTCCACGGAGCCTTCAGGCCCGGACGGCGCCGCCGTTGATGCGGAGGGTCTGGCCCGTCAGGAATTGCGCGGCGGGGCCGGCGAGCCAGACGGCGGCTTGGGCCACATCTTCCGGCAGACCCCAGACGTGCTGCGGCGTCTCTTTGCGGACGCGCTCTTGCCAGGCTGGGGAGGCGGACTCGCCCCACGCTGTGCGGATCCAACCGGGGGCGAGGCAGTTCACCCGCACCGCCGGCGCGAGGCTGAGGGATAAACTCCGGGTGAAGCAGATAATGGCCCCTTTCACGGCGCCGAAGAGCTGGCCGCTGTCGCCGTCCATCCCCGTCTCGGCTTGATCCCAGCCCATCGTCAAGATCACCCCGCGGCCCCGCCGCTTCATCTTCTCGCCGATGGCCCGCGCCAGCCGCATGGTCGCTTTCAAATCGACCGCCAGCAGCGCGTCGAGTTTCTGCTCGAAGGTCCACTTCGCGGCCTCGCCGGTCAGCGTGTCGGCCCCCGCGTTGCAGACGAGCACATCAAGGCCGTCGCCCCAAACCTCTTCGATCAATCGATCTTGCTCGGCCGGGTCGCGCAAGTCGGCGAGGAGGCATTCCGTCGGCGCTTCGTACTTCTTCAATTGCTTCAGCGTCGCCTCGGCGTTCGCCGGGGTCCGACCGTGGACGACGATCCCCGAACCGGCGTCGGCGAAGCCTTCGGCGATGGCCCGACCGATACCGGACGTACTCCCCGTGACCAGCGTGCGGTAGCCGATCAGATCGCGCTTGCGCAACGGTTGCCGGGGCACGGCGACGGCGACCCCTTCGGGCGGCACTTCGGCCAACAACTCGGCGACCGTCCGATGGAACACGGGATGGATCGCGTCGTCGGCGATTTCGGCCAGCGGCATCAGCACGAAGGCGCGCTCGTGCATCCGCGGGTGCGGCAGGGTCAATTCCGGTTCGTCCATCACCAGCGCTTCGTACAGCAGCAGGTCGAGGTCGACGGTGCGCGGGGCGTTCGGCCGCGTCCGCACCCGGCCGAGGTCGTGCTCGATGTCCATGAGCAAGCGCAGCAGCGTCAGCGGCGCGCGGTCGGTCGAAATGGTCGCGCAGGCATTCAAGAACTTCGGCTGGCCCGCGAACTCGTCGCCGCGCGGATCGGCCTCGTAGTACGACGACACTTGAATGACTTGGATACCCGGCTCGGCGCGGAGGCGCCGCACGGCGAGGTCGAGGTGGACGCGGCGGTCCCCCAAATTGCTGCCGAGCGACAAGTGAGCGATGGCCATGCCGAACCCCCGACTGCGTGCGGAATCACCCTGTCGAAGATACGGCCCGCCTCCGCCAACAGCCACATCGACCCGATGAGGATGCCATCCTACGTGGCGACCAGTTTCCAACTGGTCGCCAAGCGATTGGACAAGCGCCAACCGTCTCTCGGAGACGCTGGGGTTTTTTTGTCGACCAGTTGGAAACTGGTCGCCACGTCAACAGGCTCGCCTCGTGGCGTACCGGAGCATCGACGGGAAAGAAAATCGACCCCCGGCCGAGCGTGGGCTGGAAAATATCCGGTGACCCCCTCGGTTCGGAAATCGTTTGCGAACTCGGACTGGGCGACGACCCTCGTCGGCGTCACCCACTAATGCGATTACCCAATCTTCGTGCGCGACTTGCCGAAGGTCGCCTGGCCGACTGCCCGTTGGCGAGATAGAAGTATCATTGCGACAGGTTTAGGCCGCATTCGTGCGGCGTGATGAAAAGGGAAGCCGGTGAGAATCCGGCGCAGGGCCGCTGCTGTATTCGGTCAGAGATCCGGGCCTTCTTCGCCACTGCGACGCTCGTCGCGGGAAGGCCGCCCGGATTTCGCTACAAGCCGTAAGTCAGAAGACCTGCCTGTCGAAAGTTGTTCGGTGCCTCGGACCTAGGCGACCGGCTCGACAGGCCATTCTGTTTGCGCCGTTGCGCACACCCTGTCCGTCCGTCCCAAGTAACCGCAGGCACCTTTTCGCCCGTCCCGGCGAGAAGGAGTGGATCTGTGCGTACCGAATCTTCGGCTGGAGAAGCCGCGACATCTTGGCAACCGCGTTTCGCGGTACTGACGGCGATGATCGTCTTGTCCGCTCTCGCCCGCCACATTCCCCACCCGCTGAACTTCACGCCGATGGGGGCGTTGGCACTGTTCGGCGGAGCATGTCTGGCCGACCGTCGTCTCGCGTTCCTGCTCCCACTCGCGGCCCTGTTCCTGAGCGATCTGTTCCTCGGCCTGCACGTTCTGATCCCGGTGGTCTACGGCAGCTTCGCTTTGAACGTTCTGATGGGGCGGTGGTTGCGCTCCCGCCGCACCGCCGTCTCGACGGCGACGGTCGCTTTGCTCGGTGCGGTGCAGTTCTTCGTGGTCACCAACTTTGCCTGCTGGCTCCTGTATTACCCGCACACCGCCGAGGGGTTCGCAGCGTGCTACATCGCGGCCATCCCGTTATTCCAAAACACGCTGATGGGCGATGCCGTGTTCGCCACCGCCTTGTTCGGCGGACTGGCGTTGGCCGAGCGGGGCTTCCCCGTCCTCCGCGAGCCGACGGCGATCGCGGCCACAGCCTGACGGCCCACCGGAGAATCGACGTGAGAATCGTGTCATTACTCCCGAGCGCGACCGAAATCGTTTGCGAACTCGGACTGGGTGACGGCCTCGTCGGCGTCACGCACGAATGCGATTACCCGGTCTTCGTGCGCGACTTGCCGAAGGTCTCTCGGACCCTGATCCCGCACGATGCGTCCAGCGGCGATATCGACGCCCTGGTGCGCGAGCGACTGAAGACGCAGCGGGCGCTGTACACCCTGGATATGCCGACGTTGGAACGCTTGCGTCCCGACCTGCTCGTCACCCAAGCGTTGTGCGATGTGTGCGCCGTGGCCGAGGCCGAGGTGACTGCGGCCGCCTGTTCGTTGCCGGGCCGCCCACGGGTCATCAACCTCGAACCGACGTCGCTCGAAGACGTGCTCGACACGCTCCGGGCGGTGGGCCGAGCGGCGGGCGTACCGGATCGAGCGGAGTCCGTGATTTCCGCCCTGCGCAGTCGGGTCGAGGCCGTCTCCAGGCGTTCCGAACGGGTGGTCGCCCGCCCTCGCGTCGTCCTGTTGGAGTGGCTCGACCCGCCGTTCAGTTGCGGCCACTGGTCTCCAGAACTCGTCCGACTCGCGGGCGGCGACGAGGTGATCGGTCAGGCCGGATGGCCGTCGCGGACGCTGACGTGGGGGGAGGTCTCAAACGGCTCCCCGGACGTGCTCGTCATCGCCTGCTGCGGCTTCACTCTGGAGCGCACGCTGGATGATTTGCCGCGCCTCACGGCCAGCCCCGGATGGGCCGACCTGCCTGCCGTGCGTGCGGGCCGGGTCTACGTCACGGACGGGAACGCCTACTTCAGCCGACCGGGGCCGCGCCTCGTGGACAGCCTGGAAATTCTCGCCCATGCCCTTCACCCGGACATCCACCCGCTCCCGCGCGCCCTTTCCGCCGCTCGGCGGCTCACGCCCGCCGAACTGGGCGCAGGCGAGACGGTGGGGGTATGAGGCCCAAGGTTCTACTGTCGTGGAGTTCGGGCAAAGATTCGGCGTGGGCGCTGCACGTCTTGCGGCAGCGCGGCGAAGTCGATGTGGTGGGGCTGGTGACGACGTTCAACGAGGCTTTCGGGCGGGTCGCCATGCACGGGGTGCGGGCCGAGTTGGTCGAGGCCCAAGCCGACGCCACCGGGTTGCCGTTGTGGTCGGTGCCGCTGCCCTGGCCCTGCTCGAACGATGAGTACGAGGCGCGGATGCGGGCCGTGATCGGGAACGCGATCGCGGAGGGCGTGACCGCGTACGCGTTCGGTGACCTGTTCCTCGCCGACATCCGAGCCTATCGCGAGCGGCAACTGGCCGGCACCGGACTGGGGCCTTTGTTTCCGATCTGGGGAACTCTGGACGATACTCCGACCCTGGCCCGCGCGATGATCGCAGCCGGGTTCCAGTCAACGCTGTCGTGCGTCGATCGCCGACGACTTTCGCCCACCTTCGCGGGCCGGAAGTTCGACCGCGGACTGCTCGCGGACCTTCCTCCCGGCGTCGATCCGTGCGGGGAGAACGGAGAGTTTCACACGTTCTGCCACGCCGGGCCGGTATTCGACCGCCCAATCCCGGTGCGGGTCGGCGACGTTGTCGAGCGGGACGGCTTCTGGTTCGCCGATCTCATTCCAGAACAACAAGGAAGCCGATGAGCGATGCAAACACAATGCTCCTCGAAGGCATCGATTACGACATCGAGGCTGGCAGGTGGGTCTTCACCGCCGCGTATCATCAAAAGCGCGGCCACTGTTGCGAAAACGTCTGTCGGCACTGCCCGTTCGGAAACTCGCCCGCCGACCGCGAGAAGCCGGCGAATGACGGAATGACTTTCGCGGCTCGGGAATCGGCGTGACCATCCACTGAGCAACCTGGAATGTCGGTCAGTCGGCGAACCCGGAGCATCGACGGGAAAGAAAACCGACCCCCGGCCGAGCGTGGGCTGGAAAATATCCGGTGACCCCCTCGGTTCGGGGAGGATGCCATCCTACGTGTCGACCAGTTTCCAACTGGTCGACAAGCGCTTGGACAAGCGCCAACCGTGTCTCGGAGACGCTGGTGTTCTTGTTGTCGACTAGTCCAGCCGATGAGGATGCCATCCTACGTGGCGACCAGTTTCCAACTG
>JANXTU010000410.1 GCA_025352235.1 Fimbriiglobus sp.
ACATCCCAACGGGGACGGGCTGGCTCGATCTGGCCCTCGTGGCGGATTTGTTTTCTCGGCGGATCGTCGGGTGGTCGATGGACATCACGATGACGAGTCGATTGGTGGTGGATGCGTTGGCCATGGCGTTGGGCCGACGCGCGGTGACGGCGGGCCTGATCGTGCATTCGGATCGGGGCAGCCAGTACTGCAGCGAGCACTACCAACGCGAACTGGCCCGGCACGGCTTGGTGCCGAGCATGAGCCGGCGGGCCAACTGCTGGGACAACGCCGTGGCCGAGAGTACCTTCGGCCGACTGAAAGTGGAACTGACACACCAGTGTCGCTATGCCGACGCCGAGGAGGCCAAGTCCAGCCTGTTTGAGTACGTCGAAGGATTCTGGAACCGCGAACGTCGCCACTCCACGCTCGGCGACCTCAGCCCAGACGAGTACGAACGATCGCATCACCCCGATACGCGCTAAAACCCTGTCCACTTTCCGTGGGGAAGATCCGTGCAGGCGAGAATCTCGTCGCATGGGCAAGCTCCAATCAGCGTCCTGGTGTCGGGGTGAATCGGCAATGTCCCGGCCGCTATTTTTCCGATCCGAGCCGCTGATGCTCGGCGGCGCTGCGTGCGTCCCCGATTTTCCGGTAGTACGAGGCGAGCGCCCGGTGCGAAGGCTTGTGATCGGGCTTTTCAAGCAAAGCGGTTGAAAGCCAAGCGACGGCGCTTTCATCCTTCCCGACGCGTAGGAGTTCCGCGCCGATCTGGTAGCGAAGTTCGATCTTCGACGGATCGTCCAGCAGTTGTCGGGCCCACTCGCCCGTCTTCTTATACGCCTCGCCGAGTAGGTCCGACCGGGCCAAATGCGGCGCCGCGGCGGCCGGTTGCCCGATTTGCTCGAACAGGCCGGCGAGCCGGAAGTGGAGTTCGGCCTCGTCCGGGAGAGAGGCCTCGGCCCGCTTGGCCCAGCCGAGGGCTTCTTCCGCCTGTCCCGCATCCGCCCGGATCGCGGCGTTTTCCAAACAGCCGCGGGAATTGCCGGGTTCCCGGGCGAGCAAACGATCCAAGAAATTCATCGCGCCGGCCGGATCCCCGAGCGCCCGGAGGCAGACCGCCATCCCGAGCAGGCCCGCCGGGTCGTCTGGCGCCACCTCCAGAAGGGCTGCGAAATGCCCGCGGGCGGCGGCGGCATTGCGCTGGGCGCCCAGTTCGAGCTGTCCTAGCCCACGGTGGGCATCGGGGTTTTTGGGCCGCAGTTCGAGCACTCGCCGGTAGTCGGTCCGGGCATCGTCGGGGAGATTGAGCAAGCCGAAGGTTTCGGCGCGCAACTGATGTGGCAACCAGTCCTCCGGATACCGCTCGATCCAAATCCCGAGCCATTTCACCGCCTCTACCTGGCCGTGCATCTTCAGATACCCCTTGGCGAGCGCCTCGAGGATCGCCCGTTCGGTCGGGTGCCGGGCCAGCACGAGGGCCTGCAACGTCCGCTCGTTCTCCCCCCGTGGCCCGGTTTCTTGGGTTTCGATCAGGTGCTCCTCGAGTTCCAACTCCTCGCGCGGCCAACCCGCGGCTTTCGCCTCTCGGAGATGCTTGCGCGCCGCGTTCAAATCGCCGGATTGCCAACTCACCCTGGCCATCAGGAAATGCCCCGGCGCGCTTTTAGGTCGGATCCGGAGAAGCTCCGTCAAATGCATTCGGGCCGCTTCGTAGTCGGAATCGGCGGAGGCCTTTTGCGCGGATTTCAAAGCCCGCTCGGCGCGCCAGTCGGGGTAAACGCGGGTGGTGCCGTACCAGACCAATACGCCGAAGACCACAATGGCCACGCTGACCCAGACCCGAGGGCGGATCCGCTTGCGTGGTGGCGGAGGCGGCGGGGGGACGACGGCACGGGAGGCGATCATCGAGTAATCTCCGCAATCGGGGTCGCGTTTTTATGCTACGCGGGTCGATGGGCAATCCCGGATCGGCGCCGAAATATTTTTCGCAAATCCGTGTAGAAAATCACTTCCTGTGCGCCGCGAGCCGTGTTATACCTCAGGTTGTTGATTTTGGTCGGCGTCATCTTTACGGCAGTCCATCGCCGGATTGCGGTCAGTTTCTTTCCACTCACCGAGGTTCGAGATGTTCCTTTCCCCGTGTCGCGGCAACCGAAGGGGCTTTACGCTCATCGAGTTGCTCGTCGTGATCGCGATCATCGCGATTCTGATCGGCCTGCTTCTGCCGGCCGTTCAGAAAGTCCGCGAAGCCGCCGCTCGCATGAGCTGCAGCAACAACATGAAGCAACTCGGCATCGCCCTGCACAGCTTCCACGACGCGAACAACAGAATGCCTCCGGGCGGCGGGGACGATACGCCTCCGTTTGGGACCGCCACCAGCGGTTGGGGATCCTCGTGGAAGGTTTACATCCTGCCATACATCGAACAGGACAACCTCCATCGCCAGTGGCAGTACAACCAATGGTCCTCCGGCTGGCAGAACGCGAACAACCTCAGCTTGGTCAACAAGGTCACCATTAAGCCGTACCGCTGCCCCTCCTCGACATTGCCCGATTTCCACCCCAGCTCAACCACGAATGTGACGAATTCTTTCCAGATGTTCACCTCGTACGTGGGTGTTGCTGGCACGTCGATCGATAGTCCCATTAACACGAATATCGGCTGCTGCAATGGGAGCGGCAACCGCAATGGTGGATCCGGCATCCTGCATACGAACGGTCAAGTGACTATGGTCGGCATCACGGACGGAACCAGCAACACGATCCTCGTCGGTGAACAGAGCGACCACCTTCGCGACGCCAACAATCGGCCGTACATCCCCGGCACGGGCGCGATCACGAGCCAAGGGCCCCACGGTTGGACCATGGGCGCCGGGGGCGGTGGTGTTGGGGCGTCGAACGGCGAAAGGCAGTTCAACATCGTGACCACGCGCTGGATGATCAACCAACGCGGGTTGGGTACTGGTTCGGCCAACGGCACCAACGAAAACTCGGGTAGCAACATCCCGTTCTCCTCGGGCCACACCGGCGGGGCGCAGATGCTGATGGGCGATGGCTCGGTGCGGTTCATGAGGGACTCGACCACGCTCCCGGTTCTCCAAGCGCTCTCCACCCGCGCCGGGGGCGAGACCGTCAACGATCAGTGATCTCCGCAACCCCAGTTTACTGGACGGGCGCACGGATCGACCGTGCGCCCGTCCCATTCCTTGTTTTCACTCCCCCCACCCAGAGCTAACCCATGCAGCGTTTGAAATTTGCGTTCTTTCTCCCCCTCCTCTTGATTGTGCTCGGTTGCGGTGGTAAGTCCAGCGGTCCCGCCACCGCGGCTGTCAAAGGCAAAGTGACCCTCGACGGCGCGCCGCTCGCCAGCGGCAAAATCGTGTTCGAGGAGGCCACCCCGGGCATACCGGCCGCCGAACTCGACATCACAGACGGCGCCTATTCCGGTCAAGTCCTAGTCGGGTCGAAAACCGTCCGCATCTCCTCGTACAAGGATAAGGATGCGACGCTGGCAGGCTCGCCGAAATCGGCTCCGAAAAACGCCGGCACGACTAGTATGACCGCACAGGTGAACACGCTCCCCGCCAAATACAACACTGCGTCCAAGGAAACGCGCGAAGTGAAGGCCGGCGGACCGAACGAGTTCGATTTCGCCGTCACCTCGAAGTAGCACCCGAGCGGCCCTGGAGCGGGCCGCTATCCATCCCGGTGTATGCCATGTCCCGCCGAGTCAAAACAGTAATCGCGATCATCTTCTGCCTCGGGCTTTTGGCGACGGCGGGCTGGTACTTCACGAAACAGATTCGCAAAAGCGTTCGCAAGTCCGCGATTCGCACCGCGCTCGCCGATCGGGATCTCCCCCTCGCCAATCGGCTTCTCGCCGAACACCTCGCCACCAACGACGACGACGCCGACGCCCACTTCCAAGCCGCGCGGACGGCGCGGCGCCTCGACGATTTTTCCACGGCGAACCGGCACCTCAATCGCTACCGCGAATTGGAGGGCGATCCGGAAGAGGTCCAATTGGAACTCGTTCTCCGCGGGTCTCAATCCGGCAACCTGTCCGGTGCGACCGGCGCGATGAAACTGTGCATCGAACAGCCGGATAACGTCGCCGTGCCGTTGATGATCGAAGCGTTGACCCGCGGCTTCTTGGCGGCCAATCGGCCCGCCGCCGCTGTCGAGGCCACCGATGTCTGGTTGAAGCGGAACCCCCCACCCGGCGAACGGGCCTACGTCCTTTATCTCCGCGGCCGCGGCAATGAACTCCAGGCGAAGATCCCGGACGCCCTCGCTTGTTACCGCGAATCCCTAACGATCTGTCCCAAATTGCACGAATGCGGATTCGCGCTGGCCGAGGTCCTCCGCCGCGAATCCCCGAGCGAGGCGCTGACCTACTACGAACAACTCCGGGAAGCGGGGTACAAGCCCGCGGACGTGACCGTCGGAACGGCCGGGTGCCTGAGGCAACTCGGCGAACTCGATCGGGCTTCGGCGCTGATCGCCCCCGTGCTGGCGGAGCAGCCTTCGAACGTGGCCGCAATCGTGGAAGCGGCGAAAATCGATCTCGACCGGCTCCGTCCCGCCGATGCGGAACCGCGCTTGAAACGCGCTTTGCAACTCGCGCCGAAATACCGCGATGCGAATGTGCAATGGGAGCGCTGCCTGCGCGGCCTCGGCCGCGACGGCGACGCCAAGGCGCAATCGGAAAAGCTGCGCCTGCTGGACGAAGAGCTATTCAAAGCCAACGGGAAGACGCCGTGAGCCGATCCCTCCCGCTGTTCTTCGGGTTCGCGGTTCTCGCCTTCACAGGAGGTGCGCTGGCGCTGTTCTTCCTGCTCCCGGATCGCGGGGCCCCGCCGTCGCCCGAATCGACGGCGATTGTCGCCGAGCCCCAAGGGCCGGACATCTTCGAAAACGCGACGGACAGAACCGGGATCGATTTCGCCTACCGCAACGGGGACGATGCGAACCTCTCCACGATCCTCGAATCGCTCGGCGGCGGGGTCGCCGCGTTCGACTTCGACGGCGACGGTCAGATCGATTTGTTCTTCACCGGGGGCGGTTCGCTCGAAGGCAAAGCGATTACGGGCCGTCCGGGCCGGCTCTACCGCAACCTCGGCGACCTGAAATTCCGAGATGTCTCTCGGGAGTGCGGGATCGCCGACCTCCCGCTTTTCTACACGCACGGCATCGCCGTGGCCGACTACGACCGCGACGGCTTCCCCGATCTGCTCATCACCGGCTGGAACCGCGTCATGCTGCTGCACAACGAGGCCGACCCGGCCGGCGGCCGGCGATTTGTGGATGTCACGGTTAAAGCCGGTCTCACCGACACCCGCTGGGCCACCGCCGCCGCGTGGGGCGATCTCGACGGCGACGGTTTCCCCGATCTTTACATCTGCCACTACGTCGATTGGTCGTTTGCGAACGACCCGGTCTGCACCGGTTCCGGCGCGACCCGAGACGTTTGCCCGCCGCAAAAGTTCAACCCCCTCCAGCACCGGATCTACCGCAATGCGGGCGACGGTACCTTCGAAGACAAGACCGCGCAGGCCAAGTTGCGACCCGACGGCAAGGGCCTTGGCGTGGTGATCGTCGATACGAACGGCGATGGGAAGCCGGACATTTACGTGGCGAACGACGGCGGCGATAATTTCCTCTACATCAACCGCGGCGCGTTCGCGTTCGACGAGGTGGGCCTGAACGCCGGTGTCGCGACCGACGACAACGGCCTTTACAACGGCAGTATGGGCGTGGATGCGGCCGACTACGATGGCAGCGGTCGCCCAGCGCTCTGGGTCACCAACTTCCAAGGGGAAGTCCACGCCCTGTACCGCAATGCGGGCGGAGGGCGTTTCCTCCACCAGTCGCAGGCCGCCGGGATCGGGCGCATCGGCCGGTCGTTCGTCGGCTTCGGCACCGCCTTCACCGATTTCGACCGCGACGGCTGGGAAGATATCGCCATCGCCAACGGCCACGTTTTGCGGAATCCGTCCGGTGCGACCTACCGTCAGCGCCCGATCTTGTTCCACAACGAAGAGCACGAGCGCCGCCGGCAATTCCGGGAACTCCCCGGCAAGGGGGGAAGCTACTTCCGGAGCGAGCAGGTCGGCCGCGGCTTGGCGGTGGCCGACCTCGACAACGACGGCTGGCCGGACCTGATCGTCAGCCATCAGAACGATCCGGTCGCCGTGCTGCGCAACACCGCCGGGGCGACACTCGGCTTGGGCAACCATTGGCTGAAGTTATCGCTGAAAGGGAAGGGCCATCGCGATCTCGCGGGCGCGACGGTGACGCTCGAAGTCGGAGGCCGCAAATTGACTCGCTTCGTCAAAGGCGGCGGCAGTTATCTTTCCGCGAGCGATCCGCGCATCGATTTCGGCCTCGGTACGGCCGACCGCGCCGGAGCGCTGACGGTGCGGTGGCCCTGGGGAACCGAGGAGCAATTCGAGGGTTTGCCGATCGATCGCGAATCGCCGATCCGCGAAGGCGAAGGAAAGCGATCATCTCGATGAGAATGCGGATAACCAATCACTTGGTCGACGATGGGTTGCCGCCCGCCGGGCGGGTGTGCCAGAGACGGAGATCCTCCGCCTCGGTTTTCGGTCCCGGTTCTCGGGTCGGGTAGCTTTTCATGCCGCGGAAGGGGAGCGGGTACACGTCGCCGCCGGTTTGGGTCGTCGGGGCCGTGTCTTTGCAATAACCGTGCGTGCGTAGGACGAATGATCGCGTCCAACCCGCTTTCAACGGCGGCAGCGCCGCGGGGTCGAACTCGACGAGGACCTCGTCGCCGGGGCCGCAGATGGCGAAGCGGTCGTCGACCTTCGCCAGCAATTCGGTTACATCGCCGAGCTTCGTCAGCCGGCCTTTCCAGTCCGTCACCGGCACGGCTTCGAAACGATTCGGATCGTACGCTTGCGGCGGCCGGCCTCCCGTCGCGATTTCCTGCACGCACCCGGTGTGGGAAAGCATCACCCGTGCGGGGAGCAACTCTCGCGTTTCGGCGGAGTCTTCGGCGACACCGAGCGCGATTTGGTCCCAGTGGATTTGCAGGTTGGTCCGCAGACGGTAACGCCCGATCGATTCGGGACCGATCCACTTGCCGACGGGCACGGTCATCACCTTCGGCAACCCGGCCGGGAAACCGATGTCGGCGAGTTTCTCCCAAGTGTCGTCGGTCTTCCGATGCTCGAGCACCGGCGGCAGCATCGCGATCCCGGCCTGTTCGGCCGCGAAGATCGACTCCGGGTAGGGATAGTCGGTCCAGCCCGCGAGGATCAAGTGCCAGCCGGCGCCCACGGGCAGTTCTTTCAACCGACCGCCGAAGTCGAACTCGATCCAATGCTCCTCGGCGAAGCCGAGCCACGAACGCTTGGCGAAGTCGGAGGCGGTTTTTCCGTCGCGATCGCGGATGGTCGCCGTCCGATCGACTCCGCGGTGATCGCTCGCCCGCACCGCCGGGACCCGGTTTCGAAACGCGAGAATCTTCTGCGTCGGCAACGGTTCGGCGACGGCGAAGCGCTCGTCCGGGTAAACGGCGGTGTCGGCCTGGTGATCGACGACCGCGAGCCGGAGGTGATCGAGATACATCACTTCGTCCATCGGCTCAGCGATGCGGAGAACGTACTTGCCGTTTTTCAGGCCGAGCTGTTTCGCTTCGATCTTCACCGATTCCTCCGGTCGCGGCGGCCGCGCGGATCCGTCCGAGCCCGATTCGCCGAGGGCCCCGCCGCCGAGAAAATCGGTGATGTAAATCCACTTTTCGCCGTCCCACGTCATCAGGACCGGGCACGAGGTCGGCTTGCGGTTGTATTCGCGGATCGTCACGATCGACCCGCTCGCCGTCGCCAGTTCGGCCTGCACTACGCAGTCGGGCCAGCGGAGCCGGACGGCATCCGCGCTCGTCCGCCGGCCGAGGCCAATGTCGATCGGCAAGAGCGATTGCCCCGGCCCGGACGAAAGCGTGGTGAGTTCCACCATCGATTGCAGCGGCCCGGTGAGCGTCCGGCATTTGATGCCGATGCCGTCGGTGTTCGTCCGGAGATTCTTCTGACCCGAGCCGGCGTTGTTGTTGTCCCGTACGCCGGTGAAGGCGAGCTTCAGACCGTGGTTGCCGTTGCCGATACCGAGGTGAGCCTGCGGACCGGAATTCGTCCACAGAAGCAAATCGGGGACGCCGTCGTCGTCGATGTCGGCCGTCGCCACCGCGTGCACGAGGAGCTGGCCGATGGCCGGGCCGAACGGTTCGCGCCGATTCTCCAGCCGGCCGTCCCCGGTGCCCTGGAGGAAAACGGCGCGCCCCTCGGACAGCCCCACGACATCGGAGCGGCCGTCGAGATCGAGGTCGCAGCGCTGGGCCGCGAGCAGATGCGGCGCATCGGTGGTGCCGGGGCCGAAGCGCTTGGCGAAGTCGCCGTCGGGGACGTCTTTCTTGCTGACCAGCAACGTCGGTTTGCCGGCGCTCAGGAGCAGGAGATCGGATTGGTCATCGCCGTTGGCGTCGAAGATGAGCCCGCTGAGGAGATCCATCGCTCCGGTTGGCAAAGCCCCGCCCCGGCTGAAGCGCATCAGCCGGTCGTTCAAGACCACGACCGGAACTTGGCCTTCGACGAAAACGACGATGTCGACATCTTTATCGCCGTCGATGTCCGTCGCGACGAGGCCGGTCACCCGGCCGGTGACGATCAAATTCGGCAGTTCGAGCCCCTTGAACGCGGTCGACAGCGGGGGTAGTGGGTCGTCCATCCCGGACGGCGGAGCGACGCCGACATTTTGCATCGTGATCAGACCGCCCGTACCGCCGATGCCTTGCAGAGTTTCAAACCCTTTTGATTGCTCCAAAGTCCGGTCGGAGTAGCGCCCGGCGAGGAGATCGAGATCGCCGTCTTGATCGAGGTCGAGCCAAGCGAGCGAAAAGAAGAGCCCGGTGATTTTGTCGAACCCGGCCGCGGCGGAAACGTCGTCGAATTTCTTGCCCTCGACGTTGCGGAGTAGCCGAAGCCCGCTCGGCGTGCTCAATGCGAGGTCGGGCCGGCCGTCGTTATCGTAATCGCCCACGGCGCAGGCCAAACTGCCGACGTCGCCGAGCCCGGCGGCTTCCGAAATATCGACGAAACCCGCGCCGTCATTGCGGAGTAAAACATCGCACAGTTCGCCGTGGCGGAACGCCGCCGACAGCAAAAGGAGATCCGGTTTGCCGTCGCCGTCGAAGTCGAAACGGATCATCGCATGGCCGTATCGGGCGCGGAGGGCGCGGAGCAAGCCGTCGACCGCAAGCGGACGATCCCGGTTTCCGCCGTCCCACTTCACGCTCGGGTCGATCTTCCAAGTGGTCGCTTGGTGGAACAGGGGCATCGGCCCGACGTCGGCCACTTTGGCCAACCCGCGACCGATGACGGTGGCGTAGCGGCCTTGCTCCGAGTGCCGGTCGGCGCGCGCTTCGTCTTCCCAATTCGAACGCCGCAGCTGCTCCATGCGGTCGATCATCGCCGCGCGATCGGCCTCGCCGGTCGTGAGGTGGAACGCGAGGGCGTACCACGCCGGGACGAGATACGGGTTGAGTTCGAGGGCCTTTTGGAATTGCCGTTTCGGCTCTTCCTCGGAGGAGAAATTGGGGTTCGACTGCGCCAGATAAAGCCAAGCGCGATCGTCTTCGGGATCGGCATCGATGACCTTCTGGAAGTGGTTCTTCGCTTCCGCGTACTTGGCTTGGTATTTGAAAATGATGCCGAGGTTGAAGTGCGCGTACGGGTTGTTGGGCTCCTCGCGCAGCACGTGTTCGAAGATTCCGATCGCGCGGGGTAAGACGGGATCCTCCGCCTTCGCTGCCGAGTTGTAGAGAGCCATACCGAGGTTGATTCGGGCCGGTAGCCAATCCGGGGCGAGACGCGCCGCCTCCTCGAATTCCTTTGCGGCGGCGGGGTATTCGAACCTTTCCATCAGTCCGACACCCCGGGCATTCGCCTCCGTCGCCGCGAGCGGATCGGACTTCGCGTTCTCGGTCCCCTTGCGGAGCCAGATGAACAAGCCGATACCGAGCAGAAGCAACGTTGCGACGGCCACCGGCCAAATACGCCGGGTTCGCCGGGGAGAGGATGGATCCACAATGGAGCTCCGAAATGGGGACCGATTTTTCAGTTAGTCTCGGGGAGTGCGACGAAGGCGATAATCCCGCTCTGGAAGGGTTGGAAGCCGTTCGAAACCCGCGTTATGAACGACGGAATTACTTCGGCCGAACGACGGTCGCGGTCGGGTCGCTCTGTTTCAAGCGGTAGACCGAATCGCATTTGATCGCAGTCCACGTTTGCGAGCCGGCCTCCTTTCCGGGCCAGCGCACCGTGACTTTGTCGATGGTTTCCGTCTTGCCGAGGCCGACGGTTACGGTCAGTTCGCTCTGGCTCAAGTAGCCCCGGGCCCCGGCGATGGTCCTTTTGTAAGTTCGACCTCCCGCTTCGACCACCACTTCGGCGCCGATGGCGGAGCGGTTGCTCTTCACGCCGTCCCCTTCGAGGGTCAGCCGCAGCCAATGGTGACCCGTTTTCTGGTCGTTCCGCAGGAGCAACGGCGGGCCGCCGTTGCCCGTGAGCACGACGTCGAGGTCGCCATCGCCGTCGTAATCGAGATAGGCGCTGCCGCGGCCGACGATCGGTTTGAAAAGATCGGGCCCGCTCGCCGCAGCGGTGACCAGCTCGAAATCGGCCCCGGCGACACCGGAATTCCAGAAGAGTTGCGCGGGCTGCTCGTAAGTCTGGTTCGGTTGAATTTTCGTGATGTCGGGATCGATATGCCCGTTCGCCGTGAGGGCGTCGAGGCGGCCGTCGAGATCGTAATCGAAGAAAAAGGTGCCGAATTTCAACGGGCCTTTGCTCGGCCCGGCCATGCCCACGGCGGCGCAGGCGTCGTTGAAGCTCAGCGGGCGCTTCGCATCCTGTTGGACGAGGAACGTGTTCTCTTCGTTGGCGAAGTTGGCGACCAGGAGTGCGAATTGGCCCGGCCGGTATTCCCCGACGTCGATTCCCATCGCTCCGCGGGTGCCGCCGATGGCATAGGCGACGTTCGACTCCTTCCCGCGCTCCACGAATTTTCTTCCCCCTTTGCCATCGCTGACGTTGTGGAAGAAGAAGTTGCGCACGGTGTCGTTGGCGACGAAGAGATCGGGCCAGCCGTCGCCATCGGCGTCGTACAGGATTACGCCGAGCGATTTGCCGACGGGTCGTTGCTTGGCTCCGACATCCGTCCCCTCGGCTTCGAAGACGCGCGCCCCCGCCACCTCGCTGACGTCTTCGAACGTGCCGTCCCCCTTGTTCCGGTAGAGGCCGCATTGATTCCCTTCCAGCGTGGACGGCTGTTGGTAGGTGCGGCCGACGCCCGTCAAGGTCGACTTGATGCTCAGGTCGATCGACGGGGACCAGGTGCAATAGTGGCAGACGAAGAGATCGAGTTTTCCATCGCCGTCGTAGTCGATGAACGTGGCCGAGGTGCCGAACGGGATCGGCGGGGCGTGCTTGAGGAACGCCTCGGCCGACTCTCCGCTCGGCCAGACGCCCGGCCCGGCGACGCCCGCTTTCGCGGTGACGTCG
Source organism: Fimbriiglobus sp. (assembly GCA_025352235.1). Classification (GTDB taxonomy): domain Bacteria; phylum Planctomycetota; class Planctomycetia; order Gemmatales; family Gemmataceae; genus JALHQU01. The sequence goes on from JANXTU010000410.1 coordinate 11,564, forward strand.
ACGAAGCGCTTCCCGTCGACGTTTTTGAACAAGCGGTGCCCGCCAACGCAGGTGATGAAAAGATCTTGGTAACCGTCGTTGTCGTAATCGCCGACGCAGGCGCCGATCCCGAAGAGCGCGATGCTCAACCCGGTCGCGACAGTAACATCTTCGAAAGTGCCGTCCCCTTTGTTGCGGTACAGGGCGAGTGTCGGGGCTTTGTCCGGCTGCGGGTGGCCGGGCCACGGGCGACTGTTCACGAACAAGAGATCGGGCCGGCCATCATTGTCGAAATCGATCACGGCCACGCCGGAACCCATCGTTTCGGGGAGCAGCTTGCTGCCCGTGGCCCCGCTGAAATGTCTGAAACGAATCCCGGCGGCGTCGGTCGCGTCGGTGAACTTGACTTCCGGGACCGGCACGGCCGAGCGTGCGGGCGTGGTACCAATCTCGACCGTCGGCCCGGTCGCAATTCTCGTTTTGAGATGCTTTTCAAAGACGACGTAGCCGCCGACGGCGAGTACCGCAACGGCGACGAACGCGGCGACTATTTTCCGGATCGAATTCATGGGGCGATCTTCCTGGAGCGATTTCGAACGCTGTTTTTCTAGGCTAACTTCACGTTTCGTTCAACGACCGTCATCCCGGGTGCGCCATGGCTTCCCCGCTCCGTTTTCTCGCCGCCGCGATCCAGACCGACTTTCCGAACCCGGCGACCCGAGCCGAACTGCCCGACCGCGTCGGCCGGTTGCTGGCGATGATCGACCAAGCCGCGCTCGGCTACGCCCCGTTCGGCGATGTGCGGCTCGTCGTCTTCCCCGAGTTCGCCCACGCGGCGCCGATCTACTTCACCGTCGAAGAAATCGCCGACAAACTCGCTGTGACGCTGCCGAACGAGCAGACCGACCGCTACCAGCGCAAGGCGAAGGAGCGAAACCTGTTCATCCAGACCGGAACCTTCCTCGAGGTCGATGCGAAGTATCCCGGCCACGTCTTCAACACCACCTGCCTCATCGGCCCGGACGGCCTCCTATACAAGTACCGCAAGGTGAACCCGTGGATTCCGTGGGAAGTCCACAGCAGCCCGCACGATGTCCACGGTTACGCCGAGCCGTTCTTCCCGGTCGCCGAGACCGAGATCGGCGTCCTCGGCACGGCCATCTGCTACGACTGGCTCTTCCCCGAAGCGATCCGCGAACTCGCCCTGCAGGGGGCGGAAATCCTGATCCGCGTTTCGGCCTACATGGACCCTTGGGGCGCGACGCCCCCGATGGACTGGTGGACCACGATCAACCGCTGCCGGGCATTGGAAAACATGGCCTACGTCGTCGCGGCCAACCAAGGCGCCCGGCTCGAACACTACCCGCCCTTCTCATGGCCCGGCGGCAGCATGGCGGTCGACTACGACGGCCGATTGCTGGCCCAAGCCGACCCCGGGCCAGGCGAGAAGATCGTCATCGCCCCGATCGACATCGCCGCGCTGAGAGCCGAGCGCGAGCGTCGCATGGGCCACCACCTCCTCGGCCACCTGCGGACCGAAAGCTACCGCCACGCCCGGGCACCGATCTACCGGGTAACCCCGCCACTGACGATCGACGGGAACAACGCCGCCATCGCCGAGGCGAAGAAGCGATGGAAACAGGACTCGATCTTTTCTGCCCCCCCTCTCCGCTTCGGAGAGGGGGAGTCAGAAAATTAATCACGGTTTCATCCCCGGCGCCCCCGGGCGATTCGTCGGGTAGATCACAATCGCTTCGGCGGCGGCATTCGCCGCGGGGTGCGAGTTCCGGTATTTGCGCGTCGTCGCGGAGCGGGCCAGTTCGTCCGGTTTGAAGAGCCCGTGCAGCTCGCGGTGGATCGCAGAAAGGGCCTCGGCTAACGCCGCCTTCGGATTGGAGTCTTTCTCCTCAGCGAATGCTTTCTCCAAAGCGAAGCGGGCTTCTTGAAGGGGCTTCAATCGCGGAGCTTTCGCATCCGGCGGACGTCGGCCGAGGCTGGTCACGGAATCCGCGAGCCGCAGCGCCGCGCTCGCTTTTTCATCCGGCGAGCCGACCATCGTCGCTTTCGACAACTCTTGCATTTCTGCGATTGTCCCTTCGAGGGTGCCCGAATCGTGGGCCTGCCGACTGTAGTAGCTCAAAATGGTGAAGCATTGGTTCAATCCGAAGTGGGCCATCGCATCTTCGGGATCGATCGCGAGCACGCGCTGGTAAGATTCCACCGCCTGCATGAGGAACTGAGTTTGCTGCGCGGAGCCGAGCGGTTCCAATTGACTGCGGCGGTAATAGGCCTGCGCCAAGCGATTCAACACGACGTAATCTTTCGTGAAGTTCATGTTCCGCTCTTTCGGCTGGTTCGCCGGATCGACGATCTTCGCGAATTGCGCCGCGATGGCGTCCCAATCGGCCTTAGTGCTCGCGTTCTCCGCGAGGGCCAACCCGGAGAGCCACGCCTGCAACCACCACGGTGCCGGCGGGTCGCACTGGCCTGAGTTGGTCACTTCCTCCGCTGCTTTTTGGTGAAGACCGAGGTCGATGTAGACGCGGGCCAAGTTCGCATGGGCATGCCAGATAGCCGGTTTCGCATCGAGTGTGAGCAGTTTCTGGAAGGCGACCTCCGCCTGGCGTAAGTTCCCCTTCTTGGAGCCAGCGCCCCCTTCAAGATAGCAGGCTATGCCGTAGTCGTTCCAGCGCTGCCAACCGGGATCGATCGGCGACTTCTGCTCCGGCACTGCGGCCGAACCGACCACCGGCAGCGTGACACTATCGCTGCAGAGATCGACGATCGGCAATTTGGGGATCGGCCGATTCAGTGGCTTGTGCACATACTCCATGTACGTCTGATCGAACTTGCGGTAGCGCAAACGGACGGTCAACTGCACAGGGCCTTTCACATCGGGCGGCACGGTGAGCTTGTAATGGACGACGTTCGCAGCGCCCGGCGGAATCTGGTGATCGTAAAGCGGCGTGAATATGTCTTGCGGATTGCGGCGGTCGATCCGCCGGCCGTCGTTGTCGAGCATGTGGACGTTGATGAAGTGCGACCACTCGTCGACGGCTCCCGAGTCATCCGGGTTTTGCGTTGCCCCGCTCCGGCCGATGACTTTCCCGTCGGCCTTGGCGGTGAAATCGACCCAGATCTCGTTGGAATCGACGGTCCCCTGCGAGAAATGGTGGCCGATGTTCAGGGTGCGCACCACCGCTTCGAGCAGGTACGTCTCGCCCGGCTTGAGCACCGGCAGTTTCGGTCGCAGCACCGTCAGCGATTCGTCATCGACCGTGCCATCCTTCTTGAAATCCTTCACGCCGAAGAGGTCGATGCGCAGTTTCTTGTCTTTCAGGAAGTCGGTGTTGAGCTGGATCGTCTTCTCGAATCCCGCGGCCATCCCGGCGTATTTCGGATCGTTTTTCAACAGTTCAAAGAGGCCCGTGTTCGCGGCGGGGAAACTGTGGTGGTGGACCTTGCGGCCACCGGTGCCGTCGAAGTCCTTGGCGCCGAAATCTTCGCTCGGCTTCAGGGGCATGTGGCAACTCGCGCAGTTATCCTTCGCCTTCTCCGGGAAGTAAAAGCTCCGGCTGCCGTGGCCCATGCCGGAGAGCACGAACGAATCGTAGTGGTTCTGCCCGCGCAGAAAGTCCTTGTAGTGGTTCAGTTCCACCGGCAGCGCGACTTTATGGCAAGTCGAGCAGAATTCCGCCGTCTTGTGGACCGGCTTGAGCATCGTCTTCTTGTGGAACTCTGGCTTGGCCTTCACCATCTGGGCGTTGATCCATTGGAGCGCCTTGTTCTCGCTGTAGGTGAAGGGGTACTGCTGCTGTTCTTCGATGGTGAAGGCCGCGTTCCCCTGCGGGCCGTGGACTTCCGTGATGCTGTGGCAGACGACGCAGGTGATGCCGGCGTGGCCTGTCTCGTGCTTTTCGAAATCGAATTTGTCGTCGTCGAATTTGCCGCTGAAGAACGGGACCGGATCGTGGCAGCCGGCGCACCAGCGCGACGCTTTCACGTTGCCGTCGCGCTTCATCCCCATTTCGCGCGTCTCTTTGACGCTGAAGAGGTAGGCCGGGTTGTTGAACGAGCTGAATTTGTGGGCGCTGTGCAAGTGGTCATTGGCGATGTCGGCATGGCACTTGGTGCAGTACGCATCGTTCATGAGCACTTTGGAGTCGATGAACTTGCCGTCGGCGGTCCGGGCGTTCGAAGGTTCGAAATACTGGAGGCCATCTTGCGACCCCTTCCGGGCTTCTTCGCGGGGATCGTAGTTGTGGAACCAGACCATGGCGACCATCGTGGCGGCGACAACCGCGCCCCAGATTTTGCCGTAGCGCCACCGGATCGGCGGACCCGCTTTCCGGTGGCCGATGTAAGCCGAAATGCAAACGATCGGGATGAGAATGTGCAGCCAATACACAACCGAGCGCGAAATCGTGCCCGTCGGCAGTTGCGGGAGCCCTTCGAATTGGAACAGGGCTCCGCCGGTGAGGATCACGAGGATGCCGAGACCGAAGACGCCGAGCCCGAGCTTGACAGCTTTGCGGTTCCGGGCCTTCCGCGAGGTGGCGTAGTGCGCGACGCCGAACACCAGATACGGCGCGGTGCCGAGGAGCCCGACGGCCCCGTGGGCGAGGAACATCCAGAAGGTGAACGGCGTGGTGTAGTTACCGCCGTAAGTCCCCCCCGGCAGAAGGTAGTTCATCAAGCTGACGCCCGAAAGATAGACGCCGGTGGCACCGAGGACGGCGAAGCCGGCGAACGTGGCCCACAGCAGAGGGCGAAGCCAAGGGCGGATCGCGGGTACGTAGGGCGGTGGCGCGGGGCGGCTCCGCTTCGGAGGGCTCGGTGAGAGAATCAAATCGGGATCGGTTTGCATTGGCGCCTCGAAGTACTGCGATTTCAGTTCGTTGTTTGAATCAACCGATGCTCCCGGTCGATGGCGAGCCCCGTCCACGTTTGCCGATTGGCCTTGAGTCCCGGCCATTGCACCGCCACGCGATCCACGGCGGTCCGCCGGCCCAAGCCGACCGTGACCACGAGTTCGCTCTGACTCAAATAGCCGCGCGAGCCGCTCACGAAGAACCGCCGCGTTTCACTTTCAATGGTAACCTCGACGACCGCCCCGATTCCATCTCGGTTGGACCGCGCGCCGTCGCCGACGAGCTTCAACCGGAGCCAGTGGTTTCCCGAATCCGAATCGTTGCGGAAGAGCTTGGCCGCGCCGCCGTTCGTCGAGACGACGACATCGGGCCGGCCATCCCCGTTGTAATCGAGGTAGGCCGACCCTCGGCCCACGAGTGGTTTCGATAAATCGCCCGCGTCGGCCAGTCGAAAGTCGGGCGAACTCGCGGTGCCAACGTTCCGAAAAAGCTGCGCGGGCTCGGCCTGAATCTGCCCCGGTCTGGCTTGGGCGATGTCGGGTTCCAAGTGTCCGTTCACCGTCAGCAGATCGGTGCGGCCGTCGAGATCGCAGTCGAAGAAAAAGGCGCCGAACTTCATCGGCCCCCGGCTCGAGGCGGTGAGACCCCATGTTGCGGCTTGATCCTGAAAGAGGACGGGTTGCGTTTTGCGGACCGACAGCAGCGTGTTCGGCTCGTTGCTGAAGTTGGCGACGAGCAGCGCCGTCTTCCCCGGCTCCAGTTCCGCGCTATCGATTCCCATCCCGCCGCGCGGCCGGCCTTCGGCGTAGGCGACGTTGGCCATCAGGCCGATCTCTTCGAACTTGCGACCACCTCGGCCGTCGGGGATATTGTGGAATAAGAAATTCCGCACGGTGTCGTTCGCCACGGCGAGATCGGGCCAGCCGTCGCCGTCGGCGTCGCAGATCGCGACGCCGAGCGATTTCCCGGTCGGCACGACTTCTCCCTTCGGCCCGGTCGGTTCACCCACTTCGATCCCGCTCGCGGCCGAGGTGTCGGCGAATCGGCCGTCGCCGAGATTCCGATAGAGCCTGCAGCGAGTCCCACGGAATTGCGTCGGTGGTACATACGCCCGCTGCCCGCCCGGCAGCACAGCCTGGATTCCGAGATCGAGGGCCGGTGCCCACTCGACGTAAGAGCAGACGAAAAGATCGAGGAGCCCGTCGCCGTCGTAGTCGAGCCAAGTCGCGGAAGCGGGGAAAGAGATCGGGCGCTTCCAGCGTTGGAATTCCTCGGTATCCGCGATCTTCGGCCACGTGTTCTCGAATAGACCGGACTTGTCGGTCACGTCTTCGAATCGCTTGCCACCGGCGTTGCGAAAGAGCCGGTTCCCCCCCACGGCCGTGATGAAGAGATCGGGGTAGCCGTCGTTGTCGAAGTCGCCGGCGCAGCCCCCTTGGCCGTAGAGCGTCGCGTCGAGTCCGACGGCGGCCGTGACGTCTTCGAACGTCCCATCGCCGTTGTTTCGGTAAAGAGCGCCGGTCGGTTTCACGCCGGTGGCTTCCCCCGGCCACGGCGAACTATTCACGAAGAAAAGATCGGGTTTGCCGTCGGCGTCGAAGTCGAAGACGACGACGCCCGCCCCCATCGTTTCGGGGAGGAGCTTGAATCCCCTCGCACCGTTGCTGTGACGGAACCGGATGCCTACAGCATCGGAAACATCGGCGAAGGCCGACGCTGTTTCCGGAACCGGGACGACCGGCGCGGCGGTGTCGCTGCGACGGCCGCATCCGAGTAGGGCCCCGGCTCCGGAGACGAGGATGGCAATCCCGACGGTGATCGGTCGCAGGCGCATCGCACTCCTCCCTACGAGTCCTTCAAAACACCAACCCGCACACGAAACTGACGCCCCAAAACAGCAGGAAGAGCGCGACCGCCAACCGCCGCGACACTTCCCTCCACAAGTAGATGCTCGGGATGAGGCTGTAGGAGCCGAGGCTCATGGCGAACATCGCCACGTATCCGGACGGGACGCCCTGCGCTTGCAGATTGCCAGCGAACATCACGTCCAGGGCGATCGGCACTGGCATGGCCGTAGCCAGGAGGCTGACGACGGCAAGTGTGCCGGGGCTTGTATCGGTCAGAAGTTCGCCCCAGGGGACGAAAACGAGCGCGAGAGACGCCACGAAACTGGCCCCAAGCATGATGACCAGCGTGGGCCGGAGCAGCTCCCAAACGTGCGTCAGGTAGAGTCGGCCGAGTTCGGCCAAGACTTCCGCGAACGATTGGGAACAGGGCACCCTGAGATCCACGGCGCAGGTCGCATCGTCCGCGAAGGAAAGGCCAGGCTTCGGTCCGCGTACGAACCAGCGGACGAACAGCGGCACGGCCGCCGCGATCACCAGGATCAGCACGGCGTACTTCGTCAGGGCGATCGCGACGGGCAAGGCGGAGAACGTCATCGCCACGACCACGGGGTTGAAATTGGGCGAGGAGAACAAGAACCCGAGAGCGGCTTCGACCCGTCCGGCCCCGCGGGTGACCCCGCAGGCCACCGGGACGGCGCAGTTCGCGCACACCCCGGCGGGGACCCCGACGAGGGCGCCCTTCAGCGCGTTCAGGTGCCGGTTGGGGCCGAGCTTGAGGGGGTAGAAGTTCAGGGCGGTGTGCAGCAGCGCCCCCAGCAGCACGCCGAAACCCATCCCGATCTTCATACTGTTGAGCCAGTTGCCCATCGTGGCCGGCACGCGCAGCCACTCCGGGTCGGCCGGATCGACGGGGAACAGTTCGCCGCCGTAGGCCATGCTGGGCAGGGCGTCCCCCAAGTGCTGCGACTTGCTCAGCAATTGGGGGTAGCGCGAGGCGAACCAGAAGGTGCCCAGCAGCAGCACCGCCGCGGCGGCCAGTATTGCCGGACGGTAGTAGCAGCCCCACGCGCCGGCCTCTGGGTCGGGCGCGCGGAGGGGGGGGCTGGCGATCAGGTCCATCGTGAGGCTCCTCGGCGCGGGGTCAATAGCTGTCTACAGTCACGGTCTCGCCGCCCGCGCGGCTGATCAGTGCCCGGAGCACTTGCGGCGTCACCGATTCCCGCAGGAAGGTCACGTGGCCGTCGGCGAACACCACGTTGCTGCCACCGGAGTGGAACGAGAACATTTCGTCGTTCGCCCCGCAATTCATCGGCTTGAACGGGCTGGAGCAATCCGCGGTGGACACCGCCTTGTGGTAGTTCGGCGTATAGGAGACGCCGAAGGCGTTGTCGGCCTCGGCCCAACGCCAGTGCTTGCGCATGCTCGGGTTGGCCCCCCCGGCCACCAGCACGGGGTCCGGATACAGCGAGTCCATCCGCTCGTTCCGGCCGACGTCCTCGGCGATGGCGATCGTGTTGCTGGTCCCATCCGAGATTTCGAAGATGCCGACCTTCCGCGAACCCAGCGCTCCGGGGATCAGGAACTGGCTCCCCAGCGCCGGGGTGCCGCCGGGGGTGGGGTTGATGTTGCAGTGCAGCGTGGCGCCGTAGTCCGCGCAACCAAACCCTTCGCTGTCCGCCGGGGTGCCCCGGAGGGCGTCGCTGGGGCAGAGGTAGATCTTCACCCCGTTTTTGCTCGCGGCGATATTGCCCGCGCTTCCGTTATAGGGCGTGTTTAGGTCGAACTGGCGGGCGATGTTGTCTTGCTCCACGTAGGGGAGCAGGTGGACGAACACGGAGTGCGCCTGCTTGTACCCCAGCATGAACGGATCGGGCATCGGCGCTGCGTTCGCTCCGCCTGTGTACCAGGAAATACTGTACGGAGTGGTGTCGGTCAGGCCTTGGCCACCGGGCGGCAATTTGCCGTTCGCCGATTCGTACGTGTGCAGACCGAGACCGATCTGCTTCATGTTGTTGCCGCACTGGAGGCGGGCCGCAGCGTCGCGGACCTTCTGCACGGCTGGCAAAAGCAGGCCGATGAGAATCGCGATAAGGGCGATGACGACCAACAACTCGATCAGAGTGAATCCACGACGGCGAAACATGGCAAGCCTCTCAAGTGTGACTATAGATGGCTATAGTATAACGAAGTTATCTGCTGTCAAACATTTCGTTATACCATGTGTTTTGATTTGCAATTCGTCGAGCCTGTCGGAACAGAAGTGTGGCACTAAGACAACTGAGCCATTCGGATCGACTTTTCGATTTCCTTCCGTCGCGAGACTTCCCCATGACCGCGTCCGCCCTGTTGTTATCCCTTTGTTTCTTGCCCGGTCAAACCCAGGCCGATCCGCCCACCAAGCCCGACTTCAATCCGCCCGTCAACGCCTTTCACCTCCGCAACATCGGCCCGGCCGTGACCTCCGGCCGCGTGGCGGCACTCGCGGTGAACCCGAACGATCGGGCGCATTACTTCGTCGCGGTGGCCTCGGGCGGCGTCTGGAAAACGACGAACGCCGGTACGACCTTCGCGCCGGTGTTCGATGGCCAAGCGTCGTTTAGCATCGGCGCGGTGACGATGGATCCGGCCGACGCCAACACGGTGTGGGTCGGTACCGGGGAGAACAACAGCCAGCGCAGCGTGGCCTACGGCGACGGTGTGTACAAATCGACCGACGGCGGCAAAAGCTGGCAGAATATGGGGCTGAAAGCGAGCGAGCACATCGCCAAGATCGCTGTCCATCCGAAGGACTCGGACACGGTGTTCGTCGCGGCGCAGGGGCCACTGTGGGGCGCCGGCGGCGACCGCGGCTTGTTCAAAACGACCGACGGCGGCAAGACCTGGGCGAACCTGCTGAAGACCGACGAAAACACCGGCGTCACGGACTTCCTGCTCGATCCGCGCAATCCGGACATCATCCTCGCGGCGACGTACCAGCGCCGCCGGCACGTCTGGACGCTCGTCAACGGCGGGCCCGGCTCGGCCCTGCACCGCAGCACCGACGGCGGCAAGACTTGGAAGAAGATCACAGCGGGACTGCCCGGCAACGAACTCGGCCGGATTTGTCTGGCCTTCGCCCCAAGTGAACCCGACACCATTTACGCCGAGGTCGAAGCTCAAGAGAAAGCCGGCGGCGTCTTTCGTTCGACCGAC
>JANXTU010000419.1 GCA_025352235.1 Fimbriiglobus sp.
CCACGTGTTCGGGACGTGGATCAGCGTCGAAACTTGTTGTTGAACCGCCTCGACGATTTTCGGTGGGCAGTGGCCCAAGATGCCGCAGCCCCAACCGGGGAAGAAGTCGAGGTAGCGGTTGCCCTCGGCGTCCCAGACCCAAGAACCCTCGCCGCGGACGAGGCAGACGGGGTAGCGCGTGTAGTTGGCGAACAGGTACTTCTTGGCCAGCGCGATGACGTCGGTCGATGGGAGGGTGTCGGTGGAACTGGTCATGGGGTGAGGGGCCTGCGGGAAGTCGGGGACGATCCGGACATCAAAAAGAATCGATACACCATCGGTGCGGCCGGGTTCGGGAAGTCTTTATCATTTCACAATTTCGGTGCCTGTCGATCCCGGTTGCAGGAAATCGTTCAGCAGAGCATGTGTGTCGCGGCCGTCGAGGATCACGGCCCGCGCCGCCCCGGCTTCCAAAGCTTCGAAGCAGGCTTCGACTTTCGGGATCATTCCGCCATCGATGATCCCGTCCGCGATGAGATCGCGGCACTCGTCCACCGTCAAGCGGGCACAGCGCGACTCCGGATCGCCGCGGTCGCGCAACACGCCGGGGGTATCGGTGAGGAACAGCACCGATTCAGCTTCGAGTTCGCGCGCCAGCCCCGCCGCCATCGAATCGGCGTTGACGTTGAGCCAACCGCCGTCGGTGTCGTCGAGGGCGATGGAGGGAGCGATCGGCAAAATCCCGTCGCGGAGGTAGTCTTGGAATCGTACCCGGTCGAGGCCCGTGACGACGCCGACACGCCCCAAGTCGAGCGGTTGCAAATCCAAGCCCGGCAGCAGCAACCGCTTTCCGATTATACCGCTGCGGAGGCCGACGGCGTTGACGCCGCGGTTGGCGAAGCGGGTCACCAACGATTCGTTGATCTCGCCGAGCACCGACACGACAATAGCGAGCGTGGCATCGTCGGTGTAGCGCCGACCTTGGATCTTCACCGGCGTCCGCCCGGCCGCGTCCATGGCCCGGTCGATCGGCTTGCCGCCGCCGTGGACGAGAATCAGTTTCGCCCCGAGGATGTGCAGCGCCGCCACGGCGTCGAGCATGCCCGTTGTCGCGGCCGGGATTTCCATGGCACTGCCGCCGAGCTTGACCACGACTGCGCGGTTTCGGAATGATCGGAGCCGATCGGCGATGTTCACCAAGATGTGTGAACCGTCGTTCAAGTGGCATTCCGCAAGAGTTCGCACCGCTAAAAGCCGAAAGACGAATAGTAGGCCCGCCGGGCGAATCCGTCAACCGAACCCCTTGTTCGGCGCCGCGTTCTCGTCTAGACTATGGATGCCCCTATTCCTCTCTCGAGGTACCGTCGATGGTTCGCAATCTGTTCGTGGCTCTCGTGGCCGCCTTCGCCCTGACCCTGGCCCCGGTCGTCGCCGAAGACAAGAAACCCGCCGAAGCAGTCAAAGCCACGAAGCTCGAAGGCTCGTTGGTGTGCAGCAAGTGCAAACTCAGCGAAACCGAAGAGTGCGGCAACGTGCTCATCGTGAAAGACGCCAAAGACGAGAAGAAAGAAATCAAGTACTACCTCGTGGACAAGGGCGCCAAAGCCGCCTACCACGGCAAAATCTGCAAGGGCCCGAAGGACGCGACCGTCACCGGCGTCGTCTCGGAAAAAGATGGCAAGATGAGCATCGCCGACGCGAAAGTCGAGTTCAAGAAGTAGTTCTGAAAGGTTGAGCCAAATGAAATCGCCGCCCGAGTGGGCGGCGATTTTCGTTTGGCCGTGAGATCCGTTTACAACTTGCCGGCTTCTTTGTACATGACCCGCTTGCGCAGGATCGGGTCATACTTCTTCAGCTGGATGCGTTCTTTGCTGTTGTTGCGGTTCTTTTGCGAGAAGTAGCAATGGCTGCTCTCGGAGCTTTGCAACTTGATGATCCCGCGGGCCTCTTTCCCCTTCGCCATGATCGTCCCCAAAAGCAGTCGTCGTGAGTATTGAAGCGTCATCATAGTAATCGGCGCGGGGTTTGCCGAGGGGACTTTGCCGCGAGAATTTAGAAAATACCGTCGCTCCCGATTCCGTGGAGCGATACACTCCGCGCATTGCTTTCAATTGGGGGTGCTTCATGTTGACGGGAGGGATCATCGTCGTCTTTCTCATCCCGGCAACTCTCGCGGGCCTGTACTACACCGCCGGCTGCATCGTCGGCCGATTTCGGCGCCGACTCCCCGCGGGGACCCCGTCGCGCCGCATCGCCATTTTAATCCCGGCCCACAACGAAGAATCGACGTTACCCACGGCACTTGCGTCGATTGCGGCCGCGGATTATCCGCAAGAACTGATCGGCGTGCGCGTCGTGGTCGATCACTGCACCGACGACACCGAAGCTTTGGCGCGGCAGTTCGGGGCCGACTGCACCGTTCGCCGCGATTCGTCGGAACGGGGCAAAGGTTATGCGCTCGCCGCGGGACTGGCGGAGCTGCTCCCGAGTCGCCCCGATGGTATTTTGATTCTCGATGCCGACTGCCGCATTTCGCCGGGGCTCTTGAAACGACTGGACCGAGAACAAGCAGCGGGGGCGTCGGTCGTTCAGGCTGCGGTGGTTTCGACCGTCGATTCTCAGAATCCCGCCAGCATGGTCGCGGCCATCGGGGCGGCTTTCGACAACCGCATGGCGGCGGCCGCCGACCGGCTCCGGTTGTTCGTCCCCCTCCGAGGCTCGGGGATGTACTTCGCGCGGGAAATTTTGGAGCGTCACCCTTGGACTCAGTTCGGCTTGGCCGAAGATGCCGAGTATGCGGCGGAACTCCACCGACACGGGGTACCGATCCGTTTCGTCGCCGACGAATCGGTCACCTGCGAAGCCCCGCCGCAGCTGACGGCGTTCCTCGGCCAACGGCGGCGTTGGAGCGCTTCGCTGCGCGTTCCGCGGGCGGGGCGCTGGTTCACCAGCAAGCCCGTCATCCTCGCGCATTTGGCCGCGACGGTGGCCGCTTCGCTGATCTCGGGAGAACTCGCGCTGATCGTGTGGGCGTCCGCACTCGCGCTCCTCACGGTCGCGACTTACGCGGAAGTGATGCTAGGCGTCGGCGTCCGCTGGCCGGGATTCCGCAGTTTCTGGTTGATTGCGCGCTTGGCGACGGTGGCAGTCGGCGGTCTCTGGCGCCGGGAGGCGCGATGGAATCGCACGGCCCGCTGACGTTCGCCCGCCGGGTCCACCCGTGGAAGCGCTCCCTATTGACGCGATTCGTCCGCCACCGGCTGCCGGTCTCCGAAACCGGCATCGAACTCACGTTCGATGATGGGCCGCATCCAACCGTCACGCCCCTCGTGCTCGAACGCCTGGCCACCCACGGCATCCGAGCGACCTTCTTCGTCCTCGGTCGCAACGTCCTCCGGCATCGCTCGACCCTTCGGCAAATCCACGCGGCCGGGCACCGCATCGGCAACCACAGCCTCACGCACCCGCGCTTCAGCTATTCGGATTACCGGGCGATCCGTCGCGAAATCGTGCACTGCCAGCACGCCATCGAAGATGTCCTCGGGATCGCGCCGACCGAGTTCCGCCCACCCTACGGTCGCATTACGCCGAGCGTTGTACTCGCCGCCCGGCAAACCGGGATGAAACTGGCGAATTGGTCGCTCGACACCGGTGACTGGCGCTGCCGGAGCGACTGGGACGCCGCGTGCTGCGCGGAGCAAACGCTGGAATTGCTGCAGCCGCGCGACGTGCTGCTCTTCCACGACAACCACGTGTGGACCGCTCCGATCCTGGATCGACTGCTGCCCGAGTTGTGCCGCCGCAGCATCGATTGTTGACCGACTCGCTGCCAGAATTCATCGCCATCCGCTGCCCGCCGCCCAGCTCCGCTTGCCCGGTTTCGGCCGTTCGTTTATGTGGCGTCCGTCTTCCACATTCAGGACAACGCCATGATCCTCCGTCCCTTCCTCGTCGCAATCGTGTTCGCGTTGCCCGGCAACGCCTTCGGACAAGAGACGCAACCCGCTTTGGTTTACAAACTGAAGAACGTCGCGGCCGCGGATGTCGCGCAGTCCGTGACGGCGCAGGCTCTCCAGCAGAAACTGGAAGTCACGATCGTCGCCGAACCGGTGTCGAATCGCTTGGTCGTGATCGGGGATGCGGCCGCACAGAAACGAGTCGCCGGCTTGCTCGCCGTGTTGGATCAAGCGCCGCCCCAGGTCATTGTGGCGATGATGATCGTGGAAGCGCCGGCCGACTTCGCCAAGGACTCGGGCCTCGGCGACGGGGACAAATGGGTGCTGACGCCGCGTGAGGCCCGAATGTTGACCGCCGCCATCCGCCGGGAAAAAGAGAAAGGGCGGATGGATGTGTTGTCCCGTCCAATTCTGCACCTCACCGACAACCGGACGGGGTTTATGCAAATCGGGGATGAAGGCGAATACTACACGATCCACACCACGCCGCATCTATCGCCGAAGGGCGATTCGGTGTCGTTGAAAATCCAGGCCCAGTTCACCAAAGCCAAACCGGGTTCGACCCCACCGGGCGAGACCGTGACACCCGTTGCGTACAAGGGCATCGACTCGACCGAATGCGCCGAGTCGGTCCCGACCGGCTGGACGCTCGTGGTCCGCTGCGCCCGGCGAGCATCGGGGAAAGACGCCAGAGACATCCTCCTGATCATGGTCCCGACCGCCATCGAGAAGTGACGGGCGTGCCGGCTTGCGTAATCACGTCGGCTCACTCTCAGCTTCCCCTCATGCCCCGGCGTTAGGATCATCCTCGGCATATCCCGCCAACGTGGAGGCCGTTATGATCCTGCGACTTTGTCTCGTGGCCGCACTCGCTTTCAGCGTCAGTGACGCCTCCGCCCGCGAACGATTCAGTTTCCGGAAACAACCCTGTCCTCAGCCGACGATGATCGGCCCGGTCGCGCCGAGCCCTGCGATTTCGGTCGAACCCGCCGCGGTCGAGAAGACCTACGGAATGAACTTCGACCGCGCGGAATAGTCCGCGGTCCTCCAAAGAAACCGGCTTGATCCGCGTCGACAACGCGCCGATCCCCGGCACGCTCTCGTTGAAATCGGATGAGAAATACACCCTGCCACAATTGATCGATTTGCTGAACGAAGTCCTGGCCCAGAAAGAATGGATCCTCATCCGCCGTGAGCACTCGTTCCTACTCCACCCGGCCGACGAGAAAGTCCCTCCGGAGATTGTGTCGCAGATCTTGCCCGAGGAATTGCCGAAGCGCGGCCGGAGCGAATTCGTCCAAGTGGTGATCCGATTGGATGAAGGCATCGTGGCCTCCGAAGTGGTATTTCGTGGACGCTTCATACTTCGTGCTGGCGTCGTTTCTGGGGTGGGTCTGGTGCTTCGTCCGATTGCACGTGCGGGCGGCGTCGGGCCGGCAGCGGTACAACGTGCTCGGGGCCTTGAACGCGGCGACGCACGAGTTGGTCACGGAGATCAACACGACCT
>JANXTU010000466.1 GCA_025352235.1 Fimbriiglobus sp.
GATGGCCAACGCGGCGTGGGACGCCGTGGAGCGCGTCGGCTTGCCCGAGTGCCAATTGAGCCTGGCCCACGCCGTCTGCTATTTGGCGACCGCGCCGAAATCGAACGCGACGACCGTGGCCATCGGCATGGCGATCAAAGATGTGAAAGAAGGCCGGACGTTGCCGGTGCCGAAGCACTTGCGGGACAGCCACTACGGCGGGGCGAAGCAATTCGGTCACGGCGCCGGGTATCAATATTCTCATGACGGCGACGGGGCGTGGATCGATCAGGAATACATCCCGTCCGACGCGACGTATTACACCCCGAGCGACCGCGGCTTCGAGGCGATCCTCCGCGAGCGCATGGCCGAGATCGAACGGCGGCGAGCCGACGGGCGGAAGGCGAGCCGGCCAGCGTGAGCTGCCGGATTCACTCATTGTGGCGACACGTTTCCTAACGTGTCGGATCGAACTGGAATCGGAGAATCGCCGCTCCGTGGATTCGATCTCCGACACGTTAGGAAACGTGTCGCCACAAAGAATGGATGCCCCGGTTGTGGCGACACGTTTCCTAACGTGTCGGAGATTGAAATTGAAATCGCTCCGCAGTCCACGTTCACGTGGCTTTGTGAGTTCAGCCCCGCCCTTGAGGGCGGGGCGGCGGATCGAGGGGAAAGCTGCCGCCATGATCCTTCACCGCAGCCCCGCCGAATCGCGCACACCGAGGTTCTGGTAAATCTGCCGGGTCGCGTCGGATTTGTTCAGCGTGTAGAAATGGATGCCCTTCACGCCGCCGTCGAGCAATCCCCGGCATTGCTCCGTGGCCCAGTGAATGCCGAAGTGGGCGACGGAGGGATCGTCCGCGCAGCGGTTGACGCCGCGGAGTAAGCCGGCGGGAATCCGCGAACCGGCGCTCAGTTCCGCCATGCGCACCAACCCGGCTTGGCTGGCCACCGGCATGATCCCGGCCAAGATCGGCACCTGGATCCCGGCCAATTCGCAGCGCTCGCGGAAGTCGAAGAAGTCGCGATTGTCGAAGAACAATTGCGTGCAGATGTAGTCCGCTCCGGCGTCGACCTTCCGCTTCAAATAGTCCATTTCGAGCAGGCGATTCGGCGTGCCGGGGTGACCTTCGGGGAAGCCAGCGACGCCGATGCCAAAGCCCCGACCGTCGGGCGTCTTGCAACTGCGGACGAATTCCACCAGTTCATTCGAGTAACGGAACGCATCGCCGCCGCGGTCGTAGTTCGCCAGGTTCTTGGGCGGATCGCCGCCGAGGGCGAGGATGTTCTCGATCCCCGCCGCGGCGTAACGCTCGAGGATTCCGGCCATCTCCGGCAGTGCATGGCACACGCAAGTCAGGTGCGACACGGCCGTGAGCCGCGTCTCGTGTTGTATGCGCACGACGAGGTCGTGGGTGCGATCGCGCGTCGTGCCGCCGGCGCCGTAGGTGACCGAGACGAACGACGGCTTCAGCGCTTGCAACTGGGCGATTGTTCCGAACAGTTCGTCCGACGCGGCGTCGGTTTTCGGTGGGAAGAACTCGAAGCTGAAGGTCGTCGCATCGCGGGCCAAGATGTCGAGGATATGCATGGGGCGGTGGCTCGGTGCGATGGAGTTTCGATTCAGTTTATCCCGGCGGTCGTCGGTAACAACTCCGGGATGATCCCGCCCGGGGTTTCGGGCAGGAGTTTCAACCGGACGCCCGACGTCCGCTGGGGTTTCTCGGCCGGCTGCAAGCGTTCGAGATCGGGGTCGAGAAAGAGTTTCTCGAAGGCGAACGCGTTCGTCCGACTCCGCGTCCAGAGCATCGCGTATTTCGCCGGCCCCGCTTTGAGCATCAATTCGGCGGTGAATCCGTCGCCGGGTTTGTATACCAGCGGCGTCAGCGGAATGGCCGGGACGAAGCGGTAGGTGGTGCCGTTGGCATCGGACTTCACTTCGCCGGAAAGTTTTAACACCAGTACCCGCGGTTCCCCGGCGCTCGGTGCGACCGTCAACCGCAAGCCGCCGTCCGGCGCGAGCACTTGGACTCGGAGCGAATTCGGCAAATAGAGTTCGATCGACGAAATCGGGATCGCGAATTTGTCGGCCTTCAGGAACTCGGCCAGCTGCGCGATGGGGTCGACTTCGACGCGACCGGGTTCGCTCCACGACAGCAGCAATTGCAGCAGTCGGCCCCAGCTCTTGAAGTCGACTCGCAGGAGGGCCCCGGTCTCCGGGTCGATCAGTTTTCGCCAGTCCTCCGGGTTGTCAACCCGGCCGTTTTCCAATTGCAATTCGGTTTCCAAGAGGAAGCGTACGTGCCGGATTCCGGTCTCGGCCGCGAGGCGCATCCGCCGGGACAATTCCCGTTGGAGCGGCTCCGGGTATGCGTCCGTCCGCCAGGTGGCGCTCCCCTCGGCGGCGCGGGGGAACCGCTTCTTCAATGTTTCCAAGAGCCGGCCGGCCAAGCCCCTCGACTCGGCGGCCCTCCCGTTGGGTTCCGGGAGGGCGAGCAGCGCGGGCCCGGGCGCCGCGTCCGGGTCGACCGACAAACCGAGCGCGTCGGCGAGGTCGCGGAGGTCGAGCAGGCGGCGCTCGGCTTGTTCCCAATCGCGCCTCGCGAAGTCGGCGCGCTCGTAGCGGACCACGTCGCCGAACGTCAGCGGTTCGCCGCGCGGGATCGGCAACCGCGTTGAACCCGGCACCGGGATCGAAGCTCCCGCGCCGAGGGACACTCCCCGGGGCAAGAAGTCCGGTTCCGCGGCGTCGCGTTGCAATCGGGCGATTTGCGCCCGCCACTCCGGCCGCTCCGAGCGCACGATCAAATCGGTCGCTTCCGCGATGAGCCGGCGATACCAAGCTTGGACGCGGTCTTCCGATTCGCCGAGTAATCGCAAATCGTCGCGCCACTTCTGCCGGAGTCGCACGGCTTCGGTATCGCCCCACGCCTGCGCGAATTCGGGGGGCGGTGCCAGTCCGGTCTCCAGATCGGTTTGGAGCCTCTGGAACATCCCGGTCGTCCGGACGTCGGCGGGGGCGAATTGCGGTGCGGCGAACTCCGATTTGTACGCCGTGTACGCGTCGATTTCTCGGAGGCGCGCCTCAATGAACCGCTGCGAATGCGGAGGGAGCCGGTCGAATTCCCGATCGCGTTGAATCTGTTCGAGTTCGAGCCGGCGCCGCACGATGGCCTTTTCCGCGAGGTAACTCGCGGCCGGTTCGCGCTGCGCTTCCAACGCGGCGGCGCGCTGGGTCAGTTTCTCGAGCGGAGAGCGTTCGCCGACCGCGAAGAGGGCGAGCATCAGCGCGAGCATGATGGCGAACAGCGCCACGACGCCGGCGGCGGTCCACTTCAAGCGGCGCCGGGCCGCGCGGGCGCGGCCCCGATAGTCGGCGGCGGCCCGCAGCACGTCCGGCACGAATTCGTCCAAGTTGTGCGTGCCGTCCCCCAAGTTGTAGGCGGGGAGGCGCAATTCTTCTGGCAAAGCCGTCGCGGTGGCTTCGGTCGCCAACTTCAGGCCCCCGAACGCAAGGCGGTTTCCCGGCGTCTCGACCGCTTCGTCGAACCGTTCCAAGAACCGCGCTTCGAGGCGTTCCACCTCGCGGTCGACGCGGTTCAACCACTCGTCCACCGGCATCCCCGGCTCGTGCAGTTTGTCGCACTTCGTCAGCGTCAAAAAGATCGGCCAGTTACCGACTTCGCGGTCGAAGGTGCGGCCGGTCCGGAGGCTGCTCAGAAAATCTTGGAACGCGCGGAAGTGCGATTCGATGTCGGCTTCGGTCGAGCGTGCTTCGACGACCAACACGAGCGCCTCCGCATCGCGGATCGCAACAGCCAATTCGCTACGCGCCCGGTTCCGCGCCAATTCTTCCGGTTGATTGAGGAGCGCCCGCGACGCTTCGCCGTCGCAATCGAAGAGCAGGGCCGCTTCCGCGATCGCGTTGAAATCGGGGAGGTCGACGAGCCGCTTTTGCAAGACGACGCCGGCTCCCCCGGCGAGTTGAAGCGGTACGGGCGCCGTCTCCGCCTCGGCGGAGCAGATGCGCTCGAAGGCTTCCAGCAACGAGGTTTTCCCGGAGCGCGGCGCCCCGAAGAAGACGATGCGCAAGGCCCGGGCTTCCGCGCTCCCCGGCGTCGGCGGCCGCGCCGTCACGGCTGTTGTGCCAGCAGATCTTGATACTGTTTGGGCGAAAGCAGCGGGGCGCCCAATTGCTCCCGCGCCCCGTTCAAGATGCTGAACCCGGATGTGCGGTCGCTGGCGGAGGGGGCGAAATCGTAGACGACGACGATTCGCCCTTTGGCCGATTTCACGCGATCGCGGACGCGCTCCTTCACCCCGCCGAGATCGACCATGACGGCTTGGCCATCGAGGGATTCGTCGCCGACTCGGAAGAATTTCTCGGTGCCCGCTTCAACATCCGACCCCGCGAAAATCTTCACGATCACCGCGTCGACGATTTGGATCTTCGCCGGGGTCGGCTCCGGTTTGGTCGCGGGCGTGCCGGTCGGATTCGCGGTCGTCGGCTCCGTGCCGGTCCCACCCGTTTGATCGCCCGGGGCCGCTCCGCCAGTGCCATCGCCGCCGTTTCCGCCACTCCCGCCGTGGAACATCAACAGCGCCACGATGATCGCGACGATCAGAGCGCAGGTGTAACGGACGACTTTGTGCAACCCGTGCGGAGACTCGCGCTTCGCGATGAGTTTGTCGAACCCGTAGGCCGCGAGCGCCCCGAGGACGTAGCCCGCGAGGAAGCCGCCGGCGACGGCCAAGCAGCCCTTGGCG
>JANXTU010000489.1 GCA_025352235.1 Fimbriiglobus sp.
GGATAGGTTGCGCAGGGAAATCGCGAGTCAATGGCCGTAAACGCCAACGCTCGAAACACTTAGGCGAGTTGTTCTCGCCTCGGTAGTTGTCTGCGATAGATTGCGCAGGCGCAATCTAATAACAAGTTCGGCGGCGGAAGCCCAATCCGCGAGGGGCGTTTAGCATGGCTTTGTTCTCGTACCGCGTCCGGTTCGACTACGGGTGTGCCCCTAACCCGTTTTATGGCGTCTGCACCCTCGTCATCTGCAAGCCCCGCATCCGCGCCCACGCCCGCGTCGGCGACTGGGTAGTCGGCACCGGCTCGGCCGCGTCGCCGGCGGGCGACCTGTCCGGGGCAGTCGTTTACGCCATGCAGGTCACTCGCGCCCTCTCCATGCGTGCCTACGACGCCTGGTCCGTCCGCCGCCCCCGTAAGCGGCCCGACCCGGCCCACACGGACCTGCGGCGGCAGGTGGGGGATAGCATCTACGACTTCGCGTCCGACCCGCCGGCCGTCCGCCCCGGCCCGCACACGGTGGCCGAACGCGATCACGACTTGTCCGGGCGGCGGGCGCTCCTGTCCACGCGGTTCGTCTACTTCGGGCGGGCGGCGGCCCCGCTCCCGCCGCACCTGCTGGGCGTCGTCAAGGTCGGGCCGGGGCATCGGTCGGCCTCCAACGCGCCGCTCGTCGCGCCGTTCGTGGCCTGGCTGGAATCGCTGGGGCACCCGTGGGGCAGCGTGCTGGCCGCGCCGGCGGGGTGGCCGCCGGGGGCGGAGCTGCCTAGCCTGGGGTGCCAGCCTCGAGTAGCCGAACCAGGCGCTGCAGCGGACACCGGGGGCGTCGCTGGTTGTTCGGGATTCGTAGCTCGCCCGCGCCCCCGGTGCCGCTGAGCTTGTCGTTCGGCGCGCGGCGAAGAAGGGCTGTAGATCGGCGGTGCTCGGTGTCAATTGTGTGTCACTGGGATCGGAGTTGTCGCGGTCGGCGCTGGTGGGTAGCTGTGGTATGCTCGGGCGCTGCCGGACGCCGAACCAGTCGCTGCAGGGGACCGGCGGGGTCACTCCGATTCTACTTGGCACTCATTCATCCGCCGGCCCCTGAGCTGGGTCGTTCGGCGACGGAAGCCGGAGGGGGATGTGATCGAAGAATTCGCTGATGCCGACGGGCCGGGCCAGCATGAGGCGTTCCAACGGTGGCGGGCGGACAACCCGACCGGGTACGTCATCAACTGCCGCACAGAAGCGGAGGGGATGCTCCATCTATCTCCATGCGGGCACTACGGCGACACGGACCTCGGGCCGGAGGCCTGGGGTAACCTGACCCGTCACCGCAAGGTGTGTTCGACCAGCCAGACAGCCCTCCTCGATTGGGCGCGAGGCCGCTCCATGGCGATCCAGATGTGCAGTAGCTGCAAGCCGACGTGACGCTCAACGCCGAACCAGGCGCTGCAGCGGACGGCCAGTCATTCGCTGATTCCACATGCTCGGCAGGCCACTGGGGCCGCCGCTGAGCTTGGTCGTTAGGCCGCAGGAGGGCTCCCGCGTGTGGCGACAGATACCAAACGACGGGTTGACCCTCGCTGATGTTCCGACGGCCGATGCGCGTTGGGACGCCATCAGCGAGTTCGCGCTGAGCTACTACTGTCACACCAAACAGGGCTCACTTCGCGGGGACTACCCCCGCGATCAACCGCCGCTCGGGGCCGACTTGGATCGGTTGCGGGCGTGGCTGTTTTCCCAGCAACGGGGCATCCGCTGGGGTTGCATGGATGACCCCGACGAAGACCCGTCGCTGTTGGCACCGCTGAGGCAGGCCATCGAGGCCATCCGGCAGCGGGTCGCTGCCGGGGTCGCAACTGGAGGACGCCCCTTGAACCGATCCGCCTTCTTCACCATGCTCGGCGCGCCGCTCCACAATACGCGGTGGTCGTGGGGGGCGGTGCGGCCCGAGGATGGGGTCGTCTTCCTCTTGGTGTGGCAGGACCGCATCCGCCCCCATGACGGCGGGCAGTTCGTCCAGGTCACCCGACACGCGATGCACGGCTCCTCGCCCCGCAAGCCAGGGCCGCGGGAGCGAGAGGAGCACGTCGAGTTGGTTCGTGGCGGTGCGAGGTGCTACTTGGTGATCGGCGAGGCGGCCGACCCGACGGCGCGTCCTCGGCGGCTGGCTCGGTTCAACGCTGACGAGGTCTTTGTCGCTGGGCAAGTGGTGCAGCTCGACGGCGACAGGTGGGTGGAGGTGCTGGGTGGGCTTCCGGTCGCAGATGTCGCTCCCGCGCGGGCACCAGCCTGACGCCTAACAAGGCGCTGCAGGGGACGGCGGCCCTCGTCTCAGTTTGGCTCGTCTCTCGTTCAGGGCCGCCGCCCCTGAGCTGGGTCGTTAGGCGGCAAGCGTGGCGCGGCTTCAGAAGGTTGGATCGAATCTGATCCCGAACCGCCGAATTGATGGAGGCAACCGATGAATGAGACTTATGAAGCTATCTACCGCATTGCCTCCGCCTTATACGGTGAGTACGAGAAAACCGGCGTCGAAGGCTACGTCACCTATCAAGAGCTGGCACGCCTTTTGAACCGCTTTGGGTACGAGAAGCAAGCGGGTGGCGAGTACACAGAAACGCACGGGAAAGCCCTGGGCCAGATGGCATCCGCAGCTTGGCATTACATCAAGCAACAGTACGGTGAGAGCGAGGCGCACAAACTCTACTGGACGATTCGGGACGATCAGGGCCACACGAGGGCAGACCGTACAGACCGTCGTAGCAAAGACGCCTAACGCGGTCAGCGGGACGAACCGCCGGCCCGCCAGGCGGGCGGCGAACCCGACGTGGCTCCCTAACGCTTCAACACCGTAATAAGGAGCGTCACTATGCCTTCGGACACGACTTGCCCCAAGCACGGGGTCGATCTCCGCTACTGCTCGTCATGCAAGGCGGTGTTCTGCTTCCGCTGCAATCGGGACAACGCCTACGAATGTCCGGGTTGCGGTAGCAGCAACACCCGCGCTGCCAACCACTGGGAGGTGGATCGCGCGCCGGAGAAGTACTACGACGAGGCATAACCCACTTCCCCAGCCATACAGAGGAGCAACGTGGCCGAACAGATCGCGCGGGAGCGACTTGTCGTGGGCCGGCACTATGTCGGCCGGGGCCGCAACGGCAATGTTGGACTGTGGGACGGCGAGTCATTCCTCGTCGTCGGGCAGAAGGGACAGTTTCGCGTCGTCAAGCTGGAAGGGTACTACGGTCTTGAAGACGGTTGCTTCCAGCCATTCCGAGAGATCGACGAGGGGCGGGTGGCGGAGTCTCTGGGGTCCGTCGGGTGGGAAGCGCACTACGCCCGCGTGCTGGAGTTCGACGATAAGTTGCCGACGCCCGAGGGCCAAAGGCACGCCGCCCCAGGAACTTCTTCTTGAGTTGCGGCCGACCTTGCCCTTCGTTTCGCCGCCGGGAGTCCCATCCGTCCGTAAACTCCCGGCATCGCATCGCGATGGTTGCACCCTCGATTCCAACTTCACTTCATCGAAGCCTCCTTTCGGTTCGGCGTGACCTCGGCATCAAGTGACTTCCACCGGCGTTTCGGCCACCTCGATCTTCTTCACCTCGTAGCCCAGCTCCTTCGCCCAGCGGTGGAACGACTTCTCCAGCTTCTGCTTCACCTCGTCGGCGTATTGGGATTCTTCCCGCTTCGCATACGCCACCCCGAAGCGCATCCTGTTGTAAATGATCCTCGCGAGCTTGTGCGCCGTCGCCGTGATCGCCTTCGGAGCGCCCATCCGCGAACGCTGTCGTCGCAGGTCTGCGCTCAAGTCACTCTTGCTGCGAATGAGACGCGACCGTGGAGCACGGGCAGCGGATCGCGGTACTCGGGCGATTGTCTTTTCGGCGGGCGACTCTTGTGTTGAACCATGGCATCGCTCACATTAGGGGAAGTGGAAAAAAGCGGCGTCGGGCGGGGGGGGCGGCGAATCGGATCAGCCGTCCCAACGGGATCATCGGCTCGTCGCTGACAAGCCGCTGTCACCAAGACGCGGGCCGAAATCGCCCACCGCCCAATCGAACCGACGGGCCGGGCGACCCCCCGCACCAGAAACACAACGGGC
>JANXTU010000564.1 GCA_025352235.1 Fimbriiglobus sp.
GCGAGCCGAGCGGCGTCAGCCGCCGGGTGTGGTGGTACCCCGAAACCCGGCGGCTGACGCCGCTCGGCTCGCAAAAAACCTTGCACCCTGCGCCTCGCTCTGCGACAATCGTACCATCCCCCATCTCGAGCCGCCCCATGAATCGCATCGCTCTCGTGTTGCTGTTCGCGCTCGCGCCGTTGTCCGCCCGTGCCGCCGACGATCCCTGGGTCGGCGAGTGGGTCTTCCCGACCGTCAACGGCCTGCCGCTGCGTGACGAGGATGGCAAGACGATTATGAAGTGGTCGACGAGCGCCGGAAAGGTGATCGGGGAGAACAAGGAGTGGGTCACGATTCGCCACAGCCAGGGCACTGGGCCGTACGAGGGGTACGTGCTGAAGAAGGAGGTGGTGAAACTGGCCGATGCGCCCGGTTTCTACACCGACAAGATTCGGGCTAATGAAAAGGATAGCTGGGCCTGGGGACGACGAGCCGAGGCGTGGACCCTGAAGGGGGAACACGACAACGCGATCAAGGACTACGACGAGGCCATCCGGCTGGATCCGTCTGCGCACGCTTACAACAGCCGCGGGTATGGCTTGGGCGCCAAAAAGGAGTACGACAAGGCGATCAAGGACTACGACGAGGCCATCCGCCTCGACCCGACGTTTGTCTTCGCGTTCAACAACCGCGGGATCGCCTGGCGCGCCAAGAAGGAGTACGACAAGGCGATCAAGGACTACGACGAGGCCATCCGCCTCGACCCGAAGTTTGGAGGTGCGTTCAACAACCGCGGGGCCGCCTGGTCCGGCAAGAGCGAGTACGACAAGGCGATCAAGGACCTCACCGAGGCCATCCGCCTCGACCCGACGTTTGGAGTCGCGTTCTACGGCCGCGGGGTCGCCTGGCACGTCAAGAGCGAGTACGATAAGGCGATCAAGGACTACGACGAGGCCATCCGCCTCGACCCGACGTTTGTCTTCGCGTTCAACAACCGCGGGACCGCCTGGTCCGCCAAGAAGGACTACGACAAGGCGATAGCGGATTACACCGAGGCCATCCGCCTCGACCCGAAGTATGTCAACGCGTTTTACAGCAAGGCTTGTTGCTACGCTCTTCAGGGCAAGACCGAGCTTGCGATCGACAACCTTGGGAAGTTGCTGGAACTCGGCTTCAGCAACTTCAAGCACATGGAAACGAACAGCGCCCTGGATTCGATTCGCAAGGATCCGCGGTACAAGAAGCTCATCGAGAAATACATGAAGTGAAGAGGCGCTGGCGCGGCTGAAGCTCTACGAGCAGAAGAAGCCGTACCGGCAGCCACTGCCGAAGAATTAGCGAGAGCCGAGCGGTTGCCCGATTCCCATTTTGCCAAGGCTGCATTGGCTTCTTTGCGCTGGCTCCTAGAGAGGTCGTATTGTGAGAAATTCCGCAGCCGCTCGAATACCGCTTGCCGTTGTTTGTCGTCGACGGACAGCGGATCCATCGCTTGAAACTGGAGTAAAGCCCACATCGGTCGTCCGCCGTATTTTGCGATGAGGTACTTCGTGTCCTGTCCCAGAACATTCTTCACTTCGTATTCGGTGAGCGCGATCAATTTTTGAGCCAGAGCATCGCCGCCGATTTTGGGCAGCGACTTGGAAATCGGATCCCCAGGTGATTCTTTCCCGTTGCCCAGTACCGCTATGGATTTTAAATAGCGCGCGCCGTGCGGGTGCTCGGCGTCTTCGGCCGCTTCCAGAATATCCGGGACGGCTTCGGCCGCACCGACTCCGTATTTTTCGAGCGCGGCCAACATCCGATCGGCGTCCTTCTCGGACGTACCGTTCCGATACGCTTTGGCCAGCGACAGGCTTGCGCTCGGGCCGAATGCGATAAGCGTTTGAAACGCGATGGACGCGGTCTCCGCGTCGGGTTTATTCCCCAAGAGTTTCAGAATGGCCGGAGCGTTGGCACTCCCCGCTTCGCCTTGTGCCGCCAATCCTTCGAGGGCCGCGCGCCGGATCGACGGATCAGAATCCCCCAAGCATTCCGCGATCTCCGGAAGGGCCGATTTGGCTTTCGCACCGAGACCGATCAACGCCCACAACGCTTCGACGCGGATGGATTTTGAACTCCCCTTCAACAATGCTTTCACCGTATCGATAGGGAAATCCTCGGCCGGGACGATCTTGCCGAGTGTTTGAAGAGCGACCGATGCAATGGCCTCGGACTTCGAACCCGTCAAAGCTTCGACGGACTTGGATTGACTTCGGGATTCTTGCCCCCAGCGCCCGAGTCCGCGCAAGGCCGCAACCATCACTTCAGAGTCCGTGTCCAGTAAACGGGGCCCCAGCAACCGGTTGGCATGCTCGGAGTCGGGGGCCAGATCCCCGGCAATGTTAGCGGAGTAGGCGCGCAGCCGATCCGAACGGCATTCAAGACCGCCTGCCCATTTGGCAAGATCCTTAACCTCGTAGGGCGCCCAACTTTCGAGCGTCGCGAGAGCGGTCTGGCTGACCGCCGCGGCTTCGCCATCGGCCCGGTGGATCACTTCCGCGAGCGCGGCTCGCTTGCCGGTCGCCCCCGCGAGCGACAGCAGTCGGAGGGCGGCCATGGCCACGTCGGGGGAATCGGAATCGATCAAACGAACGAGGTGCGGCAGCGACTGTTCGGGGACGGTCGGCTTCGGCTGACTGAGAAAGTAGGCCAATGCGATCCGCTGAGCTCGGACGCCCGCTCCCGCCAAGGCCTCTTCGTATGCCAGCATTTCGACTTTGCCGGGGGGGCCGATCAGTTCGAGTGTCTCCTCTGCCGCCAAGCGGACCCGCGGATCGGGATCGTCGCACGCCCGGAGCACGCGGGGAATCGAGACTTTGGCACCGTGCCCGAAGCCCGCGAGCTTGCGCAAAGCGTCGAGGCGGACATCCGGTTTGGCGTCATCGAGTTTCGCGATGAGTTTCGCTACGAAATCGGCCATCTGCTGAGGCGAAAGATCGGATTTCGTCCCTTGCAAGCCGAGACGGGGCCCGTTCCAGACCCACCCTTCTTTCTGCGCGTAGTCTTTCAAAAATTTCTCGATTTCTACCAGATCGATATCGAGGCTTACGGCGTCCCTGGTTCGGTCGCTCAAGGAGACAAGCCCGACCAACGCTGCGGCGTCATTGACCGTCGGACCCCCAGAATCGCCTTTATTCACCGGCTTCTGCGATTCCAAAAACATGGCTTCGACCGTTTGATGATGTTCCGTTTCGAGTTTTTGCTCGCTGCGGCCGCGGGTCTCCCCGGTCGAGAGACGCCAGAGCGTCCCCGAAAAATCTTTGAGTTCGATCCCGGCCGCACCGACGGAATGCAGTTTGGAACCAGTGGTCGCGGGCTTCACCGCAAGCGGGATGGGGACGACATCGCCGGGCAACGAGGCGAGCTCCAAAATCGCGAGGTCTTTTCGGGAATCGCGGGCGACGACCTTGGCGTGGATTCCCAATTGAGCCGTGTGATCGCGGTAGTGACTCGGTCGCGGGATCAAGTCACCGTTCTTTTCGTACTGGGGGAAGAACACGGTTGCGGAACTCTTCTCCCCCACGACGTGATAGTTCGTCAACACCAAGCGGCGCGGGCCGTGGACGAGCACGCCGCTCCCCGCGCCCCCGACTCTGGTTTCGTCGGATATCAAAATGAACGCCGTTGATTTCAACAGCGATTTGTAGATTTCTTCCCCGGTCATGGCCCGGACAGGATTGTCCGGTGGGGAGCTCGAGCCCGAGACCGGCCCGATAGCGGGCGTCGGTGCGCTCGGTGATATTTGAATTGGCGGCTGCACCGGTGGTTGCGGTTGCCGCGTCAGGATGATCGCGGCGACAAGTCCGCACGCGAGCAAGAATACGACGAACACCAACGCGATCCATACTACCGGGGATGGTCGACGATGGGGCAGTTTCGTTCGTTCGGCGATTTCGAAGTCGTCGATTTCGAAAGGCTCTCGGGAAGCGGGACGCGCTTGGTCGATGGACATCGAACACACTTTTCTGGGCGAATCGGTGTGGTGAACAGTGTTCTATTCTCAGAACCCGTGATCATGTTACCAAAAATTGCGAACCTCGGTCAGAATTCGTCGGATCGCCGCCGGGTAGGCTTCGCACTCGGCGGCTTGGACGCGGGCGGCCAAAGTGTCCGGAGTGTCGTCGGCCAACACCGGGATTTCGCGTTGCAGCACGATCGGCCCGGTGTCGTACGCGTTGTCCGCGAAGTGGACGGTGCAGCCCGATACCGTCGCCCCGGAGCCCAGGACCGCCTCGTGGACGCGACGACCGTACATCCCCGCGCCGCCGAACGCGGGCAGCAGCGACGGGTGGATGTTCAGCACGCGATTTTCGAAATCGGGCGGGATCGTCAGCAGGTGCAACCAGCCCGCGAGGATCACCAGATCGGGCGCGGTTTCGCGGATTGCGGCGAAGACTCGTTCCGAGAATGTCTCCGCCGGTTTGCGTTCGACAATCGCCGTACGCAAGCCGGCTTGTTCGGCGCGCGCGAGTCCGAAAATCCCCGCGCGGCTGGCC
>JANXTU010000609.1 GCA_025352235.1 Fimbriiglobus sp.
GTCGTCGACGCCCGGCAGGCGCTGCACTTCAAGACGCTCTTCGCCAACGCCCGCCGCTGGGGCTACGACGGTGTCGAGTTCGAACACGTGCAATTCGGGTCGATCCTCGGGAAAGACAAACGACCGTTGAAGACGCGCGACGGTGGCACCGTCGAACTCGACGTTTTGCTCGATGAAGCGAGCAGCCGCGCCAAACAAAAGTACGAAGCCAACAGCGCCGAGCGCCGCGAACGCGGTCAAGAAATCCCCGAGATGACCGAACAGCAGTTGACGGAACTCGCGGCCATTGTCGGCATCGGCGCCGTGAAGTACGCCGACCTCGGCAACCACCGCGCGACCGATTACATCTTCGACTTCGACAAGATGCTGGCGACCGAAGGGAACACCGCGACGTATATGCAATACGCTTACGCGCGCTGCCGGAGCATCTTGCGGAAGGCGGAGTATAAGCGATCGGAAACAACCGCGAAAGTGCTATTGGCCGAACCGGCCGAGCGAAATCTGGCTTTGCAATTGCTAAAATTCCAAGAGACCCTCGTCGCGGCAGGCAATGAGTATC
This sequence comes from Fimbriiglobus sp., assembly GCA_025352235.1. GTDB lineage: Bacteria > Planctomycetota > Planctomycetia > Gemmatales > Gemmataceae > JALHQU01. The sequence continues at coordinate 560 of JANXTU010000609.1, forward strand.
TGCCGCACCTGATCGCGTCGTACTTATGGGATTTGGCCAAGGCCCTCAGCACCTTCTACGAAGCCTGCCCGGTTTTAACCGCCGAGACCTCGGGATTGAAAGCGAGCCGATTACTGTTGGTCGATTTGACGAGCCGGACGATTCAGCAGGCGTTGAATTTGTTGGGCATCCACACTGTGGAACGGATGTAACTCTTTGCGACTGCTGTCCGCTGATTGCTGACAGCTGGTTATCACGACAATCAGCGATCAGCACACAGCGATCAGGTTCAGAACTCCTACTCGAAAACGCAATCATGTTCGTCGATCGCATCGAAATCTATGTCCGCGGCGGCAACGGTGGGCGGGGCATGTGCTCCTTCCGCCGCGAGAAGTACGTCCCGCGCGGCGGGCCGGACGGCGGCGACGGCGGCCGGGGTGGCTCCGTCATCGTTCGCGCAGTGGGCAATGCCGATAATCTGTCGCCGCTGCTGCACAAGAAACACTGGCGCGCCAAAGCCGGGGAATCGGGTGGCACCTACCAGTGCACCGGATCGCACGCCGGCGACCTCGTGATCCCGGTGCCGCCGGGGACCATCGTGCGGGATCGCGAACGGGGGAACCTGCTGAAGGACCTCATCGAGATCGGCGACGAAGTCGTCGTCGGCAAAGGCGGTCGCGGCGGGCGCGGGAACAAGCACTTCGCCACCTCGACGAACCGCACCCCGCGCGAATTCGAGCCGGGCGAAGAGGGCGAAGAACGGCACATCACCCTCGAACTGAAGGTGATCGCCGACGCCGGGTTGATCGGCTTCCCGAATGCCGGCAAGTCGACGATGCTCTCCCGGCTCAGCCGGGCGACGCCGGAAATCGCCGATTACCCCTTCACGACGAAGCACCCGAACCTCGGCATCGTTTCGCTGGGGGGCGATTCGACCTTCGTCCTCGCCGACCTGCCAGGGTTGATCGAAGGCGCGTCGCAAGGCGTCGGTCTCGGGCACGAATTCCTCCGCCACGTCGAGCGGACGCGGGTGCTGATCCACTTGATTGAACCTTTTCCGCTCGACGGCAGCAGCCCCATCGAGAACTACCACACCATCCGCCGCGAACTCGGCACCTACAGCCAAGAACTCGCGGAGAAGTCCGAGATCATCTGCATCAGCAAGGCAGAACTGACCGGGGCCGCGGAGGTCAAGGATCAGCTCGAACACGACCTCTGTCGAGAGGTGTTCTTGATGTCGTCCGTGACCGGCGAAGGCCTGTCGAAGGTCGTCGGCCGGGCTTCGCAATTGATTGCAGAATTGCGCAAGGCGGACGCCGGGAAGAAGGTGAAACAGGTTGTCTTCGCCACCGAGAAAGCGATCCGCAGCGAGGTCCCCGAGGAGGCCGCTCCGTGACACCGCACGTGGTCGTCGACATCGGCAACAGCCGGATGAAATGGGGATTGGTGCGGGGCGGACGAATCGCCGATACGGCGGCGCTGGATTTCGGCGATCGCGGAAATTGGTTTACCCGAGCCGTCGAGTGGTGTTTGGGAACGCACACGACTTGGGTCATCGTCAGCGTCAACCCGACTGCGACAGACGAATTTCTAGCGTGGCTGGGGCAGCACGCCGACGGCATTTCACTGCTCGAAGACCGGGTCGCAATCCCCCTCGAATTGGACGTCGAGACCCCGGAAGCGGTGGGATTGGACCGCTTGCTGGCGTGCCACGCCGCGAGGAAATACGCGGAAAAGGGCCGGCCGTTTCTCGTTGTTCAAGCCGGCACGGCGCTCGTCATCAATCTCGTGAATGCCAATGGGGTTTTCTGTGGCGGCTCCATATTGCCCGGCCTGTCGCTCATGGCAAAGTCGCTGCACGAACACACGGCGAAACTTCCCGAAGTAGCCATCCGCAAACCGGTCGAAGCGATTCCCGGTCGTACGACCGAAGACGCCATCCGCGCCGGGATCTATTTCGCCGCCGTCGGGGCGATCCTCACTCTGCGCGCAGGCTTCGGTCATGACGAAATCCTCCCCATCTTCATCACCGGCGGCGACGCGGCGCTGCTCATCCCCGCACTCCCCGAGCCGGTGACCCACCTCCCCGATCTCGTCCTCGAAGGGATCCGCCTCGCGGCCGAGGCCAGACCATGACCCGCGACACCCTCGTGTCCGTGCTCACGCCACCCGGTTCGGGGGCCATCGCCACCGTCGCCGTGCGCGGGCCAACCGCTTGGGAATCGGTTCAGCGATTCTTCCGCCCGGCGAAGGGGACGCTGCCGGGCGAACCGGAAATCCGCCGCGTCTGGTTCGGGAACTTCGGCGAAGGCGCCGGCGACGAGGTGGTCCTCGCGGTGAAGGCCCCGGACGAATTCGAAATTCACTGCCACGGTGGAAACCGAGTCGTCCGCTGGATCGTCGAACAATTGGTTGCGGCGGGTTGCGTCGAATCCGCAGCGTTCGAATTCGATCGATCCGGCGTCGATCCGCGGGCGCTCGGACCGCTGACTCAAGCGACAACGCTCCGGACCGCGGCGATCTTGCTCGATCAATACAACGGCGCGTTTCTGCGGAGCGATCCCGCGTCGCTCCGGCCATTCGCCTCCCTTGGTCGCCACCTCGTCGCGCCGTGGAAGGTTGTGATCGCCGGGCCGCCCAACGTCGGCAAGAGTTCGCTCATCAACGCCCTCGCCGGGTTCCAGCGCAGCGTCGTCGCGCCGGTCCCCGGAACGACGCGGGATGTCGTGCGCGTCCGCCTGGCGTTCGAGGGCTGGCCGGTGGAACTGTCGGATACCGCCGGGCTGCGCATTGGTGCCGGGGAACTCGAATCGCAGGGCATCGCCAAGGCCCGCGCGGAATATGCCGCGGCCGACCTACGGGTCTGGGTCGTCGATCTCTCGACTGAGTTACCTGAGTGGCCGAGCATCGAACCGACCCCGGAGATCCTCGTCGGCAACAAAGTCGATGCGGCCGTCACTCCGGCCGATCATTCGAGACTCATCCCCGTTTCGGCGACGCGCGGCGATGGCTTGCCGCAACTCATCGCCGCCATCGTGCGACACCTCGTTCCCGTCGTTCCGGCGTCCGGTGTGCCGTTCACCCCAGCCCTTTGTGACGCGGTCGAATCGGCCGCTACAACCGGCAAACTCGATGCCCCCCGCTGATCCGCCCCGTCCGGTCCCGTTCCCATTTCAATCGTCTCGCGCAAGCCACTCGGCTCAACTCGGTTCCTTTCCGCTGTCGATAATCCCGATGCGGAACGGAGTCTCGGAGCCACGATGTCCACCACCCGATTAGCATTGGCTTTGCTCTTGGCCGGCGTAGTCCTCGGTCTGACCCCAACCCGTTCCGAGGCGTTTTGGAGCGTCTTCAAAAACTTCGGCCCCAATCGCATGGAGCGGTTGAACGGCAAAATCGGCGGTCGGGTCTACGACCACACCGACAACCACGGCGTCGACCGGCGGATCTGCTCCAAGGCCCTCGGCGAAAAGCGCGACCTTTACGTTTATGTCCCGCCGGGGTACGACGGCAAAACGCAATTCCCCTTCATGCTCTGGCTGCACGGCTTCGGGCACGACGAAAAGAACTTCCTCGATTCCGTCCCGTATCTCGACGAGGGCATCCGCACCGGGGCGATCCCGCCGATGGTGATCGTCGCCCCCGATGCGAGCGTGAACGGCAAGCCCTCGCTCTTCAACACCGGCAGTTTCTATTTGAATTCAAAAGCGGGCCGATTCGAAGACCTCATCATCGACGATATTGTTCCGTTCGCATTCAAGAACTACGCGATCCGGCCCGAGCGGGAAGCCCACGTGATCGCCGGGGCGAGCATGGGCGGGTACGGGGCGTACAGCTTGGGGTTCAAACACAAAGAATTGTTCGGCAGCATCGCCGGTATCATGCCGCCGCTGAATATGCGCTACATCGATTGCCACGGCAAATACATGAGCAACTACGATCCGAACTGCGTCGCGATGCGCAACGAGTTCCCCCGCTTCGAGGTCATCGGCCGGTTTTACGGGGTCATTACGGTCCGCCAACGCCGATTGATCGATCCGCTTTTCGGCCGCAACAACCCGGATGTGCTCGCGATTCTCTCGGCCAACAATCCCATCGAATTGCTCGAAACGAAATCGGTCCGGCCGGACGATTATAAATTGTTCATCGGCTACGCCGGCCAGGACGAGTTCAATCTGGATGCCCAAGCCGAGCATTTCCTCGACGTGGCCCGCAAGAAAGGCATCTGCCCGGACGTGATCAAAATCGAAGACGGCCACCACCGCAAGAGCACCGGCGTCAAGATGTTCCCCGCCCTCGCGCGCTGGCTGACGCCCATCCTGTCGCCGTATACCCCGGCTGGCTATTCCGGGCTGGTCGGCAGCAACCACGCCTTGATCCACGCCCCCCTCCGCGGCGGCTTCGTCCGGCCAGTCTACCTCTCCCCGCTCCCCTCCTCGCCGACGATGCTGCATTGGTGAATCGA
>JANXTU010000612.1 GCA_025352235.1 Fimbriiglobus sp.
GAGTCGATCCATCAACTCCGGCTGCGTTCGCTCGTGCGTTGGGCCAGGGGTATGACAACAATTCTTGGAGCCACGGGGCAATGACTTGTGAATCCAAGCCAGGGGAGGCACCTGAAATCGGACGTAACTCCTTGCCGCGCCTAGGTCGTTCCGAAAGTCGGACGTCATTCCACGATAGGGTATGTGGGTTCACGCTGGAATGACGACTCCAAGAATCGTTGGCACACCCGGCCAGGGGATCGCCGTGCAACTCGCCCGCGTTCTGCTATCATTTCGGATTCCGCCGATGCCCGTTCGGATCCACCAATGCGCCAAGTCTTCCTCGCGTTGCTCCTCGGAGTGTCTCCATTCGCCGGGGCCGCCGAGTATCCGCCGGAGTTGGTGCCGGGGCCGCTCGTGATCGTCGGCGGCGGGGCGCTGCCGGAATCGGCCTTGGCCGAATTTCTCAAACTCGCCGGCGGGGCCAAGAAAGCGAAGATCGTCGTCATCCCCACGGCCGGTGCCGCGGCGGATGATGCGAAGGCGGCCGACGGTTTTTTGAAAGTCTGGAAGGACGCCGAAGTTGGGAGCGTGACGCTGCTGCACACGCGCGATCGCAAGACGGCCGACGACCCCAAGTTCTGCAAGCCGCTGGCGGAAGCCACGGGCATTTGGTTCAGCGGCGGCGATCAACGCAAGTTGATGGACGCCTACGGCGGCACCGCGACCGAAAAGGCGATGTTCGCGCTCCACAAGCGGGGCGGCGTGATCGGAGGCACCTCGGCCGGCGCCGCCGTGATGTCGGAGGCGATGATCGCCGGCGGGAACCCGGACGCGAAGACCGAGAAGGGCTTCAGCTTCCTCCCCGGCGTCGTGGTCGATCAGCACTTCACCGAGCGGAAGCGCCTGCCGCGTTTGGCCGGGGTGATTGAGAAAAACCCGACGTGGGCCGGGCTGGGCATCGATGAGGGCACGGCCCTGATCTTGACGCAGGGGCGCTTCTTCAAGGTCGTCGGAGCCGGCGGGGTGACGACGGTGCTGGCGAAATCGCCGACGAAACCGGCCCTCGCGGAGGTTCAGAAATCGGGGGCGATCGACCTGTTCCAAATCCGCCGCGCGGCCCACTTCCGCGCGATGACGGAACAATTCCCCCCGGCGAAATCGAAGGAGGCGAACGTCCCCCAAGGTTCGCTGCTGATCGTGGGCGGCGGCGGGGCTGGACCGGAGATCTGGAAGACCTTCATCGGACTCGCCGGCGGGCCGGAGTCGACCATCGTCGTGGTCTCGACTGCGAATGAAGACCCCGTGCCCCAAGACCCCGGCGAGGCGGTTGCTCTCCGCAAGTTCGGCGCGAAAGCCGTGAAGATCCTGCACACCCGCGACCGTAAGGAAGCCGACAGCGAAGCCTTCACCGCGATTCTGAAAGAGGCCAAAGGCGTTTGGTTCACCGGCGGCCGGCATTGGCGCTTCGTCGATTCTTACGAAGGGACCCTGAGCGAGAAACGCTTCCGCGGGGTGCTCGAACGCGGCGGGGTCATCGGCGGCAGCTCGGCCGGGGCGTCGATCCAAGCGGAATATATGCCGCGCGGGCATCCGCTCGGGAACACCGTCGTCGCGGCGGAAGGGTACGAGCGCGGCTTCGGCTACCTGCCCGGGTGCGCCGTCGATCAGCATTTCTTCGCGCGCCAACGCCCCGCCGATATGACCGGCCTGATGAAACAATACCCGCAGCTTCTGGGTATCGGCATCGACGAAGGGACCGGCCTCGTGGTGAAGGGCACCACGGCGGAAGTCATCGGCAAGACGAAGGTGGCGTTCTTCGACACGAACGCCAAGCCGAACGAGGGCGAGAAGGATTACGTCGAAGTGCCGAGCGGCGGGAAATACGACCTGAAAAACCGTAAGAAACTCGATTGATTCGTCGGAATCGCCGCCGGCGGCGTTTCTAAGGCCGGCCGATTTGACCCGGCGCTCCCCGCGTTGGCTACAATGGTTGAGAAGGTCCCGCCCGTTGCTCCTCCGTCCGAGATGCTTTCCCATGATCCGCACGAAGTGGTGGCTCGTTCCGACTCTGATGGCGGTCCTCTCGCTGATGGGTTGCAAGGGGGAAGACGACGTCCGCACGTACACCGTCGAACGGGAACCTGAAAAGGCCGTGGCAACGAAGGCCGAGCAACCCCCTGTCGGGGATGCGAAGTACCGCTTTTTGGGGGCCATCCTCCCGGCGGGTGAGCGCTCGTTCTGGTTCGTCCGCTTCTTTGGGCCGAGCCAGCAAGTCTCTCCGCACGAAGCCGATTTCGACAAATTCTTAGCGTCGATCCGCGTCGCCGACGGCGGTAAAAACTTGACGTGGACGGTGCCGACCGGGTGGAACCTCGGGCCGGCTAAGCAAATGCGGATGGTCACGCTCGTCAACGGCGCGACCGAGTTTTACATCTCCGACCCGATCAGCGGGACGATGCTCGACAACGTGAACCGCTGGCGGACCGACTTCACCGGGATCGCCAAAGTCACCGAAGCGGAACTGCCGGGTGTGACGACCGAAATCGTCCTCGGCACGACCAAGGCCTACCGCGTCGATTTCCGCGGCCCCGGCGGCCCGTCCGCCGGCGGCGGGATGCGCGGGCCGTTCCAAGGCAAATAATCGGAGTGCGGCCCGGACGCATTCGTCAGCTATAAGGATCACCGATGACCTCTCCCCGCCCGACTCCGAAGTCCCATTGGGTCGACGATCTTATCCGAGGCCTCCGGTATACCCTGGCCCCGGTCGCGTCGCTCAAAATTACCGTGGCCCTGTTCGCCCTGTCGCTGCTGCTGGTGTTCTTCGGCACCGTCGCCCAGAAGAGCGAGGGCATCTGGACCGTCGTCCAAGACTACTTCTATTCGTACGTCGTGAAAGTGAAGGTCCAGCACCTCTTCGAGTTCACGAAGATCTTCTTCCAGTTTCCGATGAAGAGCAAAACCGAGATGTGGTTCCCGTTCCCGGGCGGGTTCCTCATCGGCATTTTGATGTTCGCCAACCTCTGTTTCGCCCACACCCTGCAGTTCGTAAACTTGGCGGGGGCCGTCCGCAAGCAAGTCGGCAAGAGGTCGCCGTGGACCAGCCTCGCCCTGCTCATCGCCAAGCGGACCGGCATCTACATTCTCCACGCCGGGGTACTCTTGCTGCTCGTCGGCGAATGGGTGACGCGCGAATTCCAAATCGAACAGCAGATGACGATCGCCGAAGGGACCAGCAGCAATTACGCGTTCGACACCCGCGACCACGAACTGGCGTTCGTCGAACCGGCAGGGGACCAAGATAAAGTCACCGTCATCAAGGCCTCCCGTCTGCGGGCGGCGCTGGGTCGGGGCGAAACGATCTCGCACCCCGATCTGCCGGTCGACATCCGCGTGCTTCAATATTTCCGCAACTCCGACCTCGACGAAGTCGGCTCGCTGAACCCCAACCCGAAGGCCCCGGAGGCCAACACTTCGGCCGTCGGCTTGGGTGCACGCTACGTCGCTTGGAACGAACCCGAAGTCTCCGGTGTCGACATGTCCAGCAAGGTCGACATCCCCTCCGGGTACATCGCGCTGCTCGACAAGCAAACCGGCAAAGAACTCGGCACGTACCTCATCACGGCGATGATGACGACGACCCAGCCGCTGGACGCGAACGGTGTCAAGTTTCAGTTCGCGCTGCGCAACACGCGCTACTACAAACCGTACCGCTTGGAACTGATCGACTTCAAATTCGAGCGATACATCGGCACCTCGACCGCGAAGAACTATTCCAGCCGGGTGATTTTGAAGGACCCCGAGAAGGGCCAAGACCGCGAGACGACCATCAGTATGAACGAACCGCTGCGGCACCGCGGCGAGACGTACTATCAGTCGTCGTTCACCCCGGACGAAAAAACCACCATCCTGCAAGTCGTCCGCAACCCCCTCTGGCAGTTGCCCTACGTCTCCTGCGCTCTCGTGACCCTCGGGATGCTCGTCCACTTCGGCATCTATTTGGTGCAGTTCCTATTGCGGATGCTCTCCGGGCGCTTGGGTGGCCGGACGCGGGCCGAAGCCGAACCGGGGGCGCCGCCGCCCCAAGTGCCGGTCGCGTTGGCGGCGGGGGAAAAGCCGCTCGACATTGCGGGGGGTCGGCGGACCGTCGTCGAATGGCTGCTGATCCCCGTGGGGGCGCTGATCTTCGCGGCGATCTATCTGCTGGCGGGCGCAGCGTCTTCGACCACCACGAAGAGCGGCCGGCTCGATTTGGCCGAACTGGCCCGCGTCCCCGTCGTCGACGGCGGCCGCGTGAAGCCCCTCGACACCGTGGCCCGCGTCGATCTGCGGATGCTCACGCACTCCGAGGAATTCACCGGCGCGAACGGCAAAAAGCAATCGGCCATAAGGTGGTTCTTGGACACCGCCACCGCCCCGGAGCGCGGCCAAGGCGAGGCGTGGATTTCCGGCCCGCACGAAAACAAACTCTTCCGCATCGAGAACGACGAGGTGCGGAAGCTGTTGGCCTTGGAACAGCGCGAAGGGCTGCGTTACTCGATCAAGGAAATGCAGCCGAAGTTCGAGGAGTTCGACAAAGCCGCCAAAGCGGCGGTGCAGCGCCAGAAGGCGAACCAAGAACTCGACCTGTTCGAAGTGAAAGTGCTCGAGCTGCGCAAACACATCGAACTGTACTTGGAAGTCTGGCAGGGCCAAGCCCCTCGGGCGTTACCGCCTCGACCGGACTCGCCGAACAAGGTGGAACAAGAGTGGCGCTCGCCCGCCGCGGCGCGCGAAGCCGCGTTTGAGGGGTCGAGGACCCGCGTCCGCGAGGAGATCCGCCGGCGCGGTCTGTCCGACAACTTCGAGGAGATGACCAAGGAACAGAAAAACGAAGTCCTGAGCATCTTCACCGATGTGATGGCCGAAGAGACCAAAAAAGACGAAGCCGGCGATGCCTGGGAACGCGTGCTGAAAGCCTACCGGACCGACGACCCGGCCCTGTTCGACAAGGCCGTGAAGAATTTGAAAGCCGTCTCCGAACGCGATGTCCCGGCCGGGGATCGCCGCCGGGCCCAACTCGAAACTTTCCTCAACGAGACCGGCCTGTACTACCAGTGCATGGTCATGTACGGCATTGCTGGTGGCTTGACGCTCTTCGGCTGGCTCGGCTTGCTCATCGCCCCCGCCTTCGGCAACGGCATCCGCCGCGCCGTCTTCTGGTGGCTGCTGGTCACGCTGCTCGTCCACACGCTGAACTTGCTCGCCCGCATGTACCTCATGGATCGGCCGTTCGTGTTCGTGACCAACCTGCATTCCTCCGCCGTCTTCATCGGTTGGGGCGTGGTGATGCTCTGCCTAATCATCGAACTGATCTACCCCTTGGGCATCGGCAACTTCATCGCGTCGGTCCTCGGTTTCGGCACGGCGATCGTCGCCCACCAACTCGCGGCGGACTCGGGCGACACACTCGAAATGATGCAAGCCGTCCTCGACACCAACTTCTGGCTGGCGACGCACGTGACCACCGTGACCCTCGGGTATTCCGCGACCTACGTCGCCGGGTTCATCGGCCTCATCTACGTCGCCCTGCTCTGCGTGCCGGAGAAATGGATGCTCAAGCGGATCATCCACGTCGGCGCCGGCCCGACCGCCCGCACCATGGAACTCGGTCGGCTGATCGGCCAGTTCCTTTACGCCGTCATCTGCTTCGCCACCTTGCTAAGCTTCGTCGGCACGGTGCTGGGCGGCATCTGGGCCGATCAATCGTGGGGCCGCTTCTGGGGCTGGGACCCGAAGGAAAACGGCGCCGTGTTGATCGTCATCTGGAACGCCCTCATCCTGCACGCCCGCTGGGCGGGGCTCGTCAAAGACCGCGGCATCGCCGTCCTCGCCCTCGGCGGCAACATGGTCACCACGTGGAGTTGGTTCGGCACCAACCAACTCGGCGTCGGCCTGCACGCTTACGGCTTCAGCAACAAACTGGCCGTCGGCTGCATGGTCACATGGGTCATCCACGCGATCCTCATCGCCTACGGTTGCCTGCCGTGGAAGTTCATCCACAGGAGTTTCCAGTCGGCGCC
>JANXTU010000264.1 GCA_025352235.1 Fimbriiglobus sp.
AACCAGTGGCTCCAGCAATTGGCGGGGCTGCCGACGAAGCCGGGCAAGGCCACTTTGCGACCCTGCAATTTGCTGAGGTGACCGGCATAACGCACGCACGCTTCGAGATCCTTCAATGCTTCCGCGTGGACGAGCTTGGCCACTTCGCTCGGTACGAAGTACGGATCGGTGCGCGGTGGATTGTTCCCGGCGAGGCGCCACGCCTTGTACGCGGCCTTGGCTTCACCCTTGCCGCTGCAGAAGTTCAGCGTCTTGGCGCTTGGCTCGTCGCCCAGCACTTGCCCTTGCAGGTGCGTGGCCACCGTGAAGATTTCCAAACCGTGTGGCTTGGCCAACGCCAGCCGCTCGGCAGCGTACGCAGCGGCACCGGCATCGGTATCGCACTTGCGCAGGTCGAGTTCCCAGCTCGCTTCTTCCCAGCCGTCGAAGCCGGCGTCGGCGATGAACTTCAGCCATGGAGCCTCGGGGATGTTGCCGAACTGGCCGCGCACCAAGCCGATTTGGTGGAAGCTGCCTTTGCCGTTCTTGTGAGTCGGTGTTTGATGGAAGCCCATGGTGCGGGGGACCTTTCGCAATCGTAAAACGGGGGAGACGGTGCGTGCGTTTTACGCCCGGCACGGAAGTGGGCAAGCGGGGGCGTTCGAGTCGACTGTCCAGCGGTACCACCCCCACCCCCCGTTGGACAGTCGCAGAATTTCTGGACAGTCCCCTTTTTTCTGGAAAGTCGTTACAGGCCAACGAGTTACGGCGAGGGTGAAAAAGGGGTCGAGCGTGGACAGTCGAGAGAATGGGCTGGGATCTTGGGTTCGTTCAGCGAGTTTTTGGGAATCCTGGGACGGAATGTGCACTTCCAGAACGTCGACGAGCGTCAACATTAAAACTTGAAGAAGTAGGGCGATGTCGCCGACCTGCTGAATCGCTTCTACGACTACACCGAACCCGATTACCTCGGCTTCGACGAAGCCATCGACGAGTTCAAGCAGCGCATGCTCTTGCCGCAGACCTAACCACCCTTCGCTCGCCGTACAATACAATTCCCAACGGACTTTCTACGGTTCTGCGGGCGGCACTAGGGGGAGTCAACGCTCACGATGGCGAAAGCCAGTTGAGCGGGCTTTGGCAGACGGGACTTGCGTGCTGGTTTAGGGCTGAGTGAAGCCAGGCACGGAGAGCAGCACGCGGCTTACGCTGCGCATGGGGCAGAAACAAGCCTCAGCGGCAACTGTATCAAAAATTGCCCCACATGAGAACAACAGCCTTTTTGGGGTGTATGCTGTGATCAGATTGTCCGATTTTCCTGGGTGTACAAGGGGATTTTCAACAGTATTCGCCATTCCCGAAAACTCTGGCGTGACACGCATTGCATCGACTGGCACACTTCTGCGCACTTGTCGAATCCGCACGGGGACTACTCTAATAGATGTATTCCTTTTGCGGATCACTGGTGTCTGTCCTAGGTTTGTCGCTGTCCCCAAGGAGTAGTTTGGCGTCGAATTCGTAACCGGAATTCCCGGATACCGAAGCGCCTTGTCTCTGAATCGGACGGGGTAGCCAAAACCACCCGAATCTGAGATGACGCTACCAGCCGAAAGGAAACGGCCGGAGCGTACACTATTTCTGACGAAACAGGAAGTGGGGCTTTGGTATGACGCTACCAGCCGAAAGGAAACGGCCGGAGCGTTAAGCGCCGAAACGAACGGAGATTAAACATGACCGCTACAATGGAACACAAAATCGGAAAGGTTTTGCGGTGGAAGAGTGCTGCACTCCCAAACTCCGAAGTGTCAAACGGGCACAAAGTCGGTCGGCCGTCATTGGCAAAAGGCCTTCAGCACTCTGAGCAAAAGACAAACTTTGCAGCCGTTCTCCCGAGGCTGGAACGATGGCTGGCGAATGGATCGGCCTCCTTCGATCAACTGGAAATGTGGCATGTAACTGTCCGCCGTGCTATTTATTTGGGTGCACCTGACGCTATCGACTCTTATGCGGAGTGCTTTTCTCTCTACACGAATTGGCTAGCCAAAGCCACTGCGCGTGACCCGATGGCCATTTTATTGGCCTGCCTAAAGCAGTATGGGTTCGTCAAAGGTGCCGAAGCCTTCCGGGATAGGGTCAATAGGGCCACGCGGCTGATTGCCACATGGGCGGACCCTAGCCAGATGGCATCGCTTGCCGGAAGAAACTGGGAAATGACCGAAGAAGAAGCCAAGGTAGTCAGCGAAATGCTCCCCAGCTAATTTCGTCACTGGCCCGTTCTTGTCGAAGACCCGTCTGGAATACCAGACGGGTCTTTCGTTGTTAGGGACGAACAGTATGCCACCCCAAGTTCGCCACGAACCGCTTACGTTGCCCTTGCTGGCGAGTATCGCCGTACACGCCTTCGACTGTGGTACTGAGCTTTGGGAACAAGAAATCAACATATGGCTAAAAGCCGGCCCAGGTGTTCCATGGGGTGCCTACGACGAACTGGATCTCGTGAAGAATCCGGCATGGCTTCACTACGATGATTCGGGCAATTTGATCGGCGTGAGTTCTATTGGCCCAGGCAACGCTAGTTACCCGAAGAATAGCAACCCACGCATACCTGCAACCTGCATCACATGGCTCGCCGTGGACAAGAACCACCGACGAAAGGGCTTTGGACAAATTCTGTTGGACTTCATCTTGAACCAAGCAATAACGATTTATCCTACCTTCATGCTAATTAAAGGCCTAGTCCACACCAAGAACCCGGCATTGGCTTGGTATTGCAACAACGGGAATAGGTTCATTCAGGTAGGACAACCGAAGCCTTTGCAAAACGGGTTATACCACCAGATTGTTCGGCCAATAACCCTTCCAATTCCCTGATCCTAATTTTACGGCATTTGCCGGTTCGTGCCATACCGTGCAGGATTCGCATACTTCAAACACCCATCAACACGATAGCCACTACCGGATTCCATACGCCCCCGATTTCCGAGCCTTCGCCGCGGCCGGGAAGGAACTCGCCGCGCTGCACTTGGACTACGAGACGCTCGAACCGCACCCGCTGGAGTTCGTCACGAACGACAAGCCGCGGAGCTACCGCGTCGAGAAGATGAAGCTGAGCAAGGGCACCGCGAACCTACGGGTGAACGATTCGCTGACGCTCGCCGGGATTCCGCCGGCGGTGTATGAGTACCGCCTCGGCAACCGCAGTGCGGTGCACTGGATCATCGACCAGTACCAGGTGAGCGAAGACAAGCGCAGCGGCATCGTCAGCGATCCGAACCGCGAAGACGATCCGGAGTACATCGTCAAGTTGATCGGGCAAGTCGTGAAGGTGAGCCTGGAGACGGTGCGGATCGTGAAGGGATTACCGGCGGACTACACACTTCCGACCGAATCGCCTTGACCATTTCAAGTCCAGCGCACGCGATTCAAGTCCAGCGCACGCGATTATTTGCGGGACACCATTTCGGCTATCGGCGCAAGTCCTAGGGCGGCTTGGTCATTCCGAAGAGTTGGTCGCTTTCTTGTCTTTCCGCAGAGGGGTGGGTGCACGACCGTCGGAAAGATATAACAAAGTTATGTACAGCCAAATCGACCTCGGCGCCGCTCGATGAATGAATCCCATTGGCGGCGGCATTGGCTGCGGTACGCCACGCTCGCCGTAGCGATCATTATCGTCGGCGCGGTCAGTTGGACCTTCGCGGGCTTGTTGAATTCCCCGGCGTTGCAGAACCGCGAGTTTCGACTGCGCTACGAGTACCTCGTCCCCGCCGGGCTGTTGTACTTGGCCTGCCATACGCTCTGGGGCACCTTCTGGGTGCAGTTGCTGCGCGGCCAAGGCGTGAGCATTTCGTGGTTCGCCGGCGTGCGGATTTACTTCGTCAGCCAGTTCGGCAAGTACGTCCCCGGCAAAGCGTGGGTGATTCTTTTGCGCGTCGCCCTGCTGCGCGGGCAGGGGATTCCCACATCGGTGATCGCCGTCACGGGCACTTACGAAGCGCTGACGAACATGGCGGCCGGGGCGGTCCTCGGCATCTGCTTCTTGCCGTGGGCCGGTCTCGGCTTCTCGTTCGATTCGAGCCAAGGCTTCGCGCTGCTGGGATTGTGCACGGTGCCGGTGGTGCTCGTCGTCATCAATCGAATGGGCCGGCGGGTCATCCGGAAATACCGGGGGCCGGACGCGCGACCGCTGCCGGCGCCGACCTTCGGTCTGATTCTGCGCGGGTTCGTGCAGGCGATGGCCGGCTGGGCGATGCTGGCCTTGAGCCTCTGGTTGACGGTCTGCGGGATCGTCGCGGAGCCGGCGCCGCTCGATGCGAATCTGTTTTTCCAAGATCTGTCGTCCGTGGCCATTTCGTACGTCACCGGCTTCGCGGCGCTCATCCTGCCCGGCGGCTTCGGAGCGCGCGAAGAAGTCTTGAAGACGATGCTCGCATCGCAATTGGCGATGTCGGAGGGAATCGCCTCCGAACCGGTGGCGGCACTCGTCGCCGTGACGCTGCGGATCGTCTGGACCATTTTCGAGGTGGCTTTCGCGCTCGCACTTTGGAAACTAGCGAAACCGAAACCCGCGCAGGAACCGGCTTGATGGAACCGACCGAACGCCCGCCCCCCGTGCCGGGATCGCTGAGCATCGTCGTGCCCCTCTGCAACGAGGCCGAAAGCTTGGCGCCACTACTCGGGGAAATCCTCGAGTCCTTCGGCAAGTTGCCCGAGTGGAAGCTGCAACTGATCTTCGTCGACGACGGCAGCACCGATGATTCGTGGAGCAAGATCCGCGAATTCGCAGTTGGCGATCCGCGGATCCACGGGATTCGATTCCGGCGGAACTTCGGCAAGGCGGCGGCGCTGGAAGCCGGGTTCCGCGCCGCGACCGGCGAGGTCGTCGTCACGATGGACGGCGACCTGCAGGACGACCCCAACGAAATCCCGAAGTTCCTCGGCGCGATCGAGGCCGGGAAGGATTTGGTCAGCGGGTACAAACAGAAGCGCCACGACCCTTGGCACAAGGTGTACCCGAGCCGGCTGTTCAACGGCGTCGTCAGTTTCGTCACGGGGGTGAAACTGCACGACCACAATTGCGGCTTCAAAGCCTACCGCGCCGGCGTCGTCCGCGATTTGCGATTGTACGGGGAACTCCACCGGTTCGTGCCGGTGTTGGCCGCGGCGAAAGGGTATGCTGTCGGCGAGATTGTGGTGAAGCACCGGGCCCGGAAATACGGGAAATCGAAGTTCGGCGTCCGACGCTTCGTCAAAGGCTTTCTCGATCTGTTGCAGGTGCAATTCGTCACCGTCTTCGGTTACCGACCGATGCACTTCTTCGGCACCGCCGCGCTGCTGGCGTGGCTCGCCGCCGCCGGCATCGCGGCCGCGTTTTGTTTCAGCATGATCCTGTATTGGTTCAACGTGATGGGTGACTTGTATCCGCTGTTGCTCCTCGCGGGAACGCTCGCCGCGATGCTGTTCGGTTCGCAATCGCTGCTGGCGGGGTACTTGGCCGAACTCGTGACGAACCAACGGCGCGACGATCCTTTCGCCATCGCGGAGCGCACCGATGCCGGCTGACCCCACGGCGGCGCTGCGCCGGCACTTTTATTTGATCCTCGGCACCGTCGCCATTTTCCTCGCGGCGGCGAAGATCGTCGGTGCGGAGAACGTGATTGAGCCGAGCCGTTATGCCCCGGCGACCGAAGCGAACTTCGGCTTCGACCGCGCCGGTAAACCCGAGCGCAAGTGGCCGGCGACTCGCCCCGAGCCGACGCCGATGTTCGGCAGCAACGACCGCTCCCGCTGGGCCACGGTGCGGTCGCTCGTCGACGAGGGGACGTACGTCGTCGGGACGCGAGCAGTGGGGAAACCCGATACCGGAATCATCTTCGAAGACGGTTATCAATCGCTCGACAAAGTGATGCTCCCCGAGACCGGGGAATTCTATTCGAGCAAGCCGCCGCTGCTCACGACACTGATCGCCGGGGAATACTGGCTATTGAAGCACGCCTTCGGCTGGAGCATTGTCCGGGACCGCTGGTTGGTCGTCTGCATGATCTTGCTGACGGTGAATGTATTGCCGTTCGCCATCTACCTGCTGCTGTTGGCCAAGTTGATCGATCGCTACGGCACGACCGACTTCGGTAAACTGCTGACCTTCACCACCGCGTGCCTCGGGACGTTCCTGACGACCTTCGCCACGACGCTGAACAACCACAGCCCGGCGGCGTACGGCGTCGTCTTCGCGCTTTACCCACTGCTTCGTCCGGGCGGGGCCGAATCGCGCCGGGATCTGTTGACCGCCGGGTTCTTCGCGGGCTTCGTGCCGACGATGGACCTCCCCGCGGCGGCGTTCAGTGCGGCCCTCTTGGTTCCACTTCTCTACGTGCGGCCGAAAGCGACGCTGCTCTATTTCGTCCCCGCGATGCTGATTCCCATCGCGGCGCTGTTCGCCTGCAACTACGCGGCCCTCGGGCGCTTCCTCCCGGCCTACAGCGACTTCGGCGGGCCGATGTACGAATTCGCCGGGAGCCATTGGCAGAAGTTAAAGTTGGTGAAACAAGGCTTCCCGCAGAAGGGGATCGACTTTGCCGACGAGCCGAAGGGAGTTTACGCCTTCCACCTACTGCTCGGGCATCACGGCTGGTTCAGTTTGACGCCGGTGTTCGCCGCGTCGTTGCTCGGGATCGCGCTGTTGGTGAGGCGGTCATTGCCCGATGTGCGACGAGTGCTGACTCGGAGAGTGCCACCGAGCGAGCCGGTTTTCAATTTGCCGATCGTCGGTGCGATGACGGCCGTGGTCTCGCTCGTCGTGATGCTCTATTTCATCTTCAAGACGAATAACTACGGCGGCTTCACGAGTGGCCCGCGCTGGTTCTTCTGGATGATTCCGCTCTGGTTGATTGCCGGGCTGCCGGGTGTCGACCGCATCGCGCGGAGCCGTAGCGGACGACTGGCCTTGGCGATTTTCTTGGGGCTGTCGGTGCTCGCGGTCTGTTATCCCGCGTGGAATCCGTGGCGACCACCGTGGATTTTGCAAGCATTGGAGCGGTTGGAGTGGGTGAATTACGACGTTCTTCCAAGTTAAGCCCGGAACTGCTCCACCAACTTCAACATGTCCGCGGGCAGGGGCATCGTCCAATGCATCGGAGCGCCGGTGGTGGGGTGCTCGAAACCGAATTCCGTCGCGTGCAGGGCCAAGCGCTTGGCCCCGCTTTGGTCGGGGACTTCTTGGCCGTTCGGCTTGCGGTGGTAGACTTTGTCCCCGCTGACGGGGTGCCCCGCTTCGCTCAGGTGGATGCGGATCTGGTGCGTGCGGCCCGTTTCCAACCGGCACGACAGCAGCGTGTACCCGTTCAATTTCTCCTCGACGGTAATGTGCGTCGTCGCCTTTTTACCGGTGTTCGCGAAGGTCGTGCTGCCGCGCCGGCCATCGCCGCGATCGCGGACGAGCGTCGAGGTGATCGTCCGCGGCACGAAATTCCCGGGCACGAGCGTGAGGTAGCGCCGCACCACTGTGTGCTTGCGGAACTGCATGCCGAGGACGCGCTCCCCGAGCGCGCTGCGGGCGAAGGCGAGCAGGCCGCTGGTTTCTTTGTCGAGCCGGTGAACAATCCGCAGCGGCGGCAGCGAAGCCGGTTTGCGATTGAGCTGCCGGGCGATGGCGGCTTGCGCGACATCTTGCAACGTCGGCACCAGTTCCCGGCGCGACTCGGACCATTCGAGTTCGGCCGGGTGGCGCACGCTGCTCAGGCCCGCGGGCTTTTCGACGACGACGACGTGATCGTCGAGATGTCGGATGACGAGGCCGTCGGGCGTCGCCGTCTTCGGGCGGTGCACAGGCTTCGTCAGCAGCGCGACGACTTCGCCTTCCTTCAACCGCCGGGCCGAGTCGGTGCAGAGGATGTCGTCGATTTGAACGAGCCGATTTTCGATGAGCGCGCGGATCGCGTTCCACGACGGTTGCGAGGCGTGCAGCCGCGAGCGCAAGACTTTGGCGAGGGTGTGCCCAACTTCGGGGGCGATCACGGCGAATGGAGCGAGGGGGGAGGAGGTCATTTCTTCACGAGGGGCAACAAGACGAGTTGGATGATCACGGTGACCAGCAAGGTGGAGATGGCCCCGGCGAAGATGTAAACAAACTGCCAGCGGCGCTTTTCGGAGTCGTCTTTGTGACGTTCGAGTTTGTCGACTCGATCGTCGAGCACCGGTAAGGTCTTGAGTGATTCGAGTTCGCGTTCGGCTTTGGCAATCTTTTCTTCGACGACAGCGAGCCGCTCGCGCAATTCGACTAATTCCAACTTGTCGATTCCCGAAAACCTCGTGTCGCATACCGAACGGAGTTCGGCAATTTGGCGTTGCGCCTCATGAGCCATTTCAGTCGGCGTGGCCATTCTGCTCTTCCTCCTGTTCAAGTTCCTTGATCCCTCGATCGATCACCTTGCCGATCTGGAGAAATCTTTCGCGATGGAGTTGGCTCATTAGGCGGCTCATCAAGTAATCGCGAATCCCCGGGTCGAGCAACCGAGACGATTTTTCTAAAAATTGCGACTGGCGGCGGCCGTAGCGGTCCCACTCCGAGATGTGAGCGAGAATGAGTGGAGGAGTATGATCTGAGCATCCCCACGCCAACTCGCGTCCGTCGACTTCCGAATCCGACACGTCGAGCAACTCTCTCAAATACTCAGTTGCATGCTGCACCGCTGCAAGCAGATGCGGAATTTGGCGGATTGGCTCCGCAATCTCCACACTCAAGTTCGTTTTGGTATCAACCATCGCACTCATGATCCGCCCCCAGGGTTTCCCCCAGTATACCCGGGTCGCCCCGGTTTGAAACGCCGCTGTTGCGTCGTCCGCTTGGGCCGGTAGCCGGTTTGTTTCGCCGGTTCCGCCCCGCGTTCGCCCGGCGCTTCCCCAGCGGCCGGGTTAGCGACGCTGTGGTAGTGATCGTCCCGCAATGCCGCGTTGGCCTTCTTGCGCCGGGCTTCGATGGCTTCCTTCGGTGGCTCGGCGGGGATCAATCCTTCGCACCCGCCGATCAAGTCTTGTCGCTTGGCTTCGATCAGCGCTTGGCGGACATCGAAATAATTCTCGGGCTTGAAAAACTGCATCAAGGCCCGCTGCATCTTGCGGTTGTTCAGCCCCTTCGCGATGTGGATCTCTTTCTTCGTGAACGGATCCAAACCCGTGTAATACATACATGTGGCGATGTCGAACGGGGCGGGGATAAAATCCTGCACTTGGTCGGGTCGATAGCCGCTGCGCTTCAAATACAGCGCGAGGTCGATCATCTCGTTCAGATTGCTGCCGGGATGGCTGGCGATGAAGTAGGGGATAATTTGTTGCTTCGGCTTTCCCGCCGCGGCGGAGGCCTCGTGGAATTGCTCGGCGAAGATCCCGAAGTTATCGATGCTCGGCTTCTTCATCGCTTCGAGCACGGCCGGGCTGGTGTGTTCCGGGGCGACTTTCAGCCGCCCGCCGGTGTGGTGTTCCGCGAGTTCGGATACATATTCCGGCGACAATTGCGCCAAGTCCATTCGGATGCCGGAACTCACGAGGACTTTGCGGATGCCGGGGACTTCGCGGACGGCCTTCATCAATTGAATCAACGGACCGTGGTCGGTGCCCATCAATTTGCAGATCGTCGGGTGGACGCAGGACAGCCGCCGGCATTTCGCCTCGACCTCGGGGCGGGTGCATTTCATCGTGTACATATTCGCGGTCGCCCCGCCGATGTCGCTGATAATGCCCTTGAAATCCGGATCGGCCGCGAGTTTCTCCACTTCGTCCATCACGGATTTCGGCGAGCGGCTCTGGATGATCCGCCCTTGGTGGGCCGTGATACTGCAGAATGTGCAACCGCCGAAGCAGCCGCGCAGAATCGTCACCGAGTCTTTGATCATTTGATGCGCGGGGATCGGCTCGGTATAACTCGGGTGCGGCCGGCGGGTGTACGGCAGCCCGTAATATTCGTCCATCTGAGATTCGGTCAACGGCAGGGCCGGGGGCGTTTGGACGACGGCTTGCCGGTCGTGCATTTGCACCAAGGTCACGGCGTTGTGCGGATTCGTATTGTGGTGGATGATCCGCGTCGCCTCGGCGAATTGCCATTTGTCCTGCGAAATGACCTCGAAACTCGGAATCAATTGAAGTTCGGCGTTCGGCGTTTGGAGTGCGGAGTGCTCCGAAAACGAAGCCAGCAATTCTGCCGATTCGCGGGCTCCGAGCGCGTAGGCGACGCCGCGGAGATCGCGCATCTCTTTCACGGTCTTGCCGTCTCGGAATCGCTTCGCGATTTCGACGATGTTCGTTTCGCCCATGCCGTAGACGAGCAAATCGGCTTTGCAATCCAGCAAGATCGACCGCTTCACCGTGTCCGACCAATAATCGTAATGCGCCAGCCGGCGCAACGACGCTTCTACGCCGCCGGCGATCACCGGCACACCGCCGAAGGCCTCCCGGCAGCGCTGGGCATAGACCAGCGTGGCGCGGTCCGGGCGTAAGCCGATGCGGCCTCCGGGGGAATAGGCGTCGTCGTTGCGGACCTTCTTATTCGCGGTGTAATGGTTGATGAGCGAATCCATATTCCCCGCGCTCACGGCGAAGAACAATCGCGGCCGGCCGAACTGACGCCACGGATCGCAGGTCTTCCAAGCGGGTTGGCTGAGAATTGCCACGCGGAACCCGGCGGCGGCCAAAACCCGGTGCAGAATGGCCATAGCAAAACTGGGGTGATCGATGTACGCATCCCCCGTCACGAAGACGACATCCACGGCGTCCCAGCCGAGGGCCTCCATTTCGGCTGCGGTGGTCGGAGCGAACGGCGCGGCATAGCGCTCATCCCACAACTTCAGGGTGAGTTTCTTGGGCTTGCGGGTATCGGGCGGGGTCATTGGCGGCCAAACAGGGACGGATCGGGTGTTCAACAATCATTGTAGCAGCATCCGTCCGGGACCGGAGCGCGCATCGGCGATTGAAACTCCGACCCCTTTTCTCAACTTCCTCGAACTTGAACCGATAGTCATTGATGTTCAAATGCTAAGTTGCCAAGGTGTTCGCGTCTGGCGCGACCTCGTTCGCTTGTTTCCGCGCGGCGAGGGGATGGCGGGACATCGGGGTGTGTTCGTCCATCCCGATGATCTCGAAGGTTTTGCCGGCGGCACGGAACTCGACTTGGAGTTCGTGCAGTTTTTCCATCACGCTATGGTCAACGATCTTCGATTTCGACAAGTCGATGACCATCTCCCGGCAGGTGGGGGCTTCGCGGAGGATGATGCTCCGCAGGCTGATCCAGTTCCAGAAGACCGCAGAGCTCCGGACTTTCAAGACGACTCGGTCGTCCCCTTCGCGGATGACGCGGACGTCCGAACTCAACGGTTTGAAGTGCCAGAGGAGGAACCCCGCCTCGAGGACGATGCCGAAGGCGATCCCGATGAGCAAGTCGGTGGCCAGCGTGGCGAGGATCGTGCCGAGGAACACGACGAATTGATCCGTGCCGACGCGGAAGGTGCGGACGAAGCTCGAAGGGGAGGCCAGCCGGAAGCCGGTGAAGACGAGCATCGCCCCGAGCACGGCCAGCGGGATGCTATGGATCAAGCCGGGGAGTAAGAGCACGAACGCGAGCAAGAACAGGCCGTGGAAGGCGTTGGACATCTTCGTGCGGGCACCGCTGTTGATATTGGCCGAGCTGCGGACGATTTCTGAGATCATCGGCAAGCCGCCAATGCTGGCCGCGAGGGCATTGGCGAATCCGACGGCGATCAGGTCGCGGTCGAAGTTGGTTTTGCGCTTCCACGGGTCGAGCCATTCGATGGCCTTGGCGGACAGTAGCGATTCCAAACTGCCGATGAGCGTGAAGAGGAGGAGGTATTTGAGGCCGGTCCCCGTCGCGACGCCGCGGAAGTCCGGGTAGGCGAACGCGTCGGCGGGGTGCGACAGCACGTCGGGGATGGTCACGAGGAACTTCGGCCCGACGGTGTATTCGCCGTCGGCCATATCGCCGTTGAAGTAGTGTGCGGGGAAGAGATACGAGTGCTCGTGTTCGAGGTCGAAGGCCACGCCGAGGCCGATGGCGACGACCAAGACGACGAGTTGGGCGGGCACCTTGCGGACCGATTTCTTTTTCACCGCTTGCAGCGCGAACAGAATCGCCAACCCGACGAGGCCGATGACGGCGATCTCGGGGTTGATCTCGCGGATTTTGCCGGGGAATTCCCAGAGGAGTTCGAGCGGGCCGGGCGGCTCGCCACCCGGCGGGGCCTTCGGTGCGGCGACGCCGATGACTTCGTACATCTGCTTGGCGATGATGATGATGCCGATACTGGCCAGCATGCCTTGCACCGGCGTCAGCGGGAAGAAGTCGGCGAGGCGGCCGGCTTGGATCAAACCGAACAAGATTTGCACGATCCCGGCGGTGACACCGATGCCGAGGGCGAGTTTGTACCCGAGGAAGGCCCGGTCGGCTTCGGGCAAGTCGGCCCCGAACTGTTTGCCCAATTCGGAGACCGCGCCGGCCACGATGACGATTAGTCCCGCCGCGGGGCCTTTGATCGTGAGTTGGGCGTCGCTGAGGAAGGTCGTGACGAGTCCGCCGATGACGGCAGTCCAAATTCCGGCGATGGGGGGAAATCCGCTGGCCCGGGAAATGGCCAAACACAGGGGCATCGCGATGAGGAACACCAAGAACCCGGCGATGGCATCGAACCGCACGTTCCCAAACAGCCCCGGACGCAGGGGCGGTGGGGGAGCGGTTGCGGTGGGAGGCTGTTGGGCCATGGAAGAACCTCGTTGCGGATTGCCCACTGGTCAAGCTACCGACGTTCCGAATCGTTCCGAGTCGATTTCCCAAATGGGACGGGCGAAATTGAAAGGCCATCCGTCAGATTGGTCGTCTTCGGCCCTCTACCAACCGGTGGGGCGGTCGCTATTCCATTCGGGATGAAGCTTCCCCGGGTCCCGCCGTTCCTCATTTGGGCCATCTTCTTCGGGCTCGCCTCCGCGCAGGCCCCGCTCTACTACTCGAATCAGAATCAGTATTTCCTCCACGGTCTCGCCGCCGTCGACGACGCTCCGCTCCGGGACGACTGGCTCGCCAACACCGCCAGCCCGACGCCGGCGTTCGACGCGCTCGTTGCGGTCACCGCGAGGGCCGGTTGCGAGTTCGCCTTCCACGGCTATTACGCATTGTTGCTCGGCGTCTACTTCGCCAGTCTGGTCGGCCTGTTCGATTGTCTCGCCGGAGCACGGGCGACGCCGGGGCGCCGGTTGGCGTTCTCGGCGCTGCTATTGCTAATTCACTCGGCGGCGCTGCGCTGGGCGTCGTACCGCCTGCTCGACTCCGACTACCCTTGTTACTTTCAGGGGTGGCTCGCGGCACAGTATGTGTTGGGCCCGGTGTTCCAACCGTCCGCCTTCGGTGTCTTTTTGATCGCGGGCATCCACCAGTTCTTGCGGGATCGCCCGTTGGTCGCGGCGACCTGTTTGGGGGCGGCCTGCATCGGCCACGCGACGTATTTGCTGCCGGCGGCCATCTTGACTCTGACCTTCGCCGTCATGCTGATCCGCGATGGGCGGCGCGGCCGGGCGTTGGCCGTGGCGGGGTGGGCCTTCGCATTGGTGCTACCGGTGTTGATCCACGCCTATGCGAACTTTCGACCGACGAGCCCGGAGGCGTTCGCCGAGGCGAGCCGCATTCTGGCGCACGAGCGCATCCCGCACCACTGCCAGCCGCGGCGCTGGTTGGACGCCATCGCGGGATTGCAAATCGTCTTTTTGATCGTCGCGTGGTTTCTGGTCCGCCGCACCCGGCTGTCGCCGATCTTCGGGGTGTTGTTCGGCGCTTCGGCCGCGCTGACCCTCGTGCAAATCGCCACGGAAAGTGACGCGTTGGCGCTGCTCTTCCCGTGGCGGAGTTCGGTCGTCCTGCTGCCGTTGGCGACGGCGATCGTACTGACTCGGGGAGGATTGCTCACGGGCCGGTGGATCGAGTCGCCCGCGGTGCGGTGGACGAGCCGAATCGGGATCGCGAGCCTCGCCGGTGCGGGCTTGTCGCTGATGTTGCTCCGGCAGGGCTTCGCGGTGAATGCCGCCGAGGATCCGCTGATGCGCCGCGTGCGCGAAACTCGACGGCCCGGCGATGTGTACTTGATCCCGGTCACCGTGCCGAAGTTGTCCGAGGGGCGCGGGGCGATCTCAAGCGATTTCAAACCGCTGCCGTCGCAGCGCGGCGACGGGCGGGTGATCCCGGTCGACTTCCAGCGCTTCCGCTTGGGCGCCGGCGTGCCGGTGTATGCCGATTTCAAAGCGATCCCATATCGGGACGTCGATGTGCTCGAATGGCGCTGGCGCGTGGAGTGGAATGCGGACGTGACCCGCACCGGCCGGTACGACCGCGACGAATTGCGGGCGCGCGGCATCACGCGCATCGTCGTGCCGCGCGACCGCCCGATATCGGCCGAGGGGCTGACATTCTTATGGGAAGAAGGGGACTATCGGGTGTACGGGGTTCCGTAAGTCAACAGGCTGAAGACGTCGTGCCCTGCCAGTTTCTCGCGGCCGTTCAGGAAGCCGAGTTCCACTAAGAACGCGCAGGCGACGATCACGCCGCCGGCTTGTTCGACGAGCTTGCAGCCGGCTTCCATCGTGCCGCCGGTGGCCAGCAGGTCGTCGACCATCAGCACGCGGGCGCCTTCCGCGATGCCGTCGACGTGCATGTGCAACTCCGCTTGGCCGTACTCGAGGTCGTACTTCAAACTGTAGGTCCGGTACGGCAACTTGCCCGGCTTGCGCAGCGGCACCAAGGGCACCTTGAGGGCCAAGGCCAGCGGCGCGGCGAACAGGAACCCCCGCGCCTCCGCTGCGGCGATGGCGTCGATGCGCGACGGGGCGAACTTCAGCGTCAGCGCGTCGATGCTCGCTTGGAAGGCCTCGGGATCGGCCAGCAGCGGCGTGATGTCTTTGAACAGAATCCCCGGTTTGGGGAAGTCCGGGATGTCGCGGATGAACGGCGTGAAGTCCATAAATTACTCCCGTTGGGTTGGCACCTTTGTAATGACCCCGACGGGTGAAGCAACGATGGAACTCGCGATCCGCCCCGCCGAACTCATCGATCTGCCGGCGCTGATCCACGGCAACAGCGCCCTCGCGTGGGAGACCGAGCGCAAGAAACTGGACGGTCCGACGCTGAGCCTCGGGATCGACCGCGTGCTGAACGACGCCCACAAAGGCTTCTACACCGTCGCTGAAACGGACGGGCGGATCGTCGGCCACCTGCTCGTCACGTTCGAATACAGCGACTGGCGCAACGGCTGGTATTGGTGGATTCAAAGCGTCTATGTGTGGCCGGAGTTCCGCCGCACCGGGGTCTTCCGCCGACTCTTCGATCACGTGAAAGCGATGGCCCTCGCCGACCCTACCGTCATCGGTCTGCGGCTCTACGTGGAGCGCGACAACGAACGCGCCCAGAAAACCTACGTGTCGTTGGGTCTCGAAGAAGAACCCTATTTCCTCTTCGGCCTGTATCCCCTGCCGGGACGAGAGGGTACGATCGGGACCACCAAACTGATCGCTGATCGCTGATCGCTGAAAACTGTCTTGGATTAAATCAGCGGTCAGCGATCAGCGGTCAGTTGTCAGTCTCAGATACCTCGCCTCCCGGTGCCACAATGCGCTCCTTCTTCCTTCTCCTCTTTATCCCAGCAGTATCCTTCGCGGCCGAGAAGCCCGATTACGATCAACCGAAGCCGACGAAGGCCGACGAAGCCATCGCCAAGACGTGGTCGGCCGCGAAAGCCGGGGAGTACCTCGACGGCGTCGGCGTGAATTGGACGCGCGACCGGCAGTGCATCACCTGCCATACGAACATGCCGCACCTCATGGCGGGGCCGGTGCTCCCCGCGAAGAACGTCGGCTGGAAAGAGGTGCGGACGTTCCTCGAAGACGACGTGAAGAGCTGGAGCAAAGGCGGTAAGCCGCAGGGCGATGCGTACGTTGTCGCCACCGCCGCGGCGCTCGCCTTCACCGACGCCCGCACCACCGGCAAATTGCACGAGCAGACGAAGGCCGCGCTCGACCGCATGTGGACGGTGCAGAAGAAGACCGGCGAATGGAACTGGCTCAAGTGCGATTGGCCCCCGCTGGAACACGACGACTACTACGGCGCCGTGCTCGCGGCCGTGGCGGTCGGCGTCGCCCCGGACAAGTATTCCGAAGGCGAATCGGCGAAAGCCGGCGTGGCGAAGTTGAAGGCGTACCTGAAGAAGACCCCGGCCCCGGACCTGCACCACAAGGCGATGTTGCTCTGGGCTAATAGCCTGTTGAAGGGCCTGTTGACCACCGACGACGCCCAGGTGATCGCCGTCGAACTCGCGGAGTTGCAGCACGCCGACGGCGGCTGGAGCCTGCCGAGCCTCGGCGAGTACAAACGCCGCGACAAGGACAAGACGCCGAACGACAAGGCCGCCCCCAGCGATGGCTACGGCACCGGCTTCACGGTGTTCGTGCTGCGCCAAGCGGGACTCAAGGCCGATCACAAAGTCGTGGCGGCCGGGGTGAAGTGGCTCAAAGCCAATCAGCGCGAAAGCGGCCGTTGGTACACGCGCAGCTTGAACAACGACAAAGCCCATTACATCGCCAACGCCGGGACCGCCTTCTGCGTGCTGGCCCTCGACGCTTGCGGAGAAAAATAACGCCATGCGGATTTGCTGCCTCCTCCCGTTTTTCTTGTTCCCGTCCGCGCTCGTCGCCCAAGGGACGCAGGCCGACTTCGACCGCGCCGCCGAGTTGGGGAAGCGGTTCACGCCCAAAGTGCCCATCGCCAAAATCGA
The DNA here is from genome assembly GCA_025352235.1 of Fimbriiglobus sp. Lineage (GTDB taxonomy): Bacteria > Planctomycetota > Planctomycetia > Gemmatales > Gemmataceae > JALHQU01. The sequence goes on from JANXTU010000264.1 coordinate 16,785, forward strand.
GCCGACGTGGTACGACCGCGATACCAAGTTTTGGTATCGCATCGGCCGGCCCGACGGCGTGAACGAGATCGTCGTCGTCGATGTGCAGAAGGGAACCAAAGAGGTGGTGAACGAACCGCCGGCCGACAAAACCTCGAAGAAAGACGCGGAGCGGGATCAATACCCGAGTGCGCGGGTCGGCGCGGCGTCTCCCGATGGCAAATGGCGCGCGACGATTCTCGAATTCAATGTCGTGCTGCACGATGTCAAAGCGAACGCTGAGACGAAGCTCACGACCGATGGCAAACCCGGCGACGCCTACAACCGCGTCTTCTGGTCTCCGGATTCAAAGGCGTTCATCGCCATGAAAACCAAGGTCGGCGGGGAGCGCAAAGTCACCCTCGTCGAGAGCAGCCCGAAAGCCCAGCTCCAACCGAAGACGAGCACCTACGACTACCTCAAGCCCGGCGACCCGATCCCGTGGACGAAGCCGCATCTGTTCGATGTGGCCACCAAAAAGGAACTCCCCGTCGCGGACGACCTCTTCCCGAACCCGTGGGACATCGGCTCCGAGCATTGGTCGCCGGATAGCCGGCGCTTCTACTTCCTCTACAACCAGCGCGGCCACACGGTCATGCGACTCAATGCCATCGACGCGGCGACCGGGAAGGTCACGGCCGTCGTCGAGGAACGGTGCAAGACCTTCTTCGACTACGCGAACAAGACCTTCCTCCGGCATCTCGACGCCACGGACGAGTTGATCTGGATGAGCGAACGCGACGGCTGGAATCACCTGTATTTGTTCGATCGCGCCACGGGGAACGCCGAGCCCATCACAAAGGGCCCGTGGGCCGTGCGGAAGGTCGATCCAATCGATGTCGACAAGAAAGAAATCCGGTTTCAATCGGTCGGGTATCACCCGAAACAAGACCCGTACCACGTCCATTTCCACCGCATCGGTTTCGATGGCACCGGCCTTGTCACTTTGTCCGACGGCGACGGCACCCACACCCCACCGCAGTATTCTCCGGACGGGAAGCACTACCTCATTTCCTACAGCCGCGTCGATCGGCCACCGGTGACGGAACTGCGCCGCACGAGCGACGGCAAGAAGATCCTCGAACTGGAAAAGGCCGACATCAGCGAACTGGAAAAGGCCGGGTGGAAGCCGCCCGAGCGCTTCGCCGCCAAGGGCCGCGACGGCGCGACCGACATCTACGGCCTGATCCACCGGCCGACGAATTTCGACCCGAAGAAAAAGTACCCGGTGATCGAATCCATCTACGCCGGCCCCCACGATCACCACGTGCCGAAACGGTTCAACCCGGTGCCCGGCGGTGCCGCGAAAATGGCCGAGCTGGGATTCATCGTCGTGCAGATCGACGGCATGGGCACCAATTGGCGCAGCAAAGCCTTCCACGATGTCTGTTGGAAGAATCTCGGCGACAGCGGCTTTCCGGATCGCATCCCGTGGATTAAATCCGCGGCCGCGAAGTACCCCGAGATGGATTTGTCGAAGGGCGTGGGGATCTTCGGCGGGAGCGCCGGTGGCCAGAGTAGCACGCGGGCCCTCTTGGCCTTCGGCGACTTCTACACCGTCGCCGTCTCCGATTGCGGTTGCCACGATAACCGGATGGACAAAATCTGGTGGAACGAACTCTGGATGAGCTGGCCCGTTGGGAAGCACTACGACGAGCAATCGAACGTGACCCAAGCGAAGAATCTGAAAGGGAAGTTGATGCTCGTCGTCGGCGAACTCGACCGCAACGTCGATCCGTCGAGCACCCTGCAAGTGGTCAACGCGCTCATCCAGGCGAACAAGGACTTCGATTTCCTCATGGTCCCCGGCGGCGGTCACGGCGCCTGCGAGACGCCCTACGGCCAACGCCGACGGGCCGATTTTTTCATCCGCCATCTGGGGGGTGCGGAACCCCGGAGATGAACGGGGTCGGGGCCATCGGGCCGAATCCGAAATGGTTTCGGCGGGCATCGCACCCGTCGAAATCGGACGTAAAGTGTTGGCACGCTAAGGTTCTACCCGAATTCGGAAATGATTTCGCCGAGGGGTGGGGGGAATGGCGGCGAAACCATTTTCCGGCGGCGTACTGGCACCCGATTGCCCCGCTTGGCCCCCGCTCGGGAAGTACCCCTTGCTCCGATCGTGTCATCCCGCCCGGTCCCAACGAAAAACGGCCGGGGGAAGCCCCGGCCGTTCGCTCGAATGCTCTCGACCTTCGGCTACCACGTCCATTGGAGCTGGAAGTTGACGCCCTGCACGAAGAAGTCGGTATCGCGGAGGGGCAGGGCCGTTGGGCGGACGATCGGGTTCGCGGCCGGGCTCGGGTTCAGCGGGAAGTTCGGGATCCGCGTCACGTCCAAGGTCGTGTCGATCTGGTCGCCCGGACGGACGACGCTGTTGAGGTACAGGAAGCTGTAACCGACGCCGAGGCGCAGGCGCGGGGTCAGGTTCACGCCCAACGTCACGCCGAGTTCCGGCAGTACACCGAACTTCGTTTGCGAGTAACTGCCGATGTTTGCCCCCGGCAGCGCGAGCAGCCCGCCCGCGGATTGGATCACGCCGCTCGTGGTCGCGATGGTCTGGCCGCCGTTGATTTGCACCTGTTGGTACACTTGGCCGAGGGCGACGCTGGCTTTACCTTGGAGGTAAAAGCGGCCTCGCTGGATTTCGCCTTGGAAGCCGATGTTCAAGCCGTCGAAGTGGTTCTCGGTGCGGAAGCGATCGGTGACGACGCCGGCCAGCGCGTTCGGCACGCCGATCGAAAGCGGCGAGTTCGGCGTCCGGGCGAACGATTCGCTGATGTTCAGCGATTCGTTCAAATTGAACGTCTTGTAACCGACCAGAAAATCGAGGCGCGAACAGGGCGTCGGGCAGAAGAGCGCCCGCTTGAGGTTGACTTCCGCGCCCCAGATGTACGTGTTGAAGTCGACATGCGCCGAACCCGTCGACAAGCCGGGGTAAGCCGTCAACTGCGAGAACGGCTGGCCGGTGTTGGCGCTGGTGAACGGCCGGGCGATGAGCGAATCGGTGCTGGTGTTGACGGAGTACTCGCCGGAGTTGGTCCCGAGGAAGAACAAGCTGCCGTCGATGCCCCAGTTCCGATTGGCGAATTGGTACGCGGCGCTGAACCGACCGCCGTTCTCTTGGGTCCGGCCGATGGTCTGGTTGCCGAAAAGCGGGCGGGTGTCCCCTTGGCCGAGGATCCCGTTGAAGGCCGGGCTGCTCGTGGTGAACAGCGTCGGTATCTTCTGGGCGCGGACGAACCAGAGCAAGTACTCCGCGCCGAAGCTCAAGCGGCCGCCGCTGATTTCCCCGGCCAACGCGTCGCGCAAGCGCCGGGGGAACAGGGCGTAGCCATAGCCGCCCCCGAATGCGGGGCTGTCCAAACCGAGCGAATCGTAAACCGGGGCTCCCGCCGCGAGGGGCGTGCCGGGCGCAGACGTCGGGAAGGCGGGATTGACCGTCAACGGCGGCGGAACCAAATAGCCGCCCGTGCTCGCCAAGGGTACTGGCGATCCGATCGGAATCGGTTGGCCATAGGGAATCGGCTGACCGTTTTGATCGCGGTATTCCGTCACCATCGGGTTCGGGATCGGTTTTGGCGGCCCGGTCGGCGCCCCGCCTGCGGGGGCTCCGGGAGTCGGCGCCGGCTGCATTCGGAACAGAGGTCGGGAAGGCGCGGCCGGGGCGGGTACGGTGCGCGGGTCGGGGAATTGGCCGCGGGCCGTGGTCGGGGAGTCTTCGACGGGGCGCAACTGACCGAGCGTGGCGGCCGGGGGCCCTTGGGCCACCGAGGGAGACGCCGAGAGAGCGAGTGCAAACCCGACGCCTGCAGTGCGAAGGCGCATGAAAAATCCTCCTGACCCGCCCCGGCGTGGTGAATGCACCGGATCGGAGACGGTCCTTGTCTTCTGCAATCCAAATCGACCGCGCCGTGTTCGAAGATGCAAGCCAAGCGGGTTGGGGCAACCCGGGAATTCGGAAAAGCGAGCCCGCTGGGAGTGCCCTGCGGAAAATGACCGATGGGCTGATTCTGCGGATTTTGCGGAATATGGCAAATCTGCGGGATCTCCGGACGCGTGGTCAATTCGGGAACATCGGTTGAAATCCCTTCAACCGTCCCGCTCCCCCCGCCGATAATCTTGGTACGGAAAAGGACTTTCCACCGGTCTACGACGGGAAGAGGATGCCATGGTCGTTCGTCTGTTCAAATGCGTGCCCGCCGCCGCTCTGGGTTGCGCAGCCTTCACAGTGCTGTCTTCGGGAGCGTTGGCCTTTTTCCCACCGGTGCCCGTGACCTCCGACGAAGTGAAGGTCTCGCCGGTCTCCCCGATCATCCCCGTATCGCCTCCGCCGGTGGTCGTGGTGCCCCCGGTGCCGCCGGTGGTCGTGATCCCCAAAGAAATTCCGAAAACGCCCTGCGTTTGCCCCGGCCCCGTGCGCCCGAGCGAAGTCCCCGAACCGATGACGCTGATTTCAGGCCTCGTGGGCCTCGGCGTGTTGGCGGCGGCTGCGGCGAAGCGGAAACTGGCGAAATCCGCCTCGAATGACGATTCCCAACCGAAGTAAGCCTTTCGTAGCGGAAGTCGCCAGACTTCCGTGCTTTTGAGCGGCTTTCAAATGGAACGGAAATCGGAAGTCTGGCGACTTCCGCTACGAACCAAGCCGGTGTAGCCCCCGACGCACCGGCTTGACGCGAACCGCGGATGCCGAATCGGAATTCCCCCTCCGATTCGCCCGCGGTTCGCTCCTATTCCGGCCAACCTTTTCCAATCTTCGCAAATCCGCCCCCAATCCGATCTCCCGCAGTTCCACCGACGGTGCCGGATGCAACGCCCGGCGCGAATGCGCCTCGCGGTGAACACCGGGGATTGCGCTTTCGCGCCAACACTCGGCCACAGTGGGCGTTGAACCGGGTAGAGTTGGGATCACCGCTCCGGACTTAGTTCGGATCCGTGCCGGATTGGATCGGCGCGATTGTGCGAGAGGCCTCGCGCCGTTACACTCGGTGTGAGAAGCTTTTCGGCAAGATCGGATAGCGGAACGCGGGTTCCCGACCTTATAATTGTCACTCATCCCGTTCTTTGTGTTCTGCGGCTCGCGGTTGTTGACCCCGATCCGTCGAACCTACCCAGGAGCGCCCGGGCCATGACCCTTGTCAAAAGCCTCAGGCTGCTGAGCGCGGTTCTCGGAGGCGCGGCCGTTTGCGCCGTCGTCGGGACCACCGTGTTCGGCGATGTTCGGCCCGGTTCCACATCGGTTCCCGCCGCACCCGTCGCTGCGGCGACGCCCAAATTCGACGCCAATAAGGTCATCGACGAACTGGCCAAAACCAAGTTCAGCGACAAACCGGTACTGGCCTACAAGAACCCCGCCGGCGAAACGATCTTCGCCTGGCAGGTCAAGCCGGTCCTCCCGGCCAGCGCCGCCCGCCCCCGAGACATCCTCGTCCTCGTCGACACGTCGGCGAGCCAAGCCGGCGACCCGATGAAGCAAGCCGGGCTCATCATCGAGACTCTCGGCAAGAAACTCGGGGCCGACGACCGCCTCGACATCTGGACGCTCAACATCCACGGTGCCGAATTCACCCGGTCGCTCACGGCCGGTTTCAAATCGCCGACGGACAAAGTCATCAACGAAACGGTGCTGCGCCTCGGCAACCTCGAATACGCCGCCGGGGCCATCGACCTGAAAGCGGGCCTCGAAACCGCGGTCAAGTCGTTCGAGCAAAAAGCCGGTCGCCAGCAGATCGTCCTCTTCCTCGGGGACGGCGAAAGCACCTCGGGGACGCCGATCACGGAAAAAGTCCGCGTCGAACTCGGCGAGAAGCTCGTCGATAAAAACGCCCAGTTTTTCGCCGTGCCCCTCGGTCTGACGGTCTCCGCGAACAACCTCCACGGCCTCAGCATGTCGACCGGCGGCTGCGTGATCCGGGCCAAGGAAAACCTCGCCGGCACCACCGGCAGCACCGAATTCAACAAACGGCTGACCGCCGCCTTCGACGTTCCCGTCCTCAAAGCTGACAAAACGACTTTCGGCATCGCCGGGATTGAACTGCTCCCGAATCGCCTCCCGCCGCTCCGGGCCGACCGCAGCACGCTCGTGCTCGGCAAGCTCCCCGGCCCGGTGGCGAACTTGACGCTGAAAATCGACGGCCGCGTCGGTGACAAGAAGACGTCGGTCGATCTCGCCGATCGGCTCCCCGCCGCCAGCGTCGACCATTTCTTCCTGAGCGCGATGCTCGACCAGTGGATGTCGGCCGGTTCGAAAGACGCCCCCGTGATCCTCGCGGCTGACCGGGCTTTGGCCATGGCCGGGGAACAGTTCCGCCTGTTCCGCGACGAATTCGTTGAACTCGGGATGAAGGCGATTTCCGCCGACCGCTTCGACCACGCCGAGAAACTGTTCCAAGCCGCCGTGAAGATCGACCCGTCGAACGCCGAAGCGATCGCCGGGACGAAAGTCGTCGCCCAACTCCGCTCGGGCGCCACGACGAAGGAAAAGCTGAAGGAGCGTGTGAATCGGAACGAGAAAGTCGGCCGGGCGCTCATCTCCTTGCAAGAACCCGCTCCGGGCGCTGTGCCCCCGCCGGTCGCGCCGGCTGCGGGCGGCATTCAACGGGCGCAAGCGGCCCGCGCCGCCGCGGACCAAGAAGCCCGCGCCATCGTCGAAGAAACGCTTAAGCAAGTCCGCGTGCTGAAATCGACCGACCCGGATCGCGCCGTCGAAGACCTCAAACGCCAACGCGAAACGGTCCTCCTCAATAGCGACCTGTCCGACGATGTCCGCCGCCGCTTGACTTCCGACCTCGAAGCCTCGATGCGGGACATCCAAGTGCAGGGTGCCGAAATCAAACGCCGGCTCTCGGCCGAGCGCGACCGCATCAGCCAAGCCCGGTACAAGCTGAACGAAAACGACCGCATCCTGTCGCAGGAAGAACAAACGAAGGCCCGCATCGACCGCTTCCGCGACCTCATGAGCCAAGCCCGGTTCGAGCTGGCCTACCAAGAAGCCCAAGTGATGGCCCAAGAGCGCATCAGCCGCGGCCAAGCGATCCCGCCGGAAGTCACGGCGACGTACCGCATCGGCCAATCGGCGACGAACCTCCGCGAATTCACCGAACTGAAGCGGATCCGCGAAGACCGCTACCTCATGTGCATGCTGCAAGTCGAGAAGTCGTTCATCCCGTATCCGGACGAACCGCCCGTCCACTTCCCACCGGCATCGGTCTGGCGCGAGCTAACGGCCAACCGCAAAGAGAATTACACGACCTACGATATCGGCGGGGACCCGACGGCCCGCGTGCGCATGAAGAAAATCCGTTCGATCCTCGAAGACCAGCGCACGAACTTCCCGGGCAGCCTCAAAGATACGCCGCTGCGGACGCTCAAGGAGCAGCTCGAAAAGCAGTTCGAAATCAAGATCGTCGTCCGCGAAGACCTGTTCAGATTGGGGGACATGGCCGACGGCGAGATCATGGACCGCAAGTTCAAACTCGATTCGAATCTCTCGGGCGTGACCCTGGGCAGCTTCCTCGACGTCGCCTTGCTCGACATCAAAGCGTCGTACATCGTCCGGCCGGAATACATCGAGATCACGACTCTCGAGCAGCGCCTCGAAGAAAAGGTCACCCTCGCCTTCGCGGTCGCCGACCTCGTGCTCGCGATCCCGTCGTCGGTCAACCCGCAGACCCTCCAACAGAACTCGCAGTTCCAAGCTTCGCAACTGTCGATCTTCGGCGTCGGCCAAGCCCAACAGTTCGGCAATGCCGGCAACGGCGGCTTCAACGGCGGCGGCGGCTTCAACGGCGGCGGCGGCGGCGGCTTCAACGGCGGCGGCGGCGGCGGGATGCTCGGCGGGATGGGCGGCGGCGGGATGCTCGGCATCGCCGGCGGTCAGCTCGGCCAAGGTGGCCAGGGTAACAACCTCGGCGTCGGCGGCGGTGCCCTCGGAGCCACCGGTGGCCAACTCGGCCAGTTCGGTAACCTCGGCGGTCAGTTCGGTATCCAAGGGAACGACCAAAGCCGGTTCCTCACGGCCTTGATTCAAACCGTCGTCGCCCGCGGCGAATGGGACAGCGTCATCCCCGGTGTGCCCCCGCCTGCGACGGCCCCCGGCGAAGAAGCCGCCCCAACGGTGCCTCCGGCTCAACTGAACTCCCTCGGGTTCTACCCGCCGGTTCGGGCCCTCGTGATCCGCGGTTCGACCCGCTACCACCCGACCACGTCTTTCAAGCTCAAGGTGCAGGGCGCCGCCGGCGGCGTCCAAGCCAACCCGCCCGGCGGCAAACCCAACGGGCTCGGCCAAGTCAACGCCGACGCGCCGAAGGTGCTCAACCCGAACGAAGACCCCCGGGCCATGGTCAAAGCGGCCAGGGGCGACATGAAGAAGGTCTGGAACGAAGCGCTCGGCAAGTTCATCGACGATCCGATGCTCGCGGTCAACGCCATCGACATCATGAACGAAGCCAAGGAGTACGACCAAACGGCCGAAGTCTTGAAGGCGACGATCCGCCACGGTCGGGCCAACGCCAACTGGACCCACGAAGCCCTCGCGATCGCCCTGCAATCGAGCAAGGCGTCGCCGGCCGAAATCGAACGGGCTTCGCTGTCCGGGATCGACCTCGATCCGACCAACGCCAAGGAGTACATCAAAGCCGCCAAGGCCGAGAGCGAACTCAAGAATCACGGCGCCGCGATCGAACTCTGCAAGCGGGCCGCGGCCCTCGAGCCGAACATGCCCGACGCTTACGCCAACGCCCTCGTCTACGTCGAACGTTCGAGTGATGTGGCTACCGACGTCGTCGGCTGGGCCACCGAAAACCTGATGAAGCGTGACTGGACCAACGACGGCGTCGATTACACGAAGCAAACCAAGGCTCGCGTCGGCAAGATCGCCAAGAAACTGACCGACGCCGGCCGCAACGCCGACGCCGACCTCGTCAACAAAGGTTTGGCCGAATCGAAAGTCCGCGACCTCCTCGTGGAACTCCGCTGGCAGGGCCAAGGCGACCTCGACCTGATCGTCGCCGAACCGAGCGGGTCGACCGCCTCGGCGACCTCCAAACGCACCAGCGGCGGCGGCGTTCTGAAGTGCGACATCCTCGAACAGGGCGACGACGACCGCTCCGAAAGCTACGCGGCCTCGGAAGCCTTCACGGGTACCTACAAAGTGACCGTGAAGACCAGCCTCGGTCGCGCGGTTGGCAACAAGGCTCTCGTGAAGGTCACGAAGTTCCCCGGCACGCCGAAGGAATCGTTTGAACTCTTCGCCATCGATCTGAACGACCCTAAGCCGGTCGAATTCAAACTCGATGGCGGGAGCCGCAAGGATTTGGCCAACGTCCCGGCCGAAGATTCGGAAGCTCGGTTGGTAACGACCGCCGCGCCGAAGTCGTACGTGCCTTCGGGCATCGGCGGCGGGGCCGGCCTCGCCAGCCCGGACCTCACGGTCTTCACCGGCGGCAACACCGGTGCCAACATGCCGCTCGTCACCCCGTCCGTGGAAACCAAGTTCGACAGCATCTCGCCGTCGCTCCCAGGGATCCGCGTGGTCGGTAAAGTGTCGAGCGACCGCAGCATGTTGGAATACACGGCCAGCACGGTCTTCACCGGCCCGGCCGTGGACATCCCGACGCCGAAAGTGAACCTGCTGCCGGGTTCGGACCGCAGTAAATAATCGGAGTGGTTCTCGGAATCACTTCGGCCCGGCCCCTCGAAAGGGGGCCGGGCTTTTTCGTGGATTCGGTCATACATCGACCGTTGTGGTCTCCGATGCGACCAACTTCGCGACGATCTCTCGGAGTTCGTCTTCCTCGATGCGCGCGATCGCCTCCGCCGCCGGCACCCACTCGCGGCGGCGTTGGTTTTTCTCGGGCCATTCGGCGCGCTCGGTCGTCACCGTCATCCGGTAAACTGCGACCTCGTGGATCATCTCGTTTTTTTCGTACCGGAAGCGACCCAGCGGTTCGGGCTCGACGCGGCCGAGAAGCCCGGCTTCTTCCCACGCTTCGGCCAGCGCGGCGTCTTTGGGCGATTGGTGGGCTTCGATCTGCCCTTTGGGGATCACCCAGCGCCGGCCGCTGCGCGACGTCACCATGCAAATCCGGCCGTCGCGCCACGCCAGTACGGCCGCTTGTTGAATCGTTCCGGGCATAGGCGAGCTGAACTCCGTGCCTTGCGAATCGTCGTAAGATATGATGTAGCCCTCGGGCAGGGCCGCGGCCGGTAGGCCCTGCCGTTTTTTCCGAACCCGACCCGCGAAAGACCCATGATCCGATCCGAAATTTCGGTCCGTTCGGCGATGCAAAAAGATCCGGTTCTGGTGCCCCCCGAACGCACCGTCCGCGAAATCCTCGACCTGATGAACACCCGGCGGATCGGCTCCGTGCTCGTCGTCGATCCGACCGACCGGCTCTTGGGCATCTTCACCGAGCGCGATTTGCTCCGCCGCGTCGCCGTGGCCGAATCGATCAAATGGCGCGACTTGCCCGTTTCCGAGTGGATGACGGCTACGCCGTATTCCATCGATCCCGAAATGGGCTGGGATCAGGCCATCGAGACGATGCAGCGGTTGAAGATCCGCCATTTGCCCGTGCTGGAAGAGGGCCGCGTCGTCGGGCTCGTCTCGACGCGCATTCTCATGGCCCACCGCGCCGAGTACTTCAACGAGCGCGTCGAGATCCGCACCAAAGAACTCCGGCAGTCGAACGACGCCCTTATGGCTCGCGACTCGGAATTGCTGCACAACCTCCGCGCCGCCGGGCGACTGCAAACGAAACTGCTGCTACCCCCCACGCCACCCGATTGGCCCGAGTTGAAGTGGGCCTTCCACTACGCCGCTCTCGACCACCTCGGCGGCGACTATTACGACTTCGCCTCACCCGGCGGCGATCACCTCGGCATCCTCATCGCCGACGCCAGCGGGCATAGCGTCGCCGCCGCGATGGTCGCCGTTATGGCCCACTTCGCCTTCGGCACCGTCGCCCACGGCACCATCAGCCCCGGCCAGGTGCTTTCGGAAATGAACCGCCGGCTGATGGAAGTCGCCGAAGAGCGTTTCGTCACCGCCTTCTACGGCGTGCTCAACCGTCGGACGCGCGTCCTGCGTTACTCGAACGCCGGGCACCCCTACCCCGTCTGGTTCCGAGCGGGCACCGGTACGGTGAAGGAGATCGCGGCCCAGGGTTTCCTCCTCGGCATCATGCCGGACGAAGTTTACAGCGAGCGCGAAGTGACCCTCGAACCGGGGGACGTCATCGCCTTCCACACCGATGGCCTCGTGGAAGCCCGCAACGAAATCGGCGAGCAATACGGCCCCGAGCGTTTGATGGAATGCATGTCCCGGGCCGCCGGCAAGTCCGCCGCCGCCTTGCGCGACGAAATCTTAGCCGACCAACGCGC
>JANXTU010000044.1 GCA_025352235.1 Fimbriiglobus sp.
CGCGCTCCAAGCGATGATGCTCCGCTTCCTCACCGGTCTTCCGCCGGGCAAAGTGCGCTTCACCATTTTCGACCCCGTCGGCCTCGGCGAAAACTTCGCCGCGTTTATGCACCTCGCCGATTTCGACGAATTGCTCGTGACCAACCGCATTTGGACCGAGCCGAGCCAGATCGACGCGAAGCTGACCGACCTGACCGAGCACATGGAAAACGTGATCCAGAAGTATCTCCGCAACCAATACAAGAGCATCGAGGAGTACAACCGCGCCGCCGGGGAAGTCGCCGAGCCGTACCGCGTCCTCGTCATCGCCAATTTCCCCACGAATTTCACCCCGGATGCGGCCCGCCGGCTCGTCAGCATCATGAGCAGCGGCCCCGCCTGCGGCGTCTGCACCATCCTCGGCGTCGATACGGCCGTGGCGCTCCCGCGTGATTTTCGCCTCGCGGACCTCGAACAGGTCTCGCTGAATCTCGCTTGGAAAGAAGGGGCATTTCGCGCCGCCGATCCGGCATTGGCGCCGTTCCCGCTGACGCTCGACCGGCCGCCGGGCAGCGAGGACATCGTGGCCATCGTGCGCAAGATCGGCGAAGCGAGCCGGAATGCGGCCCGCGTCGAAGTGCCGTTCGAGTTCATCGCACCGACGGCCGATCAGGTCTGGGCGGCCAGCACGAAGACCGGTTTCAATATTCCCATCGGCCGCTCCGGCGCGACGAAACGGCAGATTCTGTCGCTCGGTCGCGGCACGGCTCAGCACGCCCTCATCGCCGGGAAAACCGGCTCCGGCAAATCGACCTTGATGCACGCGCTCATCACCAATTTGGCGATGACCTACAGTCCGACGGAAGCCGAGTTGTATTTGATCGACTTCAAAAAAGGGGTCGAATTCAAGATGTACGCCGAGATGCACCTGCCGCACGCGCGGGTCATCGCCATCGAGAGCGAACGCGAATTCGGCCTGAGCGTGTTGCAGCGTCTCGACGGTATCTTGCGCGAACGCGGCGACCGCTTCCGCGCCCTCGGCGTCAACGATTTCCCGAGCTTTCGCGAGTCGCATCCCGGCGAACCCCTGCCCCGCATCTTGCTCGTCGTCGACGAATTCCAAGAGTTTTTCGTCGAAGACGACAAACTGTCCCAAGAAGCGGGGTTGCTCATCGACCGCCTCGTCCGCCAAGGCCGGGCCTTCGGTGTCCACGTGATCCTCGGTTCGCAAACCCTCGGCGGCGGCTACTCGCTGCCGCGCAGCACCATCGACCAAATGGCGGTGCGCATCGCGTTGCAATGCAGCGAGGCCGACGCGCAGTTGATCCTCAGCAAAGACAACTCCGCCGCGCGGTTGCTCACCCGGCCGGGCGAGGCGATTTACAACGACGCCAACGGCCTGCAAGAAGGGAACAACCCGTTCCAAGTCGTCTGGCTCTCCGAAGATCGCCGGGAGGCGATTTTGGAAAAACTCCACGACCGATCCACCGCGCCGAGCCAGTGCCTCGTCTTCGAAGGAAGCGCCGCCGCGGAACTCACCGACAACGCGAAACTCCGACATCTGTTGGCCTCGCCGGGCGAAACCGGGCCCGCGACCCTCTGGCTGGGCGACGCCATCGCCATCAAAGATCCCACCGCCGCGGTCTTCCGTCCGCAGTCGGGGGCGAATCTCTTGCTCATTGGCCAATCCGAAGACGCGGCCCTCGCCATCCTCAGCGCCGGCTTGGTGTCGCTGGCGGCTCGTTACCGCGATCCGAATATCGCCGCGGTGCTCGACGGGACGCCGGACGATTCGGAATTCGCCGATACTCTCCGCGGAGTCTGCACGTCGCTCCGGCTCGCGCCGTTGGTCGAACGCGCCGAGCTCGGGGCGATCCTCTCCGCGTTCGCCGCGCAAGTCGACGGCCGGTTGAACGGGACAATTGCCGAGCGCACGCCGCGGTTCCTGTTCGTCCACGGGTTGCACCGCCTGCGCGAACTTCGCAAGGCCGAAGAGGACTTTGGCTACGGCCGTCGCGGCGAGAAGACCGTATCGCCCGGTGATCAATTCGCCACGATTCTGCGCGAAGGCCCGGCCGTCGGCGTCCACGTCATCGCCTGGTGCGATAGTGTCATGAACCTGACGCGGGCCGTGGATCGGCAGGGGATGCGGGAGTTCACGCTGCGGGTTCTGTTCCAAATGAGCGCGAACGACTCGGCCCAACTCATCGACACGCCCGCCGCGAGCCGGCTGGGGCGGACGCGATCGCTCTTCGTCGAAGAGGGCACGGAGCGCCCCGAAAAGTTCCGGCCCTACGGCCAGCCGAGCCCGGGTTGGTTGAAGGAGATCGGCGCGAAGCTTTGGTTGCAACTTCCGACGATTTCGACTGAAGTCGCCAAGGGCGAAGTGCCGATGCAACCGGATGACAGTCCCTTGTCACCGGCGACCGACCGACCATGAGCAAACCCGGCTTGCCGCGCATCGCAATCCTCGGCGGCGGGCCGATCGGCCTCGAAGCGGCGCTCTACGCGAAAGAAGCCGGCTGCCCCGTCGCCCTGTTCGAGCAGGGGCAAATCGCGGAGTCGGTGAACCGCTGGGGCTTCGCGAAAATGTTCACCCCATTCGGGTTGAACGTCACCAGCCTCGGCAAGCAAATTCTCCGCGATGACCGCGCCGTCGCCAAACTTCCCGCCGATACCGAATACCTCACCGGCCGCGAGTTCCGCGACGCGTATTTGGTTCCGCTTGCCACCGGTGTTTTGAAAGACGTCATTCGGACACCCGCCGCTGTTCTCGGCATCGGCCGCTCCGGTTGGCGGAAGGCCGACCGCCCCGATCCGAAGAAATCGCCGCCGCCGTTCCGCCTGCTCGTGCGCGAGGCGAACAACGCCGAGCGCTTCGAGGTCGCCGACGTCGTCCTCGATTGCACCGGCACCTACACGCGCCCCAACTGGGTCGGCGACGGCGGCATCCCCGCCGCCGGGGAAATCGCGGCCCGGCCGCAAGTCCCGTACTGGCTCGAAGATGTCCGGGCGGCGAAGAAGGCCAATTACTCCGGCAAGAGTACCATCCTCATCGGCAGCGGCTACAGCGCGGCGACGACGATGTGCGACCTCGCGGATTTGGCCCAGGAGAACCAGTCGACGTGGGTCATCTGGCTGACACACGGCGTCCGCACGCAACCGCTGACGCGCTTGACGAACGACCCCTTCAAAGAGCGTGACCGTTTGGCCGCGCGGGCGAACCAACTGGCGACCCGTTGCGACGGCAACCTCGAGTACCACCCGCAAGCGCAGATCGACGAACTCGTTTGCCACGGGCCGGACAAAGGCTTTCGCGTCGCGGGGCGCCTCGCCGGCAAACCGATGAGTTGGGAAGTCGAAAAGGTGATCGCCAACGTCGGCTACCGAGCCGACGCCCATTTGACGGCGGAACTGCGGGTCGGCGAACCGCATGGCGACTTCCGCACCGACGAACCGGGGTACTACCTCCTCGGCGCCAAGAGTCACGGTCGAAGCTCCGAGTTCCTGCTGAAGCAAGGGCACGACCAAATCCGGCAGGTCTTCGTCGCAATTTTGGATCAACGGCGGTTGGATTTGTACGCCAAGGCGGCGTGACCCCCCTCACGCCTTGGGGTTCTCTTTCAATTCCACCCCTTGCACCCCGTCGATTTTGCTCAACTCGGCGAAGAGCGGGATCATCGATTCCGGTTCGCCGGTCAATCGCAGCGAGTAGGTCACTTCCATTGCGGCGCCCTGTTTGGCGGTCGCCGCGCCGATCGCTTTGAGCTCCCCCGCGTACCGTTGGATGACTTCGATCAATTGATCCGTGCCCCGTCCCAAACCGATGCGGATGCAGAGTTGCAATTTGCACGACGTCGGCGTCCGCCCGCCGGGCACGACCCAGTGCATGAGCGCAGCGACCACCGCGACGGCCGCGCAGGCCAAGCCCGCCAGCAGGATTTGATTCGCGCCGACCGCCATGCCGACGACGACGGAGAAGATCACGAAGGCGGTGTCGCGGGTGTCTTCGACGACGGTGCGGAAACGGACGATCGACAGCGCCCCCACGAGGCCGAAGGCGCGGGCGGTGTTTTCGCCGATGGTCAGCGTGAGGATCGCCGTCATCACCGCCAAGAGGATCAGCGTCGTCAGCAGCGACACCGATCGTTCCCGCTTGGCCATCGTGGCGCGGAAGATTCCGGCCACGAGGAACCCGAATGCGACGGACAAGGCGACCTGCGCGGCCAGTTCCGGGGCGTGCTTGAATTGCTTCGTCAACCAATCGGGCATGGATCCGTCCTGGGGGTCACTTCTGAGTAGGTACTTTGTAGTCGATCCAATACTTCGTCCGCAAGTCCGCAAAAGACACACGGCCGCGGACGAAAGCTCCAAGAATCGTTGTTGCGCCCTGCAGAGCGGGTTAAGTCCGCGAAACCCGCCGCGAATTGGAATCCCCACTCTGCCCTACGGGGAGAATCCGGTTTTAGCAACCTTCAAGAATCGTTGCCACGCGCGTCCGCAAAAGCGTGGCGTGTGAGAACGAACTGGGAACATCGAGAAGAATCGATGGGATTCCGATGATAAAACTTGACAGGGGGACAATTGGGAGTTAGTGTTCATATGTTCCAATCGCGTCTGTAGTACGTAATTGCTTCTGCGGCGTCGCCATGCCCGGCGAAGTGCCCCTCTGTAAAATCTCGAAAACCGGATCGAGGAATTGAACCCCTTCGAGTTCGCCTTGTTCCCGCAATCCCTCGGCGGCCATCTCCGACAGCGTCTCGGCCAAACTCAGCACGGTCGTACTCGCGAATTTCGTGGCCAATCCGGTGATGCTCACGTCGGCGAACAGGCCGGTCATTTCCCGCGGATCGAATTCGTCGCAAAGCCCCTCGGCACACTTCAACGCGAATTCGTCGTACAGCAGACCCTTCCAAAGGGCGGGTACGGCCATCGCGAGCGCCGGCGGGTTCGCATCGGCCCCGCGGATTTCGAGGAAGTGCTTCAACCGCACCTCGGGGAAGACCGTCGTCAGGTGGAGTTCCCAATCGGCCAACGACGGAAATCGACCGCCGTGCCCGCGCCGCAGAAATTGGATGAACGTCATCCCTTCGACTGGGGCATAGTGGCCTTCGTGGCAAACGAATAGCATCGGCACGTGGAGGAGGTAATCGACCCAGCGGTCGAAACTCGGGCCTTGCTCCAGAAACTCGGTGAGCAAGCCACTCCGCGCGGGGTCCATGCCGAGCCAGATTTGGCTGCGGTACGACGCGAACCCCGTCGGCTTGCCGGCGTAGATGGAACTGTTCGCCCAAATGGCATTGATGATCGGGCTGAGCATCAGCGCGACGCGGAACTTTCGCATGGCGTCGGCTTCGCTCGAATAATCGAAAGCGACTTGCGTGCTCGCGGTCGCCTTCATCATGGGCAACGCCATCGGACAACTGCGCGGCAGGTATTCGGCCATCAAGCGATGCCGGGCGCGGACACCGAGCGGAATTTCTTCGGCGGATTGGAAGGGTGAAACGCCGGCCGCGATCCAAGCGACGCGGGCGGGATCGGTCACCGCGCGGAGTTCCGACCGGTGGTGGTCCAACGCCGCGTTCAACTCGGCGAGCGTCTTCAACGGCGGTGTCGAAAACTCAACCTGCCCGCCCGGTTCGAGCGAGATCATCGCCCCGGCGCGACTCAACGTCGTGAGATGCTCCCCTTCATAGTGCGGGTCCCAGCCGAAGCGGGTGACCAGCTCTTCTAAGATGGATCGGATGCCGCCGGGTTCGCCGTAGGAAAGGTGGCGACCCGTCGACCGCTCGACAGCGAACTTCTCGAATTCGGCGCCGACGCGCCACTCGCCCCGAGGCTTCGCCCCGCGGTGGAAGTACGCGAGCAAATCGTCGAGGCGCACCGGTTCGCCGGCCAGCCGATGTTCCGGTCGAATGACATCCGCGCTCAATAGAAACTCCCCCGCGATCCTCGCCCCGCCCCGCCCGTGTCCGGGGGAGCATTCCCAATACACTCGATTGTAGAATCACCGATTTGGAGCCAACCCCATGCCGGCCCCAGGCCCCTTCGCGATTTACCACGAACACCCGGATTGGTTCCGGCCGCTTTTCGCGGAACTCGACCGCCGCGGCATCGAATACGAACGGCTCGATCCGCGCGCCCACCGCTACGATCCGTCCGAAACGAGTTCGCCCTATGCACTCGTCTTCAACCGCATGAGCCCGTCGGCGTATCTCCGCGATGGTATTCAAGGGATGTTCTACACCCTCGGCTACCTCGCCCACCTCGACCGCTTGAACGTGCCGACGGTCAACGGCCTCCGCGCCTTCACGACCGAGACTTCGAAGGCCCGCCAATTGACTCTACTGGAATCACTCGGTTTACCGTACCCCAAGTCGGTCGTGATCAACCACCCGAATCAGGCGGCCGCGGCGGCGGAGGGACTGCGCTTCCCCGTCGTCGTGAAGGCGAACATCGGCGGTAGCGGCGCGGGGATTGTGCGCTTCGAGACCATCGACGATTTGACACGCGCCGCGGACGAAGCCCGGCTCGACTTCGGCGTCGACCATACCGCCCTCGTCCAAGAATTCGTCCCGAATCGCGGCGGCAAGATCACGCGTGTCGAACTCCTCGCCGGCAAGTTTCTCTACGCGATCGACGTCTTCACCACCGGCGACACCTTCAACCTCTGCCCCGCCGACATCTGCCAGCGCAGCGACGGGGTCGCGCTCGAGCGCTCGGCCTGCGCCGTCGACACGCCGAAGACGAAATTGAAAGTCGCGGGTGTGACGCCCTCGGCCGAGGTGATCGCCGACTGCGAAGCGATCATGCGCGAAGCGGGCATCGACGTCGGCGGCATCGAATTTATGATCGACGACCGCGACGGCCGGCTCGTGTACTACGACATCAACGCCCTCTCGAACTTCGTCGCCGACGCGAAGAATGTCATCGGGTTCGACCCGTTTGTGAAGTTGGTCGATTATCTCGAAGGCGTGGCGAGCCGGCCCCGTCCGGGGTCGGAGTCTTCGATTGCGGCGAAATGCCCGACAGACTGTCGCTTTTCCGGAAGTTCTGTTTGACGGGTGCATTCGAATCAGTTACACTGTCGCCATAGTCGAGCGGATCGACAGCGCGAATCACATTCCGAGGGCAAAAATCGTCGGTCGTGCGGTTTTCTTGATTGCATCAGCGCGGCAAAGCATTTAGTCCAGTGACGCAGTTGCACGGCTAAACGAAGCGCGGCGACACACAATCGACAGAATGACCCGTCGAATTAGGCAGAACGGCAGAACGAATTCTGTCCAATTACAGTTCGGCCCTTTCCCAGATTGGAGAACCCTTCCATGAATCGCCAAGTCGTATACGCGATTGCCCTGGTATTCGCTGCAGTCTTAGGCGCTGCAGTCTTGGGCTTTGTCGTGCTGGGCAACAATCCAGCCGCGCAAGCGCAAAAGCCGGACACGGCTCAGCAGTGGGAGTATAAGATCTATCGGGTCGAAAGCGACCTTTTCAATAACAAAGCGGAGGCGGAGTTCAACAAGCTTGCGAAGGAGGGGTGGGAGTTCGCGCAGACGATTCACGCCTCGCCTACCCATCAGCAGCGTATACGTACTGTTCAGGCGCCTCAAGAAGTGAGCCGAGACCGATGCCGGGCCGAACCAGCCGTTGCAGCAGATGGGGTGTCACTGGAAAATCGACGGAATCGAGAGAGGTTCGGACACTCCGGATCCGATTCCGCTGAACGCCTCATTAGGCCGCAAGAGGCAATCATGCCGGTAAGGTTTCACTGCATTCGTTGCGAAACGACGCTGAGCATTGCTACCCGTAAAGCCGGGACGAACGTCCATTGCCCCCGCTGTAACATGCTTTTATCCGTTCCAGAGGGTTCCTCGTCACATGACAGCGCCGCGAACCTTCCTCCGAGCCGCCCATCGCTACCCATTGAATTGCCGCCGGATCAAAGCCAGTCCTTAGCAATTCACTCTGACCCTAATTCTCAGTTGCCGACATCAGGGGATGTAAACGACAAGCTCCCGAGCAATCAAAGTAGTAAGCCCATAAAACTCGACAGCGATACTCTAGTGGAATGTGCAGTGGGATTTGCAGTGGGATTCGTCGGACTTCTTTTGGTAGTTGGGGGGTGGTATTATTGGGGCTGGAAAATCGGCATCGGGGCAATGATATGCGAAGCGTTACTAATTTTGATACTAATTTTGATATCTGGCATTTCGGAACGCTGTACCAACCCTACGTGCGGCAAATGGTGGGCCGTAGATATGGTCGATGAGACTGTGGTAGAGAAAGAGCAATGTTATGGGCTTGTAACACGCCAATCACATTCATCGAGTACGGCACGCACTTCCATGGGTTATGACGGTCGGGTTGGTCGTGACGTTCATGTATCAGGCTCATCCACTTGGCAGGAGCGTGTTCCGATTATTCGCACGACCTACCGCAGCACCTACAAATGCGAGCATTGCGGTCATGAAACGTTTAAGCTAGAGATTGATGAAGATGAAGACTTCAGTCGCGGTTGACAATATCGGAGCGAAACGTGGATCCGAAAGAAATTCCTGCATGGGTCTCAGCAGCCGCTTCCGTGGCATCAGCTATCGGCGTGTTCCTCGCATTTCGGCAACTGAAGTTAACTAAATACGTCGCGCAAACCCTATTTGAGGACAACCTTGGCCGTGAGTATCGTGATCTGATCGCCCAATTGCCAGTCGAGGCACTACTAGGCGAGCCCCTCCCGGAAGAGGAGTACCGTCGTGCTTTTGACGAATTATTCCGGTACATTGATTTGAGCAACGAGCAAGTTTTCCTCCGCCAGCGTCGCCGAGTGAGTGCGGCAGTGTGGGTGTATTGGAGCACCGGCATTCGGTCGAATTTGGCACGTCCGGCTTTCGCTCAAGCCTGGGTCGAGGTACAAGCTCGGTGCGATAGCTTTCAGGAATTGAGACGGGTCGTTCAAGAGGATTTCGCCCACGATCCCGCCATATGGTAATATAAATCCGGCTTAGCCATGCTGACGTGTCATCAATAGCTAACAGGTAGCGATCTCGGCGCGGTGTTCGTAGCATTTTCAATTGAACCACCGCTCGATGCGGCGCCGGCAACCCCGAGATCGTTCAACCCAATGACACCCGACGGCTCGGCCCGCGCACCTCAGATTCTCGCCG
>JANXTU010000074.1 GCA_025352235.1 Fimbriiglobus sp.
CGAAGGCGAGCCTGTTCGAGTACATCGAAGTGTTCTACAACCGAATGCGCCGACACTCGTCGCTGGGGTACGTCGCCCCGGCGGAGTTCGAATGTTCCGAAAACTCTTAACTGCGCGCCCGTTTTTCGTGGGGAAGTCCAAAGTACGTTGGGCATGGTCGTTACGATTCCCCCGTGCCCAACGGTGGGGGCGGGTTGAAACCGTCGGGCTTGGATGTAGGCGAGATTCCCCCGTGCCCAACGGCGGGGGTGGATTGAAACTCGCCCGTGTGCTCGGTGGCGGGGCTGATCGAAGCGATTCCCCCGTGCCCAACGGCGACCGACAACGTGTTTGTTACGGCCGGGCCGCAGTGACTTGTTCCTCATACTGGTGCGTCCCATGCTTCTTCGATTGCTCTCGCTTTCGGCATTCGTCGCCCTATTCGCCGTCTCCGGCGCGACCGCCCAGGACAAGAAGCCAGAGAAACTCACGCCGACGGCTAGCGTCGCCTATGGCAAAAACGAACGGCAGGTCCTCGACCTCTACGCGCCCAAGGACGCCGAGAATCTGCCGGTGGTATTCTGGATCCACGGCGGGGGCTGGCAGGCCGGCGACAAGTCGGACGTGCAGATCAAACCGAAAGTGTTCACCGAGAAGGGCTTCGTCTTCGTCTCTACGAATTACCGTCTGCTGCCGGCCGTGGACATGACGACCATCGTGCAGGACGTGGCTAAGTCCGTCCGATGGGTCAACGACCACATCGGCGAGTACGGCGGCGACCCGAAGCAGTTGCTGGTGATGGGCCACTCAGCTGGCGCACAGCTCGCCGCGTTGATCTGCACCGACGACCGCTACCTAAAGGCCGAGGGGCTGAAGCTGGATATGGTCAAGGGGTGCGTGCCGGTGGACGGGGACA
The DNA here is from genome assembly GCA_025352235.1 of Fimbriiglobus sp. Classification (GTDB taxonomy): domain Bacteria; phylum Planctomycetota; class Planctomycetia; order Gemmatales; family Gemmataceae; genus JALHQU01. Next base: position 896 of record JANXTU010000074.1, read on the forward strand.
CGTTCGACATCCCGGCCATCATCGAGACGGCCGAGACCCGGTGGCGGGTCCACAGCCTGCCGCCGGCGAAGTTCGGGCACAGGGAGAAATTCGGCAACGATGCCGCGAAGCACAAGGATTTTTCGGCAGTCACGCACGTAGCAAAGGGCAAGTGCATCCCGCCCATCCTCATTCTTCACGTCGCCGAGCACCCGGACACGAGTGCGCAAGCCCGGCGGCTGGGCAATGTGCTGAAGGATGCTGGCCTTCCGGTGACGGTCTTCGGAGCCCGCGACACAACGCACGGCAAAATCAACGCAGATCTCGGAACACCGGACGACCCGTCCACAAAGGCCCTGTTTGAATTCTTGGGCTCCGCACTGAAAAAGTAGCCGTTGATTGGCACACGGGTGGGCGATCTCGCGGACTGGCGATTGGACGAATGGCCCTCCCGCCTCGAACAACTCCGTCACCTGAGATGCCTGAGTCACTGGAGCCGCCGAGTCTCGGGGATCCCATCAGATCGCGGCCGATTGGAATCTTGGGAGCCCTTGGCATCGGGGGCGACGCAGGAAGCCATTTTCGCATCATGAGCTTCACACGCATTCGTCGAGTAGATCCAAGAGCACGTTTGCGAATGCCAGTACCCGGCGGGGTCTCGGCAGTTGTTGCGGCCATCAGTTCGCGGAGATGAACGCCCTCCAGTCAGCCGTCGCTTGGCGCGATCCCCACCAAGCACCCCCCGCGAATGGAGCCACTCTGACCCTACAGCCGCACGCAGGCCGGCGATGCCAATGTGGCGTCGCATTTAGGGGAGAAACATCCGACACTTCGGTAGACCCTGTTGCAACTGGAGTTTCGTGTAGCCGCGGATCGTGGGCAGGCTCGCGCCCGTCAACTGAATTGCACCTTGGGTCACCCGTACCAACAGGCTGAATGGGCACTTTTGTGCCCTCGTGATGGAACACGCGGACGGGCCATTCCCGAATGAAGATTTATCGCGAGATAACTTTTGTGTGAAAACTCACTTGGCTGCACCAATCGGTGCGGACAGTCCCCGCAGGCGATGCCGTTTGCAAGTGTTATGACAAGATCGCGTCGATAACCTGCCCATCGCACAGGGTCAGCGGACGGCCGAGGCGGTCGCGGATTTCTAGGCGTGGATCGACGCCGAGTTGATGGTAGATCGTCGCGGCCAAGTCCGAGGGCGTGGTCGCGTTGGTCGACGGCTCCGCGGCGAAGCGATCGCTCGACCCGTAAACCGCACCGCCCTTGACGCCGCCTCCGGCGAGGATCGACGTGAACACCTTCCCCCAGTGGTCGCGGCCATCTTTGCCGGCTCCGGCGCCGCCGACCACCGATTGACCGACTTTCGGCGTTCGCCCCATTTCGCCGGTCCAGACCACGAGCGTGTCTTCGAGCATCCCGCGATCGCGCAGGTCATCGAGCAATGCGGAGAAGGCGAGATCGGTCGTTGGGCAAAGCCGCGTTTTGAGGTCGATGAAGTTACGGCTGTGGGTGTCCCAGTAAACGCTCACGTTCGTGATGCCTTCGTTCGGCCAGAACACGGTGACGAGCGGAACGCCGGCTTCAACCAACCGGCGGGCTTGCAAGACCGATTGCCCGTGCGGATTCATTCCGTAGCGCTCACGGACCTTCATCGGTTCCTTCGAAAGGTCGAACGCCGCGGTCGCTTCGGGCGACGCAAGAAGCGAGAAAGCCCGTTGGTAATGCGATCCCATTGCCTGCACGTGCGGCGCGGCTTCCGTCCGTTTCGTTCGCCCATCGAGTGCTTCAAGCAGTCCGCTCCGCCCGCTGATCCGGGCCGCGTCGACATCTCCGGTCAGAGTGAATTCGCCGACGCGGTAATCGGGCTTCGAACCGTCGGCGTCGATCCGCATCGGGTTGTACAGAGGCCCGAGGAGCCCGGCCCCTTGCCCGTGGCTTTCCTCGACGAAACGCGGAGCGCCGTTGGGCACAACTGGCATCATCGACACATACGGCGGCAGTGGCCCCTTCCCGCGACCGAGTTTCGACAGCACCGCACCGTAATTCGGCCAATCGTCCGCAATCGGCCCGGCCGGTGCCGGTTTGCCGGTCAGTAGGTGGTGCGTCGCAGTCAGGTGGTTCACGTCCGGGTGCGTCATCGAGCGGATCAAGCAGAGGTCGTTCGCCCGTTGCGCCAGCTTCGGGAGGTGTTCGCAGATTTGCAGACCGGGCACGGCCGTGCGGATCGGTTTGAACTCGCCGCAGTACTCGACCGGCGCATCGGGCTTCATGTCCCAAGTGTCTTGCTGGGCCGGCCCGCCCCACATGAACAGCACGATGCACGACTTCGCCTGCCGCGGCTTGGCCCCCGGTTGACCGGCTGCTTTCAACACACGCGGCAACCCGAGGCCAAACAGACTCAGCGCGCCCGCACGGATGAACTCGCGGCGCGGTACAAACGGGTCGAAGCACGGACTTTGAAACGGCGAGAACGACATAGATGCGAAACCTCCCACGGTGGTACCAGCCTATCGTCCGTTTCGAATTCCCGCTTCCTCAATCCGCGCGGCCACAAGTTCGTATCGTTTGGGTCTGGCAAATCTTTCTGGCAGTCGGCAAAAGCTGCACTTTCTGCGGTTGGTGAGACCTCACCCCCCGGCCCCCTCTCCGAAGCGGAGAGGGGGAGCCAGACCAGCGAAACTCGATTGAGTTTTGGGCAGAAGGAGTCACCCCCTCTCCGCTTCGGAGAGGGGGCCGTGGGGGTGAGGTCTCCGTTGGAATTTC
>JANXTU010000128.1 GCA_025352235.1 Fimbriiglobus sp.
GGTGCAGTCGAAGCCGTGGTGCTTGGCGAGGATCTGCCCGAGCTGCGGCATCACCTCTTCGGAGCGGTACTCTTCATCGCCCGACACGAGGACGATCTTCTTGCCTTTGCCGGGGCCATCGCCGCCGGGGAAGGTCAGCCAAGGGTCGCCGGCTTGGGAGAACGAGACGGAGAGAGCGAGGACGAGGAGAGAGAGAAGGCGTTGCATAGATGAAGCTCCAATTGCAGGGGAGAGTTTCTTACCGGATGATGAACAACATCAGCCAGACGAGCGATAAGAAACATGCGACGATACCCAAAACCACTTTTGTTCGGCCGGAGCAATCCTATTCCGCCGAAGATAATTCCTAGCATGCCTTACCCATCACCCAGCAATGGGACGCAGGACAACACAATGCCAACGACTCCGGAGACGAATCCCGCGATGGATAAGCCGTCAACTGTAGTCTCTTTCCGACGTTGGCCTTGTCGCAACTCGCACTTGGCCTAGCGACGCGACTACCAACTTACTCCATCGTGACACCAGTTCCGTCCTTCTGGACAGTGATGATCTCAACGATGTTCCAGACAAACAACCCTACAAACCCAACGATACCAACGTAGACGCAGAGGAGCACTGACGAAACCAGGCAAACGACCAACTGGGCCACCCCCGGCCCGGTGCGGTTCACATAGAAATTATGTACGCCGAGGAACCCGAAGAACAGAGCCAAGAGGATGTACGCGAGGCGGGACTTGCGGGCCCGCCGGCCCTTCCGGCTGTAGTAATAATCGTCATCATCGTCGTCCCGCCTCCGCCTGCGCCGGGGTCGCAAAGGCAAAGGCTGAGGTTCTGGCACAAACATTAAATACTTGCCCGTCTCCAAAACAATTGCGTGATAATACGAGTCAAAATGGCCGTTGGCATTTGCATCTCGGCTCGACATGTCAACATCGCACGACCCGTGTCCAGTGGCGAATGCGAAAGCGGTGTGTTCGCTATTAGGAGCCGACTGAAGATGCAGAAGGAACTTGATCCGGAAATTGACGCTATCAACTTCCACAATTTCACATTGCGAGTTTCGAACCGCCTGAATTAATGCTTGAAACACCATTGGCTGAGATTTTTGGAAGGCGACGGCCGTCTTGGCTTTTGCCCATTCCTTATGGGTGCCTACACGTGCCAACTCATTCGCCTCATCGGCCGTAAGCCAATCGACTGATGCTGTGGATTGACTCGGTTCCGGCCCTGATGGGGCTGATGGATTTGTCGGGAGCGATTCTGAAGGCTGCTCGGTGACGAACACATGACGACAAGCCGGGCAACGAAGCCGCCGTCCAAATTGGTCGGGACGTATGCCAATCCGTTTTTCGCACTTAGGACACGCGGTTCGGTAGATACTCTCAGTTGGCATATTTTTCCTCGACGTCTTGAAACGGCTCAGCTAAACGGATCGAGGTCAGTCGACATCTTGCGGAGTGAATGGCGTGCGGCCCGAACGGAAGGCATCCCGCGCACGGGCGATGTCAGCCCGAGACAATTCCGGCCTTTCCGCGAGCTTCCGAGCGCCGAAGATGCACCGCAACTCCTCATCGAGTTCGCCGGCGACTTCGTCGGGTGGATAATCGATCAGTACGGATTCCAAACGGGCCACCTCGTCGGGGGTCAGGCCGTGCGACGCGGTTCAGTCGGCGATCCGTGTCGTTGAACTGATTGCGATCACATCGGGCAATGTGGCCATCGTCGGCTCCTCGTGAAGAATCACACAGACCTCTTCGCCCCAACGGGGCCGACTTTGATAGCCTAGGGCGGAAGCCCAAGGAATCATAAGCAATTTGCCTTCGCCCCGAAGGGGCCGGCGTAGTTGGAATGCCAAGCCGGCCCCTTCGGGGCGAAAGACACTGCGCCTCAGTCCTAGGGCTTCCGCCCTAGGCTATCAAAGTCGGCTCCGTTGGGGCGAAGAAGGCCGTCGGCGGAATTATGCTTCATTACACACCCTACCCAGGGTGCGCCGAAGCGGCGACCCTGGGCTAAGTTCTGGTACCCCTTCGGGGTAAAGAGTCCGGGCTTTCAATTCCGCACTCCGAATTCCGCACTTCGGTCAATGCCCGTGCTTGTGCCCATCGCCGGCGAAGTATTTGTGTTTCGGGTCGGCCTTCGACCACACATAGGCCAGCAGGTCGAGGATTTCGTCTTTGGTCAGTTTATCGAGCAGGCCCTTCGGCATGATCGACACCGGCGACGGCTTCGGGGCGCCGTCGAGGTCGTCTTTTTTGATGAGTCGGCTCTCGGCTTTGGCCAACGGGTTCTCGATCACTTTATAGTCACCGCTTGGCGTCTTCTCCAGCACCATGCCGGTGAAGCTGCCGCCCGTGAGCAGATCGAACTTGTAGCTCTTGTATTTGTCTTCGATCCGCAGGCTCGGTTCGAGGAGGTGCTTCAGCACATCGGCCGGGGATTTGAATTCCTTGGCGTCGAGCTTGGTCAGGTCGGGGCCGAAGTCCTGCCCAGCGTTGTCGAACTTGTGGCAGCTCACGCACGCGGCCACGTTGAAGATCTGCTTGCCGCGGGCGAACGAGCGGCCGCCTTTGTCGAGTTCGTCGACCGTCGGGGCCAAGTCGGCGAGCTTCCACTCCGTGCGCGGGCGGTTGAACTTCAGCAGTTCATCGACCGGGGCGATCTTCTCTTTGGCCACGTAGGCTTCGGGGTCGGCGAGGTATTCGTCCAAATCCGCCACGACGTAGAGCGCCCCGTGCATGCGGCGCCAGTGGCCGGGATAGAGGCAGACGTAGGGGTAGACGCCGGGCTTCGCTGGGGCATTGAAGCGGAGGGTCTGGCTGTTTTGCGATTGCAGCAACTTGCTGCCGAGCAGGATGAGGTTCGACGGCGGGATAAAGTTCTTCTCCTGAGCGCCCGGTTGGCTACCGAACAATTCGGCGAGGTCACCGACTTTTTGCAGCGTCCCCGGTTCGGCGATCGCGAAGTTGTGCGGCATGATGTCGGTGTTCTCGAAGACGAACTCCACCGGCTTGCCCGCCTGCACGACGATGCGGTCTTTGTCGAAGATCATTTGGTCGGTGACGGTGCCGACGCGGATGACGCGGACGCCGAGTTCGCCGAGGGCCTTGCGGGCCTTCTTGGCTTCGTCTTTGGGGAGCAACCCGGCGAGCGAATCGCCGAGTTGCAGGGCGTCGAGCACTTCGGGCTTGGTGCGCTCGGCCTGCGGCACCTTGGCGATGTAGGCCGTCACGAGGTTCAACAGCGGCAGGGCCTGATCCTTCGGCCAGCCCGAGAGGGGGATGCGCTGCAGCGCTTGGATCGCGGCCGGGCGCTCGGCATCAATGGCGACGAACTTCGCGAGGGCTTGGAAGGTTTCGGTCTCCTTGCCCCGGATGCTCGTGACGGCGAGCATCGCCGAGCGGCGGATGATCCGCTCCGGCGCTTCCCCCGACACGACGTGCTTGACGGACTCGGCCGGCGTCGGCTGCTTCTGCAGTTGGAACGTGACGTTTTTCTTCGCATCGCGGATCAGCAGCGTGTAATCCTTCAATCGCGTCCCGAGGTTGCCGTCGGTGCGATTGAAGATGCCGATGGAGTCGATGGGATAGTCCTTGCCGAGATCGACTTCCCACCATGGGTTGTCGCTCCCTTCTACCGAATGCGTCTGGCCGCCGTCGGCGTAGGTGCCGCCCTTGTTGCCATCGATGGCCCGCGATGCCGCGCCGCCGTTGCTGGTGCTGCTCTGGCTCGCGGTTCCGTTGCGGGCGACGTTCTTGCCGTCGCTGAAGATTTCCACTTCGGCCAACGTCAATGTCCGCTGTTTGCCGGGGAGTTCGATGCGGACGTACCGGCCCATCACGGCATTATTCTTCGGCAGCGTACTCGCCAGATCTTTCGGCAGACCTTCGAGCAACGGAAGCAACTTCGGATAAAGCGCGGCGCGTTGGAGCGGATCGCGGATCATCGGCACGGCCGACACGAAGTCGCGCAGGCCGTTGACACGTTTGACGGCGGTGGCCCAAGCTTTCTCGGGGGAATCGTCGGCCGCGATGAGCGAGATGTACCCGAGTTGGCGGACGAGCGTCGTCGCCGAGCCGGTGGCCAACTTTTCGAGATCGGCGCGGAGGCCGGGAAGGTCGGCTTTGCGTTCCGTGAGGATGCGCACGAGGTCGAAGGCGACGCTTTCGTCTTGTGCGGCTGCGTCTTGCCGTTTGATCGCATCGAGCAAGATCGCCGTCTCCGACCGGGTCTCACTCTTGGCGAGTTCGGTCACCGCTTCGCGGCGGAATTCCTCGCGGATGCCTTTGCGATTCAGGAACTCCGTGTACACCGCTGCGCTGCGTTTCACCTTCAAAAGGTCGTCGTTCGGGATGCTCTTCAAGAAGAACCGCGCCCCCGCGGCGGTGGTGAACTTGATCTCCTGGCCCGAGGCGATGGCCTTCGTCACGAGCGGGTCGAGGGCCTTGCGCGTCTCGCCGATGAGGTGGTCGATGTAC
>JANXTU010000150.1 GCA_025352235.1 Fimbriiglobus sp.
CGGATGCCGCGGGTCACTTGGGCTTTCAAATTGTCCGGGTGTTCCTTCCGCAACCGCTCCGCGAGGGCGACGGCTTGGTCGTTCGTGAATTCGCCGTTGAGCATGCCCAAAGCCTGCGTCGGCACCGTGGTCGTGTAACGCACGGGGCAACTGTTGTCCGGGTCGGCTTGGTCGTGGTTGCTCAAGATCGGCACTTGCAGCGAGCGCTTCACACTGACGTAAATCGTCCGCCGGTTGCCGTCTTTCGGCTTGGCCGGGTTGAAGTGCCAATTGTCGCCGGGGTTCGATTGCCCCGCCAACACTTCGCGGGGAATCTTCGGGAAGACGCTCGGCCCGAAGAGCGTCCGGTTGAGTTCACCGGTGACGGCGAGGATCGAGTCCCGGACTTCCTCGGCGTTCAAGCGACGCGTGTTGAACCGCCACAGGTACGTGTTCGCCGGGTCCGATTTCATGTTCGCCGCGATGGCCGTCGATGCCCGTTGATACGCGGCGCTCGTCAAGAGCAACCGGTGCATGCGCTTCATCGTCTCGGCGTCGCCGGCTTGGCTCCACGGCTGGCCGGGGGTCGGTTCACGGAACTCGGCGGCGAGCCATTCGAGCAATTCCGGGTGCGTCGGCTGTTCGCCGAGTTTGCCGAAGTCGTTGGGCGTCGGCACCAAGCCTTTGCCGAAGTGGTGCAGCCAAAGGCGGTTCATGAGCACGCGCGACGGGATCGGGTTCGATTTGGCGGTGAGCCAATCGGCGAGCACCGTCCGCCGGCCGCTGGTATTCGTCCCCGTCGGGATGGCCGGATCGGGCAAGTCGAGGATCGCCGGGAAGCCGGGTTTGACCTCGGGGCCGATTGCGTGCGGATTGCCGCGGAGGTTGACGAACGTGGCCGGCGGGCGCGGGTCGGCGTGATTGACGGACAGCGCCGATTCTTGAACCGGCGACGGTTTCTTGCGCAGTTCCTCGATCTCTTTCTTTTTGTCCGCATAGATTTTCTTGGTCGGGGCATCGAGCTTCGCCGGCACCTTGGCCACGACCTTGGGCCGATCCGGCCCTTCCGAATTCCGCTGGTCCTCGGCCGTCATCGTCTTGATGACCGCGTCTTCGATGACGATCATGTCTTTCTGAATGACTTCGATTCGGGCCATGCGTTCGCGGAGTTCTTTCTCGTACACGGCCCGGATTTTCGCTGGCGAAATGTCGGTTTGGCTGTTCGACGAGTTCGTGTTGCGGTCGTTGCTGTACTCGCGGATGTCGCGGAAGAACGCCACCATCTTGTAGTAATCGGTCTGCAAAATCGGGTCGCCTTTGTGATCGTGGCAGCGGGCGCAATTCAGCGTCATGCCCAGCACGGCTTGCCCGGTGATCGTCACGAGGTCGTCGTAACCGTCGGCTTTGGCTTGGGCCCTGTCGGCCGGTTCGTCGTCCCAGACGCCCAGCCGGTAGAATCCCGTGGCGACAACCGGATCGATTTCGTCCGGACTGCGCTTCATTTCATCGCCGGCCACCTGCTCGCGGAGGAACCGCCCGTACGGTTTGTCGACGTTGAAACTGCGAATGACGTAGTCGCGGTAACGCCACGCGTTGGGCTTCGGCCCGTCGCGCTCGTAGCCGTTGCTCTCGGCGTAACGCACGACGTCGAGCCAGTGCCGGCCCCATTTTTCGCCGTAGGCATCCGAAGCGAGCAACTCGTCGATCAGTTGTTCCCACGCCTTAGCGTCCGTCGATTTCACGAACGCCTCGATCTGTTCCGGCGTCGGCGGCAGGCCGGTGAGGTCGTAGTATGCCCGGCGGATCAAGGTCGCTTTGTCGGCGGCCGCGCCGGGGGTCAACTTCTTCGCGGCCAACTTCTCGTTCAAGAAGGCATCGACCGGGTGCCCGGTGCCGGGGACGGCCGGGCGCTTCATCGGTTGGTAGGCCCAATAGGCTTTCTGCTCCGGGGTGAAACCTTTCTTCGCCGTCTCGGTCGCCGTGCCGATTTTGCCCGCCGGGTAGGCCAAGCCGTCCTTGACCCACTTCGTGAGTACCGCGATTTCGCCCGGCTTCAATTTGCCCCCCGGCGGCATCTCGTAACCTTCCTTCGTGTGGTTGATCACCTCCATCAACAAGCTCTCGGCGGGCTTGCCGGGCACCGCGGCGGGTCCCGTCTCGCCGCCTTTGAGCGCGGCCGTACGCGTCCGTAGATCGAGTTCTCCTTTCAACTTCTTGGGGTCGTCGCCGTGGCACTTGGAGCAGTGCGCTTTCAGCAGCGGTTGAACCGACTCGTCGAAGAATTTGACTTGCTCGGCGGTGAACGCCGACTTCGGTTCCGCGGCGGAAAGTAGGTGGGTCGTAAATGCTAGCGCGAGGATGGAATAGGCGAGGCGCATCGGGGACCCCAACGGAGAAGTCTAGGCGAGAATACCATTATATCCGACCCGGGGTTGGGTACGCCAGTCGATTTAGTAAAGGATGTTGCTAAAATCGAAAAACGCTGCTGAAATCGGCGCGGAGCCGGACGAAGGTCGCACTCCGAAATACCTTGTCCCTTTGATCAACGCGGAGTTCCGAGCGATGACCGTAACCTGGCGTGGCGTATTTCCCGCCGCTTGCACACAATTCCACACCGACTTCTCCCTCGACATCCCCGGGACGCTGAAGCACGTCGATGCGATGCTCGCGGCCGGGGTACACGGCATGATCATGATGGGGTCCGTCGGCGAGAACACGACCCTCGACCCGACGGAGAAACGCGACCTGTTGAAGGCGACCGTCGCGCACATCGGCGGGAAGGTTCCGGTGCTCGTCGGCGTCGCCGAATATACCACGAACGAAGCGTGCCGCTGGGCCGCCGACGCGCAGAAACTCGGCGCGGATGGGCTGATGGTGCTGCCGGCGATGGTCTACAAGACCGACGCTCGCGAAACGATGGCCCACTTCCGCAGCGTCGCCAAAGCCAGCGAACTACCGATCATGATCTACAACAATCCGCCGGCGTACAAAGTCGACATCACGCCGGAGATGTTCGCGGAAATGGCCGACGAGCCGAAGTTCGCCTGCATCAAGGAATCGTCGGACAACCCGCGCCGCATCACCGACATCATCAACCTCACGAAAGACCGCTATCTCATTTTCGCCGGGGTCGACGACCTGTTCCTCGAATGCGTCCTGCTCGGCGCCGTCGGCTGGATCTCGGGTCTGGTGAACGCCTTCCCGGCCGAGAATCGGTTGATCTGGGATTTGGTCGAAGCGGGAAAATGGACCGAAGCCCGCGAAGTCTACCGCTGGTACACCCCGGTGCTGCACCTCGACACGCACGTCAAGTTGGTGCAGTACATCAAGCTCGCCTGCTCCGAATGCGGCTTCGGCACCGAGGTCACGCGACCGCCCCGATTGCCGCTGGTCGGGGCCGAACGCGAGGAGGTCTTGGGCATCATCCGCAAAGCGATTGCGACGCGGCCGAAGGTGTAGAACCACCGCGCGCCGATCATCCCTCGGTGAGCCGGAACTCCGCCAAACTCGCGACTTTGTTCGCGCCGCGGATCGCGGTCCGCAGCGCGAGGAGATCGTCGGCCAACGAAATTTGGGCGACGAGTTCGACCGACATTTGCCCGAAGCGATCCGCCAAAATATCCAGCAACGTCTCGCGGAGCGCTTGCAGTTTTCCGACATGGAGGCCCTCTTGCCGGCCCTCCTTCAAAATGAATTGATACGAGCTCGATTCTTTCATGCCGCTGGCCCTCTGGAAGGCTTCGTGGAAGAGTATCTCATCATACCGCAGCCCGAGAAGAATGTAACTGGAGGCCATGATCGTCCGGCGGGTGTCGTCCCCCACCCCGGGCTCGCACAATCGGCGATCCAACTTTTCGACCAACTCCCCGATGCGGCCCCGCGCATCGTTCGTCAAGAGGGCCGGTGGCAGTGCTCCGAGGCCGCCCGCCAAGAGCACATCGGCGCTCAGTTCCCACACGCGGATGACGGAATAGACGAATTGAAAGTATTCGGTGCCGGATTGAGGCCTGGATCTCCTGCTGGCCGACGGCTACGCCGGGGTCGAGACTTGGGTCGGCGAGATGCTCGCGGCCGGGCCGAAGGGCGACGGCGCAAGCTTGGGCAGGGTGTTGAACTA